>JAEEVK010000036.1 GCA_016287095.1 Lachnospiraceae bacterium
ACTCCATCGTTACACGATGGAGCCGTGTCAAACGTTCCCTTCGGGAACATTCGACATCAATCGTCAAGTTGTTCAAGAACTCTTAAATCTGACTCATACAGTAATTTAATATTATTGATGCCATATTTAAGCATTGCAAGTCTCTCGATACCTACACCGAATGCAAGTCCGCTGTATTCCTCTGAGTCGATACCGCAGTTCTCTAATACTTTCTTGTTTACGATACCTGCGCCGAGTACCTCTATCCAGCCTGTACCCTTGCAGAGTCTGCAGCCCTTACCACCGCACTCAAAGCAGCTTACGTCTACTTCTACTGAGGGCTCGGTGAACGGGAAATATGAAGGACGAAGTCTTGTGGTAGTACCTTCACCGAAAATCTTCTTTACGAGTACATCAAGCATTCCCTTAAGGTCACAGAGTGTGATGCCCTTGTCTACTACAAGGCCTTCCATCTGAGTGAACATAGGTGAATGTGTAGCATCATCATCTGAACGGAAAACCTTACCGGGTGAAAGGATCTTGAGCGGAGGCTTTTTGTTTTCCATAACATGGATCTGTGCAGCACTGGTCTGTGAAATCAGCAGGTAATCAGGTGATAAGTAGAAAGTATCCTGCATATCACGAGCCGGATGATCCTGAGGGATGTTAAGTGCTGTCAGGTTGTAATATTCATTTTCAATCTCGAAGTTATCATATACTTCAAATCCCATGGTACCGAATATATCTATAAGCTGGTTACGAACCTGTGTTACGGGATGAAGCTTACCACATTTGCACTTTACTGAAGGCATTGTGATGTCGATCTTCTCATTCTCATAACGTTGCTTTGACTCAGCTTCTTTCATCTTTTCATCAAGTTCGTCAAACTTCTCACCTGCCCAAGTCTTGAGCTCGTTTACGTTTTTACCGAACTCAGCCTTCATCTCGTTGGGGATGTTTTTCATCTCCTTCATAAGGGCGTTGATCTTTCCTGCCTTTGAATCAAGGAAGGTCTTCTTAAACTCGTACAGTGCCTTGGAATTAGCCAGCTCCTTAACGCCGTTAACGATTTCGTCCTTGATCTCACTGATACTTGTTCTTAATTCGTTTAAATCCTGCATATTTATTTTATACCTCCTGTTTTTTTCATATAAAAAGTCCCACGATGTAATCCTTACATCATGGGACGAGAATATACATATATACCCGCGGTACCACCCAAGTTCGATTGGTTTGAATCGCTCTTTTTGTCACTTAATGCGTGGCTCACATCTGCTTATTTGATCACAAAAATCCTTCGTCAGAAACTCCGATGCTGAAATTCATCTTACGGGTCCCTGCCGGCTTTCACCTTACCCGGCTCTCTTACTTGAAAAACATTTAAGGGAGTGACCATAAAACTACTTACACATCTTCACAGTCAAAAAGAATATGCAACAATACTACACTTATCTAAATGTTTTGTCAAGCAGTTTTTTTCTACAACATTTACTTTATCTTTATACCATCAAACATTTTCTTAGCCTTTGAAAGAAAAACAAGATAAATAAAATAATATATGAGCGTAAGTATGTCAGAAGCTACCTGCATCACATTATCTTCAACAAAACGACCGCATATAGATATAAGTGTAATAATAATTGTCATTACTATAATAGGAACACTCAGCCCAACGATATCAAATCTTCCGATTTTTTCAGCTATATTCTTAATACCAAACACGATACACATAAACATAAATATATTGGTCCCGTCTACTGCAGCGTTGATATATTTACTATACTCACCAATGGATTCCACAACAAATGACAATCCGACAAGTACAGAACCTACCAAAAGTATCAGAGAAGCATAGAAAGCATTCTTAAAGTATTTTCTTTCATCCATAGCTGCCAGTCTCAAGCCTTTGATCAGTATGATGATACCTATAATAGTCAGCACAACTATTGCGATACCTGCAAAAATGATGAAAAGACCTACTCCGACAGCTTCCTTGTCTCCGGCAAGTACTTTGTTACTATCAAATGATACAACGCTGAGTACCGCTATGAGAATAGCAAGCAAACAAGCAACTATCTCAATAACTTCGTAAGTAAAAATTTTCTTGATACCTTTTCGAGCATTTGGGTAGTCCATTGTTCCCTCCTAGTGTTTTTAAATCATCACAAACCGCATTTACGATCTATGACCTATGTTTCTCATTTCAACAGTATAGTAATACAAAAAATATACTTTGTATCATTTCATGCACTAATTGTAAGGTTTTAAGCACGAAATATTCAAAAATAGTATTTCATGCAGACTCTTGACTATAATAAACCAATATGATAAAAATAAACATATATGGAAAAGGGAGAAAATGACTATGCCGGATGATTTTATAGATCCTCAGCTCTTACAAAAACTCATTTATACATTTTTATGTTCTTTCCCTTATATGATTCTGATTTTGTATTCTTTTAAGGGGCATTGGCGTTTTAATAACAAGGTAACATTTTTAATTGTGTTTTTATCACTTACCGTACAACTTACTATGGTAGCTGTTAAGCTTTTAACAAGAAACACCTATGATACGATTTGGAATATAGCTACATCAGTAATATATATCGGTTTCATATTTGTCGCGATAAAAGAACATATCGGCAAGCTGATTTTTACTGTACTGGTATTGACCAATCTCGGAGATTTCAATATTACATGTGCAAAATGCATAGAAGGTATATTTTTCCATAACCAGGCACTTGAAGGATATAACTATACATATCTGTTGATGATCATACTTGTAATGACAATTTTTTTCCCGATTATCTACCTGCTGATATTTAAAGGGATTTCTTCACCTTTAGCAGATACATCTTCTGAAATTTTAAATGAAGAAGGAAAAAGAATCAGACACCCCTGGCGTTATCTATGGCTGATCCCGGCTGTATTTTATGTTTTCTGGATGCATCAGTCTTATTGGGACGGCAGGGGATATCTTGAGAAAAAAATGGATCCCATGAATACAATTTATCTTCTCGTGATAGATGCCGGATCGATTTTGATATACCGCACTATCATAAAAACAGCGGAGCTTTATGAAAAAAATCTTTCTCTTATAGCTGAGAATAATGCTATTTCTATTCAAAGGCTCTGTTATGAGAACCTGAATTCCCGCCTGGAAAATATGCGAAGGACAAGACATGATCTGCGCCATCATACCGCATTGTTAAAAGAAATCAGGAAAAGCGGAGACCTCTCAGCACTGGATGAACTGATCGATATGTATACTGAACAGAATTATCTAGATCAGCCGCTTGTTTTCTGTGAGAATGAAACTGTCAACATAGTGATAGCTTATTATTCGGAAATAGCATATAAGAACAATATTTCTTTTTCTGTGAAAGCTGATATACCCGAAGATATCTTTATAGATAAGAAGGAACTGGCAGTGCTTTTTGGAAACACTCTCGAAAATGCCTGTGATGCATGTAAAGAAGTACCGGAAGACCGCTTCGTTGATCTCTCAGCAGTTTTTAAAACAACGGCATCAGGAAAGCATTCTCTTTCTATATCGCTAAAAAACAGTTTTGCGACTGAAACGAGCATAGGTGACAACGGAGTATTCCGTTCAACAAAACATGAAGGAGACGGTATTGGCATAAGCTCTGTTCAAACTATAACCAAGAAATATGGCGGAGCATGTTCGTTTACCCCTGAAGGAAAAATCTTTACAGTTTCTGTTATCCTTTACGAATGACATTAATATAATAATTCGTGCACAAAAGCGTCCATTATATGCATAAATTTGTTAAAATCGTTTTTATGATATATAATATGGTATGAAATTATCAAATACCGGAAAGGAGTCATCCATGCTTATAGCTATATGTGACGACTGTAAAGCTGATGCCGAAAAAATCCGTTTTTCACTTATGGATATTACCGACGAACTTGAAATGGTATGGTTTAACACAGGTGAAAAACTGATAAAAAGTATAAAAAACGGTTGTTTTTATTCTCTGATATTCCAGGATGTCTATCTTGAAAATGAAATGGGTGTTGATATTGCCGCTGTTGTAAAAGAATTATCTCCTGATACACAGATTATCTTTGTAACCACAAGTCTCGATCATGCTATCGATGCTTATAAAGTACAGGCTATAGATTATCTGGTAAAGCCCTGCTCAGAAGCAGATATCGTAAAAGCTTTTGCCCGTGTAAGCATGCGCATAAAAAAACAGGAATCATCTCCTGTGGTTATTAATACCGGTAAGGATATCCGCGTGTTCTATCCTGAGAATGTTATAAGGATAGAAAGTGAGCGTCACTATACCAATATATACAGTCATAACGGGAACTCAGATCGTGTTCTGATCAACTTTTCAGATGTCGCAGAACTTTTTGGTGAAAAGTTCATAGAGTTACGCCGCGGTCTCCTTGTTAACCCCCAATACATTGAACGTATCAGCGGAGCATCAGTTATTATGACCGATGGCAATACTTACATATTACCTAAAGCAAAAAAAGATAGTGTAGTAACCCAGTACACTGCCTATATCACAGGACAGGCAAACTCATAATATATAAAAAAAGAGTATTTCCTATATATCTCTCAGAAATACTCTTTTTTTATTTTTTAATGATTATTGACCGCGTTTAGGATACATTCAGCCTAACTCTCATTCAACAGACTTCAGATAAAGAGTAATATCGCTCAATCTGTCCCATGCCTCAGTAACAGGTTTAGTACACTCCGGATCTGAATAAAATGTTTCATCTGTTCCGAACCAACGAACTACAAGGCTGGAATTTGCAGGTATAGTCATTTCTCTGCGATATTCTTTTTCAGTTCCTGCGTCAAGAACTATTGTAGCTTTAACCATCATTTTTTCCGGACGTTTAGCAAACATACTCATTATAGCGCATTCAAGGATCTCAGGATCATTATGATAAAAAAACATCTCCTGTTCCGGATCATCCTCATTTCCTTCTGTATAGGTTTTCCAACTGATCATCTCATAAGTTTTTGCATCAACTACCAGTATGGAATAAGCTACATCTCCTTCACTCTCTATCCAGCTTGTTTCCTTCCAATTTGCAGTATGCTCTTTCGAGAGTTTTCCGCAATATTCGATAGTATCACCATTATTTATTAAATATACAGGCTCATCCTCAAGGATATCTGAGACAGTAAATTCTTCTGATAAATAAGAATATGTATTGTGATGTATGTCATCCTTTGATTCTAAGTCTACAATATAACGAAAAGCTAACTCATCGTCACCGGCAAGCTCACATATCACATCATCATCCGCATATACTGAGTATCCGGTTAACAGACCGCTATAATATGCCTTATCTTTATCATACCAAAATATACTGCGATTCCCATAACAGCAAACTGAATCATATTTCTTCAGGAGCTTTTTAACAGTATTAGCCTTCAAAACTTTTTTAGCAAACTTTTTAGCCTGCTTCTTTGTAACTTTACCTACATCCTCTGTAGCTGCCTTCTTTTCGGCAGCCTGTACCTGCGTATACGCAGACATTGCGAACATTCCGATAACCATTGCAAATGCAAGAACGACACCGCTGATTACAGAAATAACCTTTTTAAAACTCTTTTTAGATAACATATCCAATTCCTTTCCGCCTGTTCATGGCTAAATGTTTTTTTGCTTTCTGAGAGCATAATAACACCGGATATGTATCTTGTGATATTTTCTGCACCAATAGTACGAAATTATGCACGAAGTTTTTTATGCTGCTTCTTTCTGCTCCTCTGCGAACCAGTCATTCATCAGTTTGTTCAGTTTTTTATCGTCAAAATAGGGACTGTAATCTACATTGACACTTTCTACACCATCCACTGTTACTCTTGTAACTCTGGGTGATATCTGAATATCTGTGTTGCATCCGTCTTCAACACTTGTCCCGTTTTCTTCGATAAGTGCCCACTGAGCACTGCTCATGTTGTATGTTAATCCATCGGGCTGTACAGCAATCTGTACACAGCAGGATCCGCCACCGGTAGGTTCTCCGATAAGCACGGCTCCTTCTTCCTGCATCACTATAGGGAACAGATTTCCGCATGAAAATGACTGTCTGCTGGTGAGAACACCGTAATTAAACTGATCATAAACTGTTTCTTTATCTTTTTCATCGATCACACCGTCGAGATTAGTGTCAGCTTCGAAGGTCACTACCATGTGCTGTCCGTTTATCTTATCAAAACCGTTAAGCCTGTTTTCACCTGTAGTAAGGATAAGGATATAGCTTAATACGTCGCTTGAACCACCGTTATTTGTACTCAGGTCAAAAAGAATATTCTTTATCTTAGGATTCCCGGAGGCTTTTTGCAGACCGGCAATAGTAGTACCTACTGCGTCTTTTGGCAATTCGCCTTCACCGTTATAAAACTTTACCCATCCGTCTTCGTCCGGCATAAAATCCACAAGACGGATCACTGCAGTGTTTCCATATTCGTGATACAGATCATCGCCCCAGATTTTTACACGATCATTCGTTATTATACTATAAAGCTCATTATTACCAAACGGAAGATAATTTTTTAAGAGATCGTTAAATTCATTCATTTCTTCCATACTTGAATTAAGATAGAAATACATATAATACAAATTTAATATATCAGATGGTACAGTATGTCCCTTATCATCAAGATATTTAAGGAAAAGTTTTGTCATAGCATAGTAATATTCTCCCGGCACCTCTGATTTAAGGCCTGAGATCAGTTCCTTACCCTCAGGTCCGAGATCGGTCAATGCCTGATCAAGTCCTTTTTCTTTAATAGCAGAGTCAAGAACTGCTACTCCGGGATGACCGTAAAAATAATCAATATTAAAACATAACTCTTTATATGTTTCGGAAACGATATCCTGTGGACGCTTATTATCGGACACCATTTTCTTTATGATCTTGGAATTAACAAATTCCGGGTTCAGCACATTGGCTTCAATCAGTCTTCCGTAATTTCCTTTAGCTCCGTCCCATGTAAAGTGAGCCGTATCTATCTCTGAAAAAATGTTGCTGGCAAGTGAAGTTGACATATAAACATCATTTTCATCAGAATACATTTTTAATCCGTATTTCTTAAGATCATATAACACGGACTGAGGTGTTCCTTCATACTCAACACTTGAAATACGGATAAATTCACAGTTTGAATCCTTAAGTGCCTTTGCATCGCCTACATATGGAGTGGCAGCATTATGGAAGTTTGCCCAGTCATCACAGGAAATAGTTCCATTTTCAGGGTCTACAACTGCTTTCATACCGAGTGAATTTTCGAATACATATTTCCCTGAGTCATCCTTCGTACAGGTAAGTTCATTGGAGCCCTTGAAATCCATGAACTGTTTTATACCTATATAAGGGATGTTAGGCTGGTTTGTATAAAATCTGAGTTTCAGTGATGTAATGCTGCCGTCTGAAAGTTTAACGGGCACGTTTTTATCAACGAAAACTGCATCTTTGGAAAGATTTTTCTTAAGTGCCTTTATTTCCTGCTCTGTAAGTCCGATCTTCTTTAAATATTTCTCTGCACACTTTGAAAGATTGCGGGTAGCAAGATCTTTTTTCTTATCTTTCTTAGTAAATGTAAAGGACTTCTTTAATGCTTTTATAATATTACTATTGCATATAACTTCATATCTGGCATCTTCCTTGGTTACACCGAAATAATTGTAAAATGAAGTCATATAGTCTTCAATGACCTCATCGTAGCTTGCTCCCATCAGACATTCAAGGAGTGCTGCCACATAACCTGCACGGTCCTTTCCTTCCTTGCAATGGATGGCATATGGTCCGGAATTTTCAGCCATGAATCTGAGTCCGTCAGCAAGCTTTTCACGAAAAGCATCGGTCTGGAAATCCATATCCATGGAAAGAGTAATATAATTAGTTGTAGCATAATAAGTATCTGCAAAGCCTTCAAATGCCTTTAACTCATCCTCTGTGTCCGCCAGGTTTACAACAGTCTTTACTCCTGCATCCCTTAATGCATTGTCAGCATATGTATTTCTGTTGTTTGCAGGATTTACAGGTGATGAAGTGCGATAAAGAGCACCTCGTCCCATGCCCGTGGTGGTTACCTCACGGAAGTTTGCATATTGCTCGTCTATCAGATCGGGATAATCCGATCTTTCATTTGACCACTCGAGCTTATGCAGCATATATTCGTCTGCATAGCCGCCTGCTTCTTTTAGCCAGATAGATACCTTGATTTCAGTTTTATTTTCATCGGTGAGTTTCCACTCAAATGCACCGTCATCATGTGTTGTTTTTGTTGCTAAACCATAATAAGAAGCAAAACTGCCCATGTTGATCGCAAGTGAAATTTTTTCATCCGACTCACGTGCGAGCAGAGCGGGTTTTCCACTGTCCACATCGGAATAATTGCTTACAAACGGAACCCTGTACTTTTTGCCGTTAATCTTAACTTTTACTACATCACCATACCGGTACCCTGCTGCCAGAAAGTCTTTGCAGGATACTGACAGAAAGATATTTCCGTATTTAGTGATATCTGCTGCGGTAAATGTACACCTGACAAGCTTTGCAGATGTTGTATTTTCTGTGGTCTGTTTTGCAGAGACAACAGTGTTTCCTTCTAGCGGGAATGCCAGTACAAGCATCAATATGATTGCAAGTATTCGTGCTGCTTTTTTGTTCATTATGATATCCTCCGTTTTACAAAAGGGTTTTATATAACCAATGATTTCAATATAATTCTAAAAATGTGCCAACAAGAACCATTCTCATTGACACATTATCATCAGTTGCCTGCTTCTTTTTTCATCTTATCGAAGTCAGAATATATTATTTTGTATAAAGCTTCGGCTTCATCAGTACCATAGTTTTTCTTAAAAAACTGGTGAAGTTCATTTTTGTTGGCTGAATGTCGGATGCCTTCATCGATTTTTGCTGCATACATATCTATTGTGCTCTTCGATAAGAATTCAGAGAGCGCATTGTATACATATTTATAATTGCTGCTTTTCTGTATGTCGCTCTGACTGTTCTTTGAGTTGCCGACGGTTTTTTTATCCTGATCATTCATAGAATCTACATCAGATTTATTATCTTTAGAGCTGCCGTTTTTACGATTGTTCCTGTTACGGGATCTCCTGCTGTTCTGATGACTGTCTTTCTGTGTCTCAGATGCCTGGATGATCATGAAACCATCCTCTGCTTCTGTAGTATCCGCATCGTTATCAGGTAAATCTGTTCCGGACGAAACGTTATTCAAAGAATCATTATCGCCTGTGTTGGCATTATTTCTGCCACGTCTTCTACGGTTTCTGCTTCTGGATCTGGAATTACTCTTCTCTGTCTCATTATCTGATGTGTCAACACTCTGAGCAGTAACAGTCTTAGAATCCTCGGCTGTACTTGCCTGATCAGTATTTTTATCATCACGGCTCTCAGTCAGAATTGTATTATCAGCGGAAGCTGTATTTGATGCACCGCTTTTTCTTCTGCGGTTTCTGCTCCTGCGCTTGGACTGTGTTTCCTTCTGAGACTCTTCATCGGCATTTGAACCGCTTTCAGCACCATTAGTAGATGCAGCTGAATTCTGCTTATTGGAACGATTTTCTTTTTTAGCGGATAAACCGGTATTTTTCTCAGAGTTAATAGCCAACAGAATATTAGCGAATACACCTGTCACGATATCATAACCCGTGAAATAACCCTCGCAAAACTTAACTGCAGATTTGAAGCCATTGTCATGACTGATGATATAAAATCTGCCGGTCTGCTCCTTTTCTATGGATGCACCAAGCAGTGTAACTATCTGAAAATCCATGGCATTTGCACCGATGTAATTGGTCTTTATATACTTTACCTGTGCACTGCTCTCATTAAGGGATTCGATAGTCGGGATAGTCAATGTGTTGGCGTTATCACTGTAAAAAACATAAACCTTGTCTTCAGGCTTAAGTAATAATATTCCTTCAAGTCCGTAACTTCTGACATTTTCCAAGTCTATAAAAAAGCTTCTCATTTTCCTTACACCTCCTTTCTGCTTATTCTGTATATATGTAGATAAATAATCTTTTAAACTTTCTATAACTATATTATAAACCCTCACCATCAAATGCCGGTATGAAACTTTCGGATGCGACTTCACCTTCCTGGATAAAGGCATTTTCGATACCAATCTTAACCGCAAAATCAACAAGACGCTCGTATTCTTCTTTATCAACCTTTTGCTCGAGCTCAGGAAAACGGCCATCTGCCAAGATATGCGGCATCGGTGTGTACTGGCTCATGATGCTGATATAAATATCATTTCCATATCGCTCATGCAGATATCTCAGTATCCTCTTAGACTCACCTATATGACCGGGCAGCATCATATGACGGACAATCACGCCTCTTTTCATGATTTTTACCTGATTATTTTCGATATCCTCAGATTCTGTTTTTTTCTCAGACTCAATTACATGAGACACATCATAATCTTTAAACTCAATACCACCCTTATATTTCACCTGTCTTACCATTTCATCAAGAGCCTCTGTAGCTCTTTCAAAGTAATCAGGACAGTTTGAATATTTTTTAGCAGTCTCAGCGGACATATATTTAAAGTCCGGCATCCAGATATCAACCGTGTCCTCAAGAGCTTTTATAGTTTGAACACTTTCGTATCCACCGCAATTGTAAACAATCGGAATAACCAGTTTATCATAATAACAATCATCCGGAGTATTCAGGACATGATTATTTATACCGTTATAAGTTCGATTAATCCCATCTCTTGCAAACTGTACGGCTTCCTTTATTGCCAAAGCATAGTGCGTGGGCGTAACCAAGTTGATATTATAAACTTTCTTGGCCTGTAATTCAAGGAAAATTTCAGCCAACTTCTCTACACTGACCTTTTTCCCTACACCGCCATCCGAAATCGCCTTGTTCTGGCAGTAAACACAGTGAAGGTTGCACCCAGCAAAGAAAACTGCTCCCGAGCCATTCTTCCCGGAAATACACGGTTCCTCCCACATATGAGGAGCCGCACGTGTCACCATGATATCCGCACCCTCTCCGCAGTATCCTTTTTTCTCTGATCTATTTATCCCACAGTTGCGTGGGCATATGTTACATATATTATCATACATATATCTATGTCAAAATTATTTATTATACTAAATCTATCGATATCTTTTGAGCAGGCCGGGTGAATTAATTTGTTACGAAGAAAATCATAAGTGAAGCAGTAGATGCACTACGATTGAATTAATGCTTATGCAAGGCAAAAATCGGTTATCAAAACCGATTTTTGAGTGGAGCATTAGTGCCTCCGGCATCGGGCGGAGGCACGATTTGCCCACGTCCGACGCAGAAGCATGAGATTCAATCGTCATAGTGCATCACTGCTGAACGATCCGGATTTTCGGAGTAACATGTTATTCACCTGGCCGATACTTACCTATCGATCCCACATCGTAGTAGAAATGTGTCAAATAGAACTCTTTATTGGCACGCCCTGTCGCGGGCTTCACGCTCAAGTTTTTCGGAGAACTCATCCATGGGTACGGGCTTTGAGAAAACATAACCCTGGAGCATCTCGCAGGCCGCCTCCATAAGGAAAAGCGTCTGCTTGTCTTCTTCTACGCCCTCGCAGATAACCTCAAGCCCAAGCTGGTTCGCCATCTCAACGATGGAAGCAATGATAATCTTTTCGTTGTCGTTGAGGAAATCCTTCATGAAAACCTTGTCCAGCTTCAGCACATTGATCGGCAGCCTGGTCAGGACCTCAAGACTGGAATATCCGGAACCGAAATCATCAATGGAAATCTTGATATTTTTCTGTCTCAGCCATGACATGGTGTAACTAACCGCAGGCAGTCCCTCGAGGCAGATACTCTCTGTCAGCTCAAACTCAATGAGATTGGTCGGTACCTGATATTTATTGAGCAATCCGTCTATAAACTCCACAAAATTATTGTTAAAAAGATGTACCCTCGAAACATTCATGGAGATAGGCACACAGAAAAGACCTTTGTCCAGACGTTCCTTAAGATATTTAAACACGCTCTCGTAAACAAAATAATCAGTTTTCCTGATGCATCCGTTGCTCTCGAAGGCAGGTATAAATTCATCGGGGAAAACAAAGGAACCGTCAGGCTTTTTCCAGCGAATAAGGGCCTCTGCACCAACCATAACATATGAACGGCAAAGTACCTTTGGCTGGAGATAAACCTGGAATTCATTGTTTTCCAATGCCCTGTCACAGCTGGCAATAAGCTCAACGGTGCGCGCCTTGTTGGCGATCATCGAAGACTCGTAAGCACAGCATCTGCTGGTATTGAACAGTGCCATATCCTTGGCTGCCTTACGGGCTGCGGTTGCGCCTGTGATAGCTTCTTCCACGGTGATGTCATAATCTCCGACAAAGGCAAAACCGCTGTTAATGGCTACGTTCGTATCCTCGGTAATGGAACGGATCTCGTCCAGAAAAGCCTTATTACAATCATCGACCAGCTGCTTTATTTCCTTGTTTCCCGCACCCTTACCGGTCTTAACTGCGATCAGGAAAATATCCGAATATTCCCTGCAGCAGGAAACTATCCCTTTTATACGAAGATATATGGTGGCCGTAAATCTCTTTAACAGCATATCTCCGGTATTAAAGCCGTATTTTTCATTGATGTATTTGAAATTTGCTATATCCGAGCTGATGATCACATAACGTGAATCCTTGTCTTTTTCAATGGTTTCGCTGACCATTTTCACAAATTTATCTCTCTTGGGAAGTCTTGTGAGCGAATCCCTGTCGAGCTTTTTCTTTAATGTCTGTGCGACACGCTTCGGAGTTCTTTTCTTGAACATCTCCTCATACATATACCCACAGATATACTTAAAAGCGGATATTTCTTCGTCGGTCCACTCTCTTCTGTTTTCAGAATCTACAAAGTCTACACAGCCAACGAAATCTTCTTCATCATAAATGGGCACCTGTACCAGGCTCACAGTCTCCTGCCTGTGCATAAGCGCTATGGGAGATGCATCGCCTTTATAATACTTAAATACTCCTCCGCCCTGCAGATATCTGGTCTCCCACTCTTCCCATACAAGGTCGAGGAAACGTCTCTCCAGTCCCTGCATCTGAAGCAGTGCTTTTCTGCTCCATTCGTAGGTACATTTGATGACAGCACCGTTTTCCGACTTTTCTTTTACGACTATAATGTCAACATCAAAAAAAGCCCCCATCTTTACGAGAAAATCCTCTATGGCGGTATCTACGTCCGTATTTCGTTTCATTATGTCACTTACAAAGCCTGCAAGTTCTTTTACGTTAATGTTTTTTGTATTGTTTCCCATCGCTTATCCTTATGTTTTTATAGATGCCACATATCCTTTGTATTCGGGCATGTCCTGTTTTTCCCGGCGGCTCTCAGTTCTACATAGCAGCCGCATTTTATGCATGTCCCGCTGATCAGGCTATCGCATTTTTTACATATTTCAAGCCTTCTGCGATACTCCTCGGGATCAGTCCTTTTATCCTCCGGGATAGCGTCTATCATCTCTTTGACGGTCTTCAGGATCTTACCCTCATCAAGGTCCTCCAAAAGGCATTTATAACATATTTTCTTGGTATCCATTTATCCTCTTATCTGTCTTATAAGATACGCACTTTACCTTATGAAATCACTTCTTCCCGGATTTTGTGCACACATATGCATTATATCATATTATTTTCTTTTTGTAAAACCCAATTCTTGTTTGACTATCTTAAAAGTTATGTTATAATATGAAAGGTACTAGTTTTAAAGCAGGAGTCTCTGATGAAAAAGGAACGACTTACTCCTGAGCTTATCAGGGCTGTATATAGCTCTTACAGGAATCAGCGCAGGATTATGAACGAACTTAACAGGCGCTTAAGTGCTGCTACTACAAGGGAGGAATGGACTTCCATCTACCTTGAAAGAGCGGCTACTATTCGTGCGGCCTATGATGTGAATACAGAGACCAGTGTTCTTATCGACGGTGCCATTTTCACTGATAAGCTTGATTATGATTATGCAGAGTCTTTCTTTCACGAAGATTTCGGTATCAATTCTGAGAGCAATGCCGATGAGTTTTTCAGCTGCAGACTGCTTGAGATATTGGCCAATTATTATCGTGAGCGGCATGATCTCATAAGGTTACTGCCAATACTGGACCGTCTTGGACAAAACTACATTTCCACCGTAAAAATGCACGTGGATGAGAATTACCTTAAGGCAGTGGAATGTTATAAAGAAATCCTTTCTTACCGTTCCAACTATAGCATAATTCCCGACATTTCCATCAGAAAGCTTTTCTTCCAGGCATATTTTAGTCTGTGCTGTATTCTTCCCATCGTGGAATGCAAAGATACTTTGACTCCTTCTCAAAGCCTTGATTATCTGCTGGAGGTATTTTCATTTTATAATTCACCTACAGTTCAGAAAATCGACGGTAATTCAGAGGTGATCAGTCAAAGTATTGATGCTATAAAGGAAAACTGGCTGTGGATCGAGTACAGGATCGATATGGCAGATCCTGAAACTGTAGCTGCTTTTATCAAGGTTTCTCACGATGTTTATGATAAAAAGATGAGGGATGCAGGAAACGATGTGTTGAAGCTGCCTGTTTCTACCATTATCGCTTACCAGCACGCTGCTATCCTCGAGGGCAATACATCATATATTGATGCCGTTAACTATATGATGGATTATTTTTATAGAAAGAAGGCTGCTGTTGCTGCCGAATCTGACGGCGAATTTAATGAGGCTGATTTTTATTTCCAGACCAAGCTCCCCATCGCACTTATCAAATGGCTGGAAAAGATAGATATTCTCTCCGATATGTGTGCCTCTATCAGAAAGCGGCTTATCGAAGAGCAGAACGATTATTTTATCACTCTTTCAAAAAACAGGATTTATTCGCATTTGATATATGAAGCCTGCTGTTCATGGTGCTTTTTTGCTGTTGATTATCTGGGCACGCGCGAAGAAAAGGAGAATTTCATCATTTCTATGCTCATAAACCGTCAGCCCCAGACATTTTTTAATGCTTATATGAATGCTGAGCTGGCTGTGCTGGTCACCGAGGCTTTGTATCTACACACTCCTGTTTTGCTCAATTCGTGCGAGACATTTTTAAAGATTAACGGTCTGCCCAATACCAGGCATGACGTAATTGATTTTGTCAGGAAATGTGCTCTTTTCCATGATATCGGACTTAACCGCATCAGCAAAATAGACGGTACACAGTACAGAAAGCTTTCTGCCCTGGAATTTGACGTCATTAAAATGCATCCGGAGCTCGGCGCCGATATAGCTACGGGCAGTCTTTCTATATATCGAGATGCTATTTTAGGTCATCACAAGTCTTACGACCAGACCGGCGGATATCCTGCAGACATGGAGTTTGTTAATTCTCCTCTCAGGATCGTCATCGATATTCTCACTATATGTGATGCTTTGAATGCAGGCACGGACAAGTCAGGGCGCTGTTACAGGGAGCCTAAGGATTTTTCTATAGTGCTTTCGGAGCTCATTACCGATTCCGGTACAAAGTACAATACCAGTGTTGTTAACCTTTTCCTGAACGATATGGACCTGGCTTATAAAGTGGACAAGCTGATCTCCAAGGACAGGGAGAATATTTACTACGATTATTTCGTTAAATATTTTGATAAACCGGCTGATATTTTTATCTGATTTTTGTTTATAATCCCGGTATTCCTTTGTTTTTCCCGGGTTATTATATTTTCTCATGGAGGACTATAAAATGAATTCTACAGTTGACACAAAATGTGTTCAGGCGGGATATACGCCTAAGCAGGGTGAGCCCAGACAGGTTCCCATTTACCAGAGTACTACTTTTAAGTATGACACCAGCGAGCAGATGGGTAAGCTTTTCGATCTGGAGGCTTCAGGTTATTTCTATACCAGACTTCAGAATCCTACCAATGATCTCGTAGCTGAAAAGATCGCAGCTCTTGAGGGCGGCGTTGCTGCTATGCTTACTTCTTCAGGCCAGGCTGCAAACTTCTATGCTGTTTTCAATATCTGTGAATGCGGTGATCACTTCATCTCCTCTTCTTCTATCTACGGCGGCACCTACAATCTGTTCGGTGTTTCTATGAAGAAGATGGGCATAGAGTGTACTTTCGTTGACAATGATATCAGTGAGGAAGAGCTTCAGAAGCTTATCCGTCCCAATACCAAGTGTATTTTCGGTGAGACTATTACCAATCCTACCGTTAATGTTTTTGATATCGAGAAGTTTGCAAATGTCGCTCACAAGAACGGTATTCCGCTGATCATGGACAATACTTTCGCTACTCCTGTTAACTGCAGGCCTTTTGAGTGGGGTTGCGATATTGTTACTCATTCTACTACCAAGTACATGGACGGCCAGGCTGTTTCTGTCGGTGGTGCTATCGTTGACAGCGGTAATTTTGACTGGATGGCTCATGCTGAGAAGTTTCCCGGTCTCTGCACTCCCGATGAAAGCTATCATGGTCTGACCTATGCTACCAAGTTTGGTAAGCTGGCTTATATAACCAAGGCTACTGCTCAGCTTATGCGTGATTTCGGTTCTATCCAGTCTCCTCAGAATGCTTTCTATATCAGTCTTGGTCTTGAGACTCTGCATGTTCGTATGGCTAAGCATTGTGCTAATGCAAAGGCTGTGGCTGAGTTCCTTGATAAGAATGATAAGATTGCCTGGGTTCATTATCCCGATCTTGAGAATGACAAGTCTCATGCTCTTCAGCAGAAGTACCTGCCTAAGGGCTCATGCGGTGTTATTGCTTTTGCTGTTAAGGGTGGCAGGGATGCTGCTATCAAGTTTATGGATAACCTGAAGTTTGCTTCTATCGTTACTCACGTTGCTGATGCTAAGACCTGTATTCTTCATCCTGCCAGCCATACTCACAGGCAGCTTTCTGATGAGCAGTTGAGGGAGGCCGGTGTTGATCCAGATCTTATCAGATTTTCTGTTGGTATCGAGGATGTGGACGACATCATTAATGATATTAAGCAGGCGCTGGAGTGCATTTAAGTTAATCTACGGAAAGACCGTATAGGGTTTCCGTCTAAAACCATGATCGTGCAGCATGGATATGCTGACGGTCATATCCTATATTTTTACTTCGAACATTCGCAATCGAGCCCCCGGTTGATACCGGGGGCTCTTGTGCTTCATTAAAAAATCGGTTTGGTTAACCGATTTTTTTCTCGTAAAAATATGTCTATGACCGAAGCATATCTTCATGCTCCACTTAAGGTTTTATCCGAAATCCCTATACGGTCTTTCCTTACTATTTACAAAAACCTATATTAAAAATCTAATAACTTCTATTTTTATATCTCTTACTAAAAATTGTAATTATGAACAAAGTTTAAAGCTATATAAAGTTAACTATATTTTCTTGCACAGACGGTCGGGATACTCATACAGGATAAAACCTTAAGTGTAGCAAATGGATATGCTTCGGTCATAGACATATCGGAATGAGGCAAAAATCGGTTAACCAAACCGATTTTTGAGCAAAAGTTAGAGCCCTTAGCATCGGCTAAGGGCTCGATTTTTTGCGTCCGAAATGGAGATATAGGATAGGACCGATTAGCATATCCTTGCGAAACGGTCATGGTTTTAGACTGTGTGAGTATACTGACCGTCGTCAAAGCACTACAGTTTACGCTTAGATTTTACATGTACTTTGGAGTTACAGCGTTTTATGTAGTCGTCGATATCTTTAAAGCCGTCTGCATGGACGATGCGCATGAATGCCAGAAAGAAGTTCATGTCAAAGTTTTTTACTTCGTCGATCATGAGTTCCATGGAGGCATTTTTATCAAATGCAGCTCTGTAGGGACGTTCGGATACCAGTGCGGCATATACGTCGCAGATACGTAAGATACGGGATCCGACGGGTATCAGGTCTCCTTTGATGTTATCGGGATAGCCGGAGCCGTCGTAGTTTTCATGGTGATGAAGGATTATGTTTCTGAAGTCCTCTGTCCCGATATTTTTTTCTTTTAGGTAATTATATCCCAGGGTGGGATGGCGACGTACGTATTTTATTTCTTCTATTCGCAGTACGCCTTCTTTACGTCCGTAAAGCAAGCTGCTTATCTGTAGTTTTCCTATATCATGAACTATGCCTGCTTTTGCTATCTCGCTGCAGAAGTTGTTGTCAAATCCAAGCTCTTCTGACAGTCGCAGGCCAAGGTTTGCCACCAGTATTCCGTGGTCGATGGCTTCTTCGCTATCTTCGCTGGCGGCCATTTCAAGTTCTTCTTTTGCTTCTGCGTCAACATTTCCCCATGCTGTTTCGTCTATGGAAAATAGTCCCAGCAGTTCGGCGTTTCCCCTATACATTATTTCTCCTCTGATTTATCTCCGATTATTTCTGTATTTCATTATATATGCATTTCAAAATGATTCTGTTTTTCTGGCGATCATTTCGTCGATTCTTGAGATGTATTCACTGACATTTTTTACGTTTTCTACTCGTCCGAATCGTCTGCCATTTTCTGCGTTTCTGTATATGAATTTGGATGATGCTCCGGCTCCGCAGGCCAGTATCATCTGTACTTCTTCCATTATCAGGATGTTATACAGACCTTCCTTTCCGGGTTTTGCATAGCCGACATTTTCAAGACTTTCGGTCATGTTTTTCTGCCTGTACAGATAATATGGATCGTATCCGTGTTCCATACAGTATTCTGCGGCATAATCTACCATTTGACCTACATCCGATGCATCAAGTCCCTCATAGTCTTCTTTCTGGGTTGTAAGTCTGGCTGCTCTTTTCAGCGCCAGTGTATGAACTGTCAGGCAGTCGGGATCAAGTTTTCCTACGTCGGTCAATGTGTTTTTAAAATCGTCGAAGCACTCTCCGGACAGTCCTGCTATGAGGTCCATGTTTATGTTGTCGAAGCCCATTTTTCTTGCGAGTTTAAAGGCTTCTATTGTCTGTTCTACCGTATGTTTTCTGCCTATGATATCAAGTGTCCTCTGGTTCATGGTCTGAGGATTTATCGATATTCTGGTGATGCCTTCTGCTTTTAACAGACTAAGCTTTTCTTCGTCTATGCTGTCAGGTCTGCCGGCTTCTACGGTAAATTCTATGCAATCTTTTAAGTCAAAGCATTGTTTTACTTTTTTTATAACTCTGCCTAACTGCTCAGCGGTTACTGCTGTGGGTGTGCCTCCTCCGAAATATATGGTCTGGAGTTTTTTATCCTTTAGCAGTTCACTGCTTTTTTCTATTTCTTTAAGCAGTGCAGCAATATAGTCTTCTGCCAGATGTCCGAATTTTGCTATCGGATGCGATCCGAATGAACAGTAATTACATATGCTCGGACAAAACGGGAATCCAACATACAGGCTATAGCCTTTTTCGTAATCTATCTTTTCCAGCAGCTGCAGTTCTTTTGCCGCTGTTTTCTGTGCAAGTCCTGCCTTTTGCGGACTCACATAATACTCGTTTACCATGTAGGATATATTTCCTACTGTTTTGTTTTTCAGTCTTTCAAATAAGAGTTTTGTGGGTCTTACTCCTGTAAGTATACCCCAGGGCAGTTTCCGTCCGGTTTCTTCGGACATAACTCTGAATAATGCTCTAAACAGCTGGTTTTTATACGCTCTCCTCTTACGCTTTTCATAGGGCATATGAGGGTCGGGAGAGTCTATATAATTGAACATTTCTGAGTCTTTAAATTCATTATCTAAATAAATTAAAAATTCGTTTTCACGCAGAGATAACCTGAATATCTTATTACATTCTGATATTTCACCCAGTACCTTTTCTTCTGAGTTAATTTTTGTATTTACGATATTGGCGGTTTCTGATATATCACCAATGTATTTTATCTCAACTTCATGCTTCGGGTAATAGGACTTGATAAGAGGTCCTACCTCCTGGGTCATATCAATGCCCGAAATTTCTACTTTCACTTTCAATATCTGTAGCACCCCCATGCCCGGGATAACATTTTGTATTTATGGGTAAAGTCAGCAGTTTATGCTCTATGGACGAATACAGCTCGCCTGAATCACCGGTAGGAAGATCGGTCCTGCCGACTCCGTTTTGGAACAGGGTGTCTCCGCAGAACAGTATCCCCTCTTTGTCAAAGTAATAACATACGCTGCCTTTTGTGTGACCGGGTGTAAATATGCATACGAATGAGAGCCCGTCTACCGTGACTCTCTCCATATCTTTTATTAATCTGTCGCATTTTATTTCTACCGGTCTCCTGATCCTGGCCGATACATTTGCATCGGCATCACCCAGAAGGCCTGCTTCATTGCAGCCTGCCCATATCGGCGCTCCGGTCTTTTCTACAAACTGCTTTACTCCCAATATATGGTCGAAATGTCCATGTGTGAGAAGTATTGCATGACAATGGAGGCCCAGTTCGTTTAGTTTTTCTGCTATTTCGGTTCCGTTATCACCGGGATCTATTACAAATGCTTCTTTTGTTTTTTCATCCCAAACGAAGTAACAGTTTACCTGCATGGGTCCGACTGTAAAGCATTTTAATTCCATATCAGCCTCCCATAGCTCTGTCAACGTCTATAACGCTTTCTACATTACGGATTTTCTGAATAATTGTATTCAATGTCTCTGTATCCTTTATGCTGAAGCTGAGTGTTATGGTTGCGGAATCCTGTTTGCCTGCTCTAGCATTTATGGATGATATTGTGATATTGTTTTCTGTAAGTACCTTGGATACTCCGAGTAGTACGCCGGGACGGTTCTGGGCATATATCTTTATCTCTGCTTCAAACAGCTTGCCCTCTTCCTTAGGCTGCGCGGTGTTCCACTCTGCGGGCTGAAGTCTCTTGCGGTCTATCTCCGAGAGGCTCAGGATGTTGTAACAGTCTGTACGGTGTACTGAAATACCTCTGCCTCTGGTTACGAAGCCTACTATCTCGTCTCCGGGTACGGGTGAACAGCATTTTGAGAAATGTACTGCCAGATCGTCAGCGCCTCTGACGATGATGCTGCCCTTAGTTATGCCCTCTGGTCTCTTGGCATTTTTCTCTGCGATACTGTCTACCAGATCTTTATCCGTCATTTCAGGCTTATGATGCTTATCATACTCGTCCTGAAGTCTCTGGAATACCTGACCCTCCTTTAATGCACCGTGGCCGATGGAGGCGTAGATGTTTTCCCAGTCTTTATATCCGTATTTCTTTAATACTACTTCAATATATTCGGGCTTTAGCAGTTCTGATGCCGGTATGCCCTTTGATTTACAGAGTGCGGTAAAGATATCCTTTCCTCTCTGGATATTGTCTTCCCTGCTCTCGTTCTTGAACCACTGGTTGATCTTGTTTTTAGCCTGGGTGGTTTTTACTATTTTCAGCCAGTCTAATGAAGGTCCCTTGGAGTTAGCCGAGGTCAGTATCTCTATCTGGTCACCGTTCTGAATGACATAGTCATTCGGTACCATCTTGTTGTTTACCTTGGCTCCTACCATCTTATTGCCGACCGCACTGTGAATGCTGTATGCAAAGTCGATAGGTGTTGAGCCTACGGTAAGGTTCTTTACTTCACCGGTAGGTGTAAAGCAGAATACACTGTCTGAGAAAAGGTTTAAGTCGTCCTTTAAAAGTACAAGGAATTCCTTGTTGTCTGAAAGATCCTGCTGCCATTCCAATATCTGACGGAGCCAGGTAAGCTTTTCCTCTTCTGAGTCAGGGCTCATCTTGCCTTCGGGGTCTACCTTGTATTTCCAGTGTGCTGCGATACCGTATTCAGCTGTACGGTGCATGTCAAAGGTCCTGATCTGGATCTCAAACGGTGTACCGTTGTGAGCGATAAGTGTTGTATGCAATGACTGGTACATGTTGGGCTTGGGCATAGCAATATAGTCCTTGAAACGTCCGGGTATCGGCTTGTACATTTCATGGATCACGCCCAGGGCCGCATAACAGTCCTTTATGTCTCTTACAATTATTCTGACTGCAAAAAGGTCGTATACCTGATCAAGTGTCTTGTTCTGTGTTACCATCTTTTTATAGATGCTGAACAAGTGCTTTACTCTGCCGTTGACCTTGGCATAGATGTTTGCGTCTTTGATATGGTTGCTGACTTCTTCTGTTATTTCCTTGATAAAGTCCTGCTGTTCTTCGAGTTTTTTAGATACGTTTTCGGAGAGTTCTTTATATGTGACAGGCTCTATGTACTGCAAAGAAAGGTCATCGAGTTCTATCTTGATTTTTGAAATACCGAGCCTCTGTGCGATGGGCGCATAGATATCCATGGTCTCTCTTGCTTTTTCCTGCTGTTTTTCCACGGACATATGCTTCAGAGTCCGCATATTGTGAAGACGGTCGCAAAGTTTGATGATGATGACGCGGATGTCCTTTGCCATAGCCAGGAACATCTTTCTTAGGTTCTCTGCCTGCAGCTCGATCTTATCCCCTTCGTACTGCAGCTGTCCCAGCTTGGTAACCCCATCTACCAAAAGGGCCACGTCCTCACCGAATTCCTCCTGCAGCTGCTCTACGGTAAAGATGGTATCCTCTACCACATCATGCAAAAGTCCTGCCGCAATGGTCTCCTGATCCATTTCCAGCTCAGCCAGTATGATGCCTACACAAAGGGGATGGATGATATAGGGTTCTCCGGACTTTCTGACCTGCCCCTCATGGGCTTTGGCCGCAACGTCATAAGCCCTCTCGATCAGGGTGATATCGTCGCTGGGGTGATACTTTCTGACCCGGGCGATCAGCTCTTCATAGAGTTCTTCCGGTTCCCGATACTCAGCGATGGTTTCTATATGCCCGTCATCTAATACCAGTGGGGTTTTACTCTCGGTTTTTTCATCCAACATCTGCATACACACCACACCTAAACTCACATCTTTGAAAAATATACAAAGGTAATTATATGATTTTTTGGGCCTTTCGTCAATGTCGTGGATGCACAAAGGCCGCGTAAATTTACTGTCGGAAAACTAGGTGTAGAGTACTCCCAGAATCATAGATAAGCGTCAGACTTGACACGCCCATCATACTACATCACTGTTTTCCTGTCAAAAAATGGAAGCCCGCCGTCCGCTTCGCTACCGCCGGCCTTTGAATTGATAGGATTTCGATAGCCTTTAGGATATCGATAGTAATCCTTGCTTGTGCTTAGTGACTCTTTTAATCTGCCTGTGCGGGATTGTCAAGGCCGTAGCCGCTTTGCGGTGCTTTGCAGCCTTGACAATCCTGCACAGCAGATTTTTTATTAATTAAGCACAAGCAAGGATGCTCAGGGCGCTCCGGCGCCCTTTATTCAAGGGCGGAGGCGTCAGCCTCCGGCTTCCTATTTGTCAGAGATATTTGTGTATGTTCATTGTCACCTTCTTTTTATTCTGAAGGCTCAATGTATGTGTCATTACATCCGTATATTTAGCGATTTCATGTTCTGTCTTCGTTCGCCATCCGGTGATCGATTTCAACATATCATGCGCACTTAATGCCAGTTCTTCAGCTCCGGCGGCCTTGGGTATCTCTGCCTTCTGATATCTTGCCAGTTCCAGCATATTTCCACCGTTCAGATAATACTCCCTCAGCCTAGCCATCTGGCTTGCGCCATGCCTGCTCCAGCCCATGGCAAGTGTACTCATCCTGGACGATAACGCATGATATACGTGTCCTTCTGCGCTGCACGCTACTACACCGTCTTTTTTCCACAGTCTCTTTTTGGCAGCCGTCCAGTTATTCAGTATGTACTCCGCTGTTTTTTGTATCCGTTCTTTTGTCTTTTCTTTTTCCGCATATCCCTTCAGGATTTCAATCTCTTGCCGAAAATCCTCCCTGGTTCCGGACCTGATGATCTTGCACAGTCTCTCTCTGGCATCCTGCTGGCTATCCAGCATGTGGCCTGTTATTTTAAGCAGCGTCTTGCTCAAATGAAACTCGTCCAGTACATAGTTGATCCCGTGTATGCGCCTCTGCCCGGCTTTGATCCACGTTCCTCCATCCGCATTCAGATATATCTGTTTGATCTTATCTATCTCGTAATGCGCCTCGATATACGCGTACACCTCATCCCACAAGGCTTTGTTATCTCCATCACCTCTGCAGAAGTAATGGGCGTTTATCAGGCGGTTTCGTTTGCTCCTGGGCGCCTCCGGCTCGATCCCCTCATACACATAGATCAGTTTGGTAATTGCCCCGTTTTTCTTATGACCGCGATCGTCTCTCTCAATGTCGCCTTTCCTGTTTTGGAACTGCAGAGAATAGTGATCCTCATCAGCATCTATGTATAACTCGTTTACCGCTTTTTTCTGTTCCGGAATTTGATAGTTTGGTGGAAACTTTGTCTTATGAAGAAGATCCTTTACGGCTTGCTTAGTCACCTTATCTTCGGGTGAAACCGCCTCTCCTCCTTTACGGTATGATGTCTGTACTGCTTCTTCATACAGCCTTTCCATTGCTCCTTCGGACATCCGCTGATGTTCTTCAAAACCCACGGCCTTGTCCAAAAGATAACACATCAACTTTTTTCCTTCGTCTGTTTTTGATGCAAACAATGTCTTATTAAAACACACTGTTCCCAGCGATGTTATCAGTTGTTTTTTATTCGTCTTTTCTATGTGCCACTTTTCTTTCCTCCAGTCGCTTGCTCTGAAGCATCGATTGATCTCCTCCAATGTGACACGGATAAACTCCTTGCCAAGGTCATCCACTATACATACCGTTTCTTTCTCCAGTTCTGCAAAGGAATCCGGCTCCTTGAAAAATTTATTGTGTGCTTCTATAAATCTGTTGATGCATACCTCGGCAAAATACTGTATAATCTCTTCCATGGGGATCTCCTCCTGTTTGTGTTTTGTTTTGGGCAACTAACACTTTATCACAGGATCCGGGGATCCCCTATCCCTTTATTGATTTTCCGACAAAAACTTTACTCTGGCATGCACAAAAAGCCGCATCCGGACATCAGATGCGGCTTTTCCTGCTTTACATGGGGATGGTAAGCTTCAACGCTCCCTCTTTCGTTACACTTTTGCTGACTTCAATGCGGGAAAAGCACCTCCCGGCCTCTGCCAGAAAGCTTTCCGCCCTCTCCGTCCTTCCGCCTTCCAAAAGAACGCTCCCCTTCCTGATAGAAACGGATCTACCCGGATCCTTTTGTTTCAGTTCATATATCGTTTTTGCCATAAGATACAAATACAACACCGGATCCTTACGGATGGTAAGCCTTCCTGTTCCGTAAACATAAAGATCATGTAAAACCAGTGAATAGGGGAGCATTGCTTCCTCAAAAGAATAATCTATCCCCTCTGCCTCGCTCAGCATAAATGCTGCAACCATACAAGCCGCGAAAATACCGCCTCCGACTTCAGGTTCCGATCTGCAATGACGGTAATAACAAAAAATGCCCCACAGCTGTTCTGCTGAGGGCATTTCATGATGTACGGTGATACCGTTATTGTAAAACATTTTGTTTTCGCGCCTCTGACCGCACCAAATTTCCAGGCCGGTCAGAAATCTGCGCTCCATAAAGAATACGCTCCTTTGGCCGAATCTCAGATAGTGCCAAAGTTTTTCCAGAGCCTGATCCATTCCCAATGCTCCGGCGCCGGGCCAAGTCAGGCCCATGTTATCACATAGTTCATTCCTGATTGTCTGACTCCATTCGACCACCGGATCCACAGTCGTATTTCTCAGTATTGCCATTTTTTCCTCCTTATATGAAGGAAAGGAGGTCTCCACGGCATAGGACGGAAGTACTCTTATTGTAGCACGGAAACAGATCACATTTTTATATCAGATAATTAGTTCAACTCACTGTAGAAGGAATCGATGTTCTCTTCAGGAAGGGTAACAGGTTCCCAACCGAAATCCTGATAAGCTTTGATCTCCAGATTGTTAGCTGCTACATAGTTGGCAATGATCTGTGCTCTGGTTTTTTCCTTTGCATCAGAATCGCTATAAACCTTCATGAAGGCATCATACTCATCGCCGAAGATCTTCTTGGCAGACTCTTCAAAACCTGCACCATCCTCTACAACATCCATACCTGTTACTTCGTAACCTTCATCGGTGGATTTCACATGGATCACACCCGGATGGCATCCGCCGGCAACGTTCTCCAGGATATCTGCGCTCAGGTTATAATTGTAATAATCAAAATCGCCATATACCTTGATATCATCCTTGTCGCTCTCATCCAGCTTCACGATGGAAACACAGGGAATTCCCACCTCTGCCTCAGGATAGGAGCCGGCATAAGTATCGATCAGATACTTGTAAACAACGGAGTAAAACAGCTCGGGACCCGGATACTCATATGCGGGAAGGCTCGCCTTTGCCTCTTTGCTGTAGTCATGGAACTTAACGGAATCGATCAGCATGGACAGGTTATCCGAAGCAGCCATATCGATGGCATCATCACCGCTGTTATGTCCGGTTAACTCGAATACGAGGCATCCCTGCATATAGGAACGTATAATGGCTTCCATATACAGACCGGAACCGCCTTCCTCTACGGGCAGGCTTGCTCTGAAAACAGGAACGCTTTCATCGGTGGGGAAGGTTCCCTCACTCTTTTGGGCTTTATCGCCCCACTCAGCCACCAATTTGTCCGCAATGACTTCAGGGTCGGTGCTTGAGATGTCATAGGTTACGGTCATCATATTGGTGCCGCCGCTCTCAGCTGTATAAACAAAGGTAGCCACGTTGTCCTTCTGATTTACCTCAAAGCAGTTCTCATCATACTGAAGACTCCAGCCGTTGGGATCTTCATAGGTTGCA
>JAEEVK010000159.1 GCA_016287095.1 Lachnospiraceae bacterium
TAATATCCTGAAGCATTTTGTTCGTGGTAAGGAACATATTATCATCCTGTTCAAGCGGCATTGTATATCCTGCTGCAGAATTACCTGTAGGAATAATTGATACCGTATGTACAGGTCCCACATCAGGAAGAAGATGGAATAAGATTGCATGTCCTGCTTCATGATAAGCTGTAATCTTACGCTCCTTCTCGGAAACCACCCGGCTTCTCTTCTCGGTACCGATGCCTACCTTTACGAAACTTTTATTAATATCTTCCTGAATAATATACTTACGTCCGTCTTTTGCTGCGGCAATTGCAGCCTCATTCATAAGATTCTCAAGATCCGCACCGACAAATCCCGATGTAGTCCTTGCAACCTTCTCAAGATCCACGTCATCTGCAAGCGGCTTATTCTTGATATGAACATCCAATATCTCTCTTCTGGCCTTAACATCAGGTCGTCCGACATATACTTTTCTGTCGAATCTGCCCGGTCGCATAATTGCAGGGTCCAATATATCAACTCTGTTGGTTGCTGCCATAACGATAATTCCTTCGTTATTGCCAAATCCATCCATCTCAACAAGAAGCTGGTTCAATGTCTGTTCTCTCTCATCATGTCCGCCGCCGAGACCCGAACCTCTATGACGTGCAACGGCATCAATCTCATCTATAAATACAATACACGGTGCATTAGCCTTAGCTTCAGCGAAAAGATCTCTTACACGTGCCGCACCTATACCTACATATAATTCGACGAAATCGGAACCCGATATCGAGAAGAACGGTACTCCTGCTTCTCCTGCTACCGCCTTTGCAAGCAAGGTCTTACCTGTACCGGGAGAACCCTCCAGCAGGATACCCTTGGGGATCCTGGCACCTACTGCGGTGTATTTTGAGGGATTTCTTAAAAAGTCTACGATTTCTTCGAGGTCTTCTTTTTCTTCCTTAAGACCGGCTACATCCTTAAAGGTTATCTTGTTGTCCTTGCCGGTGGTCATGCTGGCTCTGGACTTTCCGAAGTTCATAACCTTTGATCCGCTGTTCGCCGAACCCTGACCGGTCATCATGAACATAAAGATGAGTAATACTATACCTATTAATATATAAGGAAAGACACTGGTCAAAAACCAGCCGGGCTTTTCAACCTCTTCCATGGAATACGGAATATTGGCATCTCTAACCAGTTTCTCTATCTCAGTTATATCCGAGCAGTAAAACTTTGCCTTTTGATCCGAAACCAGGGTAAGCCTTACCAGACCGGTAGGCACTTCCTCTGACGGTATCAGTACTACTGACCTGACACTTTTGCTTTCCAGTGCATGGACAAAAGCCTGATAACTGTAATTTGCGTAATTCGACTCAGAGATACTCCTCGTGATATAGACCACAAAGATCATTATGACTATCAACGCAAGGTATACTCCGAAACCTTTTGAATTTTTCATTCCTTCACCTTTTCTATTTATTTTTCTTTACGACCAATACCCGTTTTGTAGATGCTGTAACAAAACAGCTCTCATCCTGCCTGTAGCCTACCACCCATAACACATGGCTTCCGGTGGCTAGCAGCGGAATTTTGTCCCTTTCCTGTAACGGGATTTTATTATCTATCATAAAACGGGAGAGACTTTTTTTATGTCCTTCCTTGCCGATCAGCAGGTAATCCCCGTCCCGGCAGGTCCTCACTTCAAGGTCATCCCCGGTTTTTTCATAGTCAAACCATTTGACATACTGCTCTTTAGGTATTTCTATTGTCAGATCCCCTCTGTTACAGATCTCCCAGGTTATGCCATGATCACTGACATTATCCAAAGTTTCAAAAGATCCCCCGCTGCTTAGGATAATACTGTCATATACCCTGGTCGCGGTTATGTCATATGGCAGGGAAATTCTTTTTCCGCTCTGTTTGTTTATCAGGTCTTCGATAGCCTCTATATGTGTCTCCTCCACATCCTTTAATCTCCCGGAGACCATCTCAAAGGCTCTGCGTATGAGACTCTGTTTCAGTACCCGATGCAGTTTTTCTGTGGATGGTATATCAATACTGACCCCTGTTTTTCTGCCATCCTCATCTGTAATCGGATTTATACAGGAGGCATATTTATCTGTCTCCTGCTCTATAAAATCATGCACCGAAGCCGCCTGCCTGCTCAAGCTCTCAATATGACCATATACATTTGTGTTTATATTGTCTCTGGCCATCGGCAGGATGGTATTACGCAGCCGGTTTCTGGCATAAGTGTCTTCACTGTTAGTTCTGTCTGTGCAAAAGTCCTGACCGGCTTCTTTTAATCCCTCTTCTATCTCTGCCCGGGATAGAGCCAGCACAGGTCTTATCAATGTGTATTTACTGTCCTTACCGGATATGCTCCTTTTAGGGAGTATACCCTTTAGTCCGCCAATACCGCTGCCCCTGAATATATTAAAAAGCACCGTCTCGGCATTATCGTCGCTGTTGTGAGCGACTGCTATCTTTTCTGCCCTGTATTTTTCAGCCAGTTCACAGAAAAAGCTGTATCTGTAATTTCTACCCGCTTCCTCTGAAGTGGTCCCTGTTTCCTTTGCTATCCCGGGGATATCGGCATTTGCCAGTTCAAAGGTCAGGCATTTGTCCGCACAAAATGCCTCGACAAAGTCCGCATCCCTTTTTGCTTCCTCTCCACGGATACCGTGATTTACATGTGCTACTATGATATCAAGATCCAGCTCCTGCTTTAACGAAAGCAGTATGAGCAGCATGCACATCGAATCCGCTCCTCCGGAGACACCGGCGATAACCCGGTCTCCCGATTTCAGAAGTTCTTGTTTTTTTATGTATCTTGAGGCTTTTTCAAAAGTATTAATCGTCCGTTTTTCCTGGTTTAAATATTGTTTCATCCTCATCACGCAGGCCGAATGTATCTCTTGCCTGATCTTCTATATAATCATCAGTCTGACGGTACTTGATCTCGTTGTTTATCGACTGGTTCTGACGGTTTTCGTTCTCTATCTCTTCCTTTATCTGCTCAAGCCGCTGATCAAGAGTATCCAAATCCTTTTCCAGCATATGCGTCTTCCAAAAAACGAAACCGCATATCAGCATAACCGCTATCAGAATGATTGCAAGTCCGACTCTGCTTCCATTTTTGAATTTTTTTTCTGCCATAGACTCACTACCTTTCAAAAACCGGCCTACAAGTATCTGAAGAGTTCCTTTGCTTCCTCTTTCCTGCTGGTATCGGCTATAGCCAGTACCTCAACCTTTACGGTTTTGTTTCCGAATCCTATCTCGATGATGTCACCGACTTTTACATTTGTCGAAGGCTTAGCCTCTTTTCCGTTGAGCAGGACTCTGCCGGCATCAGCAGCTTCATTGGCTACAGTCCTTCTTTTTATAAGTCTCGAAACCTTTAAGTATTTATCAAGTCTCAAAATAATATCCCTCTGTGAAAAAACCCCACGATTGACACCGCGGGGTTTTTAGCTTTCTACCTAAATGCGATCATTTCTTCTTTGAATTAACAGCATCCTTTAAAGCCTTACCAGCCTTGAACTTAGGTGCATTAGAAGCCTTGATGGTGATTTCCTTCTTTGTAAGAGGATTTCTACCCTTTCTAGCTGCACGCTTAGCAACCTCGAATGTACCGAAGCCGATAAGCTGAACCTTCTTGCCAGCCTTAAGCTCTGCAGTAACTGCCTCGATGAAAGCCTTAACAGCCTTCTCTGAATCCTTCTTTGATAATTCAGCCTTTGCAGCGATAGCTGCTACTAATTCTGTCTTATTCATTGTGAATTTCCTCCTATATTTTTTGCCTTTTTGATATGATTTTTAGGCAAAATTTTTTCCACATTATTATTTATAATATTTATGCAGTGATTTGTCAAGCACAAATCCTTGATTTTTCGGCGTTTTTCCGTGTTTTTTTACATTTTTTTCTGATTTTTGCTTATGTTACGGGGTATACCCTTACTCAAGCGCCCACTTCAGGCCTTCTTCAAGGTACTTTCTCCAGAAGTTGAAGTCATGTATTCCGGGGCCGGTGACAAATGTTACAGGCACCTTGTTTTCTTCGAGGAATGCGTGGAACTGACGATTGGGCTCGATAAGGAAGTCCTCGGTACCGCAGGCCATATATATGTCAGGGAACTGCTTCTTTTCTTCGATGAGCTTCTTTACCAAGTACTCCGGATTATTTTCCGATGTCTCGAAATCCTTGGGATCTCCGAAGGTCCATCTGTAGTAATCATAGTTTGCCATCGGATTATTCATCTCGGGTGAAAGTACCTTTATCATACCCTGAATAAGTGCGGATGAAAGCGCTATAACCTTGGAGAAGGTGTCATTGAACATAAGTCCGGTATGAAGCGCTCCGAATCCACCCATTGAAAGGCCGCCCACAAAGGTATCCTCACGCTTGTCGGAAAGTCCGAAGGTCTTTCTGGTGTACTCCACAAACTCCTCTCCGACATATGATGCATACCTGTATCCGGTAGCATTATTGTTTAAATAAAAGCTGTTATCCCCATTGGGCATAAAGAAGTTAACATTAAATCTGTTTGCAAGGTCTCCCAAAGCTACGTTTGAAGGCCAGTCCGTATCACATCCGCTGTATCCGTGAAAAAGATAAACATTCTTTGCAGGACGCTTATAGCTAGGGTTTTGGTCTATAGGACCTGCATTGTCATTTGAAAGTACAGCCACGAAATGTACGGGCCTTGAAAGTGTCTTAGAGAAGAAAACTCCGTCTAATCTTGCCATGATATGTTCCTTTCTAATTTACATACTATGTTTTATAAATACACCTCATCAGTCTGCTTCGCTTACTTTATAGGTTCAAAATCCGATGCAGGGTGCTTGCAGAGAGGACAGATGAAGTCATCAGGCAGTTCGTCGCCCTCGTAGATATATCCGCAGATCTTGCAGACCCAGCCCTTCTTTCCTTCTGTAGCAGGCTTCGGCTTTACATTGTCCTGGTAATAGGTATAGGTCATGGTCTCCTTGTCGGACATAACTCTTGCCTCTGTTACCGAGCAGATAAACATGCCGTGGGTATCGAGATCCACATACTGCTCTACCTTTAATGACATAAAGGCATTTATATATCTGCCGAGGAATGCAAGTCCGTTATCGGAACGCATAACCTCAGTGCCCTCAAACTTATTAACGTTTCTGCCGGATCTGAATCCGAATGACTCAAATACTGAGAAAGGAGCCTCTACCGACAGACAGTTTACATTCATGATACCGGTCTGTTTGATCACAGGATGTGAATAGTT
>JAEEVK010000037.1 GCA_016287095.1 Lachnospiraceae bacterium
CCTCAGGCTTCTTTGCAAGCATCTGACGAAGTGTGGTCTCACGAAGTCCACCCGGATAATCTGAGTGGTTGTAGTAAATCTTCTGATCAAGCTTCTTTCCTGTAACCTTGATCTTAGCTGCGTTAACTACGATAACGTTGTCACCCATATCAAGGAAAGGTGTGAAAGTAGGCTTGTTCTTGCCTCTTAATACATTTGCAATCTCTGAGCAGAGACGTCCAAGAGTCTGGCCTTCTGCATCTACAACGTACCATTTTCTCTCAATGGTCTTTCCACTGGGCATGTAGCTCTTTGTTGTATCCATTTCTGTTCCTCCTGTTTTAAATCTCGGCGAAATCGCCTTTATACCACTCCCATGTGTAAAGACACTAGGAATATGTAATCTATTTTGTACACGATCTCTCGCGCAACAGGGTAGAGTATATTATGATTTTCTTATTTTGTCAATGCTTTAATTGAATATTTTTTAAATAATTTACAAAAAATATTTTGTTAAAGCTATAAAAGTAATTTTCAACATTACTTTTATGGCTTTTAAAAATGTAATATTATTCTATGGGGCTTTAACAACAAAAATGTGTCAAATAGAACCGTCCCCATTGACACATTTATAATCTTCGGGGTTGTATTCTATCCCTACGAGTTTTAATCCTTCTGCTGGTGCTTTGGGACCTGCCTTTGTCCTGTCACAGGCATCGAGGATGGTCTTTACATATTCGGGTGGGTAGAAGTGATATCCAACTTTTACCAGTGTGCCGACTATGATGCGGACCATGTTGTAAAGGAATCCGTTTCCGCTTATGCGGATCTTGATATCGTGAGAGACGTATATCCGTTGAGGTCCATCAATCTCTATCGCTTCTTTCTTATCTTCATTATTTCCTTTTTCAATCAGAGAACCGTCCCCCTGATTGATTTCATCCCCCTGAATGATATCAAGTGAATATATGTTACGAACCGTAGTTTTCACCTGCGCATGTGCAGAACAGAAGCTGGCAAAGTCATGCTCTCCTTTGAGGTACTCCGCTGCATGTCGCATGGCATCTATATCGAGGGGTACATATACAAAATATGAGTATCTGCGCTTTATAGGATCCGGATGGACCGCATTATATATGGTATATTCGTAGGTTTTGGTACAGTCTGCATGTCTCGGATGAAAGTCAGGTTTTACTTCACAGCTCGATGTACATACGATATCTTTGGGGAGCCTTTGATTTAATGCAAAGCATATTTTATCTGCCGGTATACGGGTTTCCGTGTCAAACACCGCCACATTCCCATCAGCATGTACTCCCGAGTCGGTGCGTGATGCTCCTGCGATGATAATATCTTCTTTCAGCAATTCGCTTAAAGCTTTATTTATCACCTGCTCCACCGCTATGCCATTCGGCTGCATCTGCCACCCGACATAGTCCGTGCCGTCATATGCAATTGTGAGCATTATGCGCTTTCCCATTTTTTCTTCCTTTTTTCAACAGGGGTAAAATCAATCAAAGAACCGTCCCTCTGATTGATTTACGGAATGAATATGCATCCGGCTACAAGTCCTGCAAGTAAAATATATGCTATCAAGTCACCCTTATGATATTTCAGAGGCTTCATCTTGGTACGGCCATCGCCTCCGTGATAACAGCGGGCCTCCATGGCTTCGGCGAGCTCTCCTGCACGTCTGAAAGATGATACAAAAAGCGGTACCAGGATGGGTATCAGAGCTTTTGCTCTCTTTATCGGTCCGCCGGATTCAAAATCGGCTCCACGTGCCTGCTGTGCTTTCATTATCTTATTGGTTTCTTCCAATAATATTGGGATAAATCTCAGTGCTATCGATATCATCATCGCCATCTCATGCACCGGTACCTTAAATACTTTTAAGAATCCAAATACACTTTCCATACCGCTCGTAAGCTTGTTGGGTGTCGTAGTATATGTCATGAGTGAAGAACCAAGTACCAAAAGTGCCAGACGAAGTCCCATGAATAACGCTGCATATATACCTTCTTTTGTTACCGAGAATATCCACCACTCCCCTATCACTTCACCGGGAGTAAGCAAAAGGTTAAATATCATCATAAAAAGGAGCAGGAAAAGCATTGGGCGCATTCCTTTTAAAACGTACTTAGGAGGAATGTGTGCCAGAATTGTGACCATCACAAGAAAGCCTCCCGCAAGCAGGAAACCCCAGAATGTTTTGAACAGAAATAAGGATACTACATATATTATAGTACCCAAAAATTTCGTCCTGGGGTCAAGCCTGTGTATGGGCGACTCGACCGGATAATATTGTCCAATGGTCATATCTCTAAGCATTTATGTTTTCCTTTATTTACGATATTGCGCCAATTATGGAGTTTACTGCCTCTTCCACCGTCAGGCAGCTTCTGTCTACATTTAAGCCTGCATCAGCAAGTTTTCCCATAAGTTCGGTGCACTGCGGGATCTCCAAACCCATCTTTCGAAGTTCATCTGCGTGCGCAAATACTTTTCGGGGTTCATCATCGTATTTTATCTCACCCTCATCTATAACTATAAGCCTTTCCGCATACTCTGCCACATCTTCCATGCTGTGGGATACAAGTATAACAGTTATGCCTTTGGTTTCATGTATTTCCTTCAAAAGATTTAATAATTCCGTACGTCCTGCCGGATCAAGCCCTGCCGTAGGCTCGTCCAGTACCAGTATTTCAGGACTCATGGCAAGTACTCCCGCTATGGCAACCCGTCTTTTCTGTCCTCCGGAAAGTTCAAAGGGTGAGGCATCTATCAGGTCATCCCCGATACCGACCGCTTTTAATGCTCCATATGCAGCAAGCTCTGCTTTCAGCTTGTCCATGCCCATATTGGTTGGTCCAAACAGCACATCCTTTATAACGGTTGCTTCGAAAAGCTGGTGCTCGGGGTACTGAAATACAAGCCCTACCTTACGCCTCAGATCAGTCATTTTGAAATCCTTGTCATATATATCCTTACCATTATAATATATGCTTCCGGAATCAGCCTTTATCAAGCCGTTCATATGCTGTATCAGCGTGGATTTACCGGAGCCTGTATGTCCGATAATGCCTATAAACTCACCGTCAGGGATGGCCAGTGATATATTTTTTAATGCCGCGGATTCAAAGGCAGTGCCTTTTCCGTAGTAGTAGTTTATTTTATCTAATATTAGAGACATATTCCGGCTCCTAATGCTGCGACAAGTTCGTCGACTGTAAGTATACAATCGGGCAACTGTATGCCCTGCTGCCTCAGGCGATGTGCTATCTCGGTCACCTGGGGGACATCAAGCTTATACTCTTTTAACAGATCTACTTCCTTAAATATCTCACGCGGTGTACCGGAGAGCTTCACATTTCCACCGTTCATGACATATACCTTATCGGCTCCGACCACCTCTGTCATGTAATGTGTGATAAGGATGATGGTGATACCCTCTTTTTTATTGAGCTCTGTGATAGTCTCTATGACTTCACGCCTGCCCTTGGGATCAAGCATCGCAGTAGGCTCGTCAAGTACTATACATTCCGGCTTCATGGCAAGTATACCCGCTATGGCTACTCGCTGTTTTTGTCCGCCGGACAGGTTATTGGGTGATTTCTCCCTATATGCGGTCATACCGACTTTTTCAAGAGCAAATGCCACCCTTTCCCAGATTTCCTTTGTTGGTATCCCAATGTTTTCCGGACCGAATCCGACATCCTCTTCTACAAGGCTGGCTATGATCTGGTTATCGGGGTTCTGGAATACCATGCCTGTTTTCTGACGGATATTAAGCAGATTATCCTCATCCTTAGTATCCATTTCTTCTATATATACTGTGCCCTCTGTCGGAGTAAGCAATGCGTTTATATGTCTGGCAAGAGTTGATTTTCCGGAGCCGTTGGCACCTAAGATGGCGATAAAATCCCCTTTTTTGACATCGAGGTCTATCCCGTCAAGTGCTTTGTTTATGCTCTCGACATTTCCCTCTTCGTCACGGCGTATATATTCAAATGTCACCTTATCGAAATTTACCATCTTACGCTATCCTTCGTTCTTCTAATATCCAGCAATTGCAGCCCACAATAACTCAATTGTGTATTGTAACCTATAATATTGTAATTGTAAACATATTTTTTCAGCAAGTACATAAAAAAAGCCAATCTGCAGTTATCCCGCAGATTGGCCGCTTTCATATTATTATTCTATAGATCATTCCTCAAAAATGCCAACCTTCATTCCGTTACCAAGCATCTTTTCGGTCTCGCCCTGGTAGTAACCCAGATTTTCAGGATTCTCGTCTTTACCTAAAGCCGCATAGATAAGTACGTTACCTTTACCTGTTATTTTACCGTCATTGATCAGCCATATGTGCTTTTCCATCTCCTGCTTTTCGTTAGCATACTCGACGCATCCGATATAGCAGGTACCGTTTATGGTAATCTTACCGGGCTTTGCATTCCAGATAGTTCCGCCCATCTGGCTCTTAAGCTCGGCACCATCTTCAATAATGATCTCACCGTTGTTATAGATTTCTCCGCCCTGGGTGGTCTGGAGTTTTCCGCCGTTTTTAACGATAATCTGGGCGCCCTCATCAACATATACACCTGCTTCAAGAACTCCGCCGTTTTCTATGGTGAGTATAGCACCGTTAGTTATATTAACCTCACCCATAGTACTGATATCAAAATCAAGTACCATGTTACTTCTTATGCCTGCAATGTTTGTCTTGAACTCGCCGGTAGGAAGCTCTTCCATTTCGCAAACCTTAGCGAGACCTGCGAGGGATGTTACTCCGTAATAATTTCCGGACATGCACATATAATCAACGCCCTCTACGGCATTTTCGCTGCCCTGGATCTTGAAGCCCTTCTGATCATCACCGCCCTGACCACCGTCGTCCGGTATATTCTCAGGTCCGTTAACATCGATTGACTTTATATCTGTAATCTCACCGGTCTGTGATATAGGATTTACATATGCATAAATGATCACATAATAAGGTGTTGCTCCGGGATAAACGACTGTTGCCTCGCAGAGGATGGCAAGATTTACGCCGTTAACTACCTGTGATCCAAGTATTGCTACAGGATTGAAGGCTACACCGTCATGATCGGCTACTGCCTTTTCGAAGATTTCTCTGTATTCCTCAGGGAATGCCACGCTCTCAGGCTGGCTCCAGCCACCGGGAAGATTGTTGATGTTGGTCTCAATATCGGTCTTTATCTCGCTGGTAACGTCATGTACTTCGCCCTGAAGATCAACATAAATAACAACTATGGCATATACTTCCTTTATATTCTTTGAAGGATTCGAGATCCTGCAAAGAAGCTTGTAGTTCATACCTGCTACAACCTGCTGTTCCAATACTGCTACAGGGATGATCTGCTCGTCATCCTTGTTGGCTTCATTTCCGTTTTCAAAGAATTTTACTAAAACTTCAGGTACTTCGATGCTTTCAGGTGCACTCCAGCCGCCCACAACAGGAGCATTTCCGTTAGGATATAATGTGATGTCAAGAGTCTTGCTCTCTTTGTCCAGCACATAATCAAGCATGTTATCTGTAAACATGGCAACTGATGACATAAGCTCTATCGGAACATAGATAACCTTGCTCTTTTTTGAAGATTTTCCATATTTCAATGTGTATTTATGCTTATCGCCTGCTTCGTCGGTATATGCCGCTGTGTACGCATTTTTTCCATGCTTAAAAGTAATCTTAACACCTTCGGCAGATATAGTTACTTTCTTGCCTTTCTGGGTGTACTTCCCGCCAAGTGCCTCAACAAACGCTTTTGCAGGTACATATACGACCGCTTCTTTATTGCCGTCAACCTTACCTGTAGTTACAAAGCCTTTTTTACTAAGCTTATTGCCGTTTACATAAAGAACAATATTGGCTTTAGCTTTCTTCAATGCACTGCTGGTAACTGTCACAGTCCTGCCAAACTGTGCTGCTTTTACTGCTGTCGTCGGCAATAAAAATGCCTCTGCAATTATAGCCAGGCAAAGTGCCACGGCCATAAATGCCTTAAATACCTTTTGCTTCCTCATGCGTTAACCTCCAAATCTGTTTTCTCCGTAAAAATTTACCCCTTACTATATGCTACATGATTTTATGACTCCAAGATTCACTCAGAGCCATGCCACCATATGACGGATTATACCACAGATTGCTGAATTATTCCACAGTTTTCAAGAATATATCAGAAAAAAGTATGATGTTTCACCAAAATACTTACAATATAATACAATTATTTATTATTGCAACTCCACTTGTTTTTTTATATAATGATAGTAGTATCACCGAGAAGAAGCGATTTTCAAACGTAAAATCGCGGGATTCGAGGTGTTTGACGGATTGCGGAAGTGCGTAGCACGAACAATCCGGTATCATTAGTTAGGCACAATACAGGAGAAACAAAATGACAGGAAATGCCTCTGAACTTATCAAAAAAATAAAGGATAATATCTGTACTACCTTCGCAGGTAATGAAACCACCATAGACAGGGTGCTCTGCTGCCTGCTCTCGGGTGGGCATCTGCTATTAGAGGATGTGCCCGGAGTTGGTAAAACCACACTCGCACTATCTCTGGCGCACTCGATCAACTGCAGCTTTGGACGTGTTTCGTTTTCACCGGATACGCTGCCTTCGGACATCACAGGACTAACTATATATAACTCTGCTACCAAATCCTTTGATTACAGGCCCGGGCCTGTGATGTGCAATATTTTCCTGGCAGATGAGATAAACCGTACTCCTCCCAAGACCCAGTCCGCATTGCTTGAAGCCATGCAGGAGAAAAAAGTCACTGTAGATGGTACAACTCACAACATTGATGGCCTCTTTATGGTCATAGCAACACAAAACCCCATAGAGTTTGCCGGTACCTACCCCCTGCCCGAGGCACAGCTGGACAGATTTATGATGAAGCTGTCTTTAGGGTATCCTGCCAAGGAGGATGAACTTGGGCTTGCCCATATGTTTTTAGAGGATCGTAAGGTTGAAAACCTGAGCAGCGTATGTGATGAAAAAGACGTGCTGGAGCTGCAGGATATGGTAAAGAAAGTAGTTGTCAAGGACAATGTCATAGAGTATGTCCATAACATCATAACTGCAACCCGTAATGAGAAGCGTTTTATGACAGGTGCAAGCCCCAGAGCTATGCTGGCTCTCATACGGGCTGCCCAGGCAAATGCCCTGATGGATGGCAGGGATTATGTAAAACCCGATGATATAAAACAGCTGTATGTACCTGTACTTCTCCACAGACTGCCTCTGTCGGTCGAGGCAAGGATGTCTCATGATAATCCTGAGACGATACTGAAGTCACTGATAGCTACGGTCGAAGTACCGGTAGGTGCTTAAACTATCACCTCATCAGTCAGCCTTCGGCTGACAGCTTCCCCTTTATGGGAAGCTAAATTAGTTGCATATGGCAATCAATCAAAATAATAAATCATCATGAAAAGAAAACGTATCATTTATTTTCTGCTATGTATAGCAGCTGTAGTCCTGGCCAGCTTCAAGGGTGGACCGATAACTTATTCGATCCTTTTTGGAGTACTGCTGGTGACTCCCGTTTCACTTATTTACCTGCTCATAGTATATTTCTTCTTCAAGCTGTATCAGGTACTGGGTACAAAACATATTACGGCTTATGAGCCGATACCGTATTATTTCGTCCTGCAGAATGAATATCTGCTCAATTTCTGTCATATCAGTGTCAGCACATATTCTACTTTTTCGTATATAGACGAAATGCAGCAGGACAACTTAAAAGATATGGCAAAAAGCAAGCCTAAAGCCCTTCATAAAAAAACAGATTTTACCAAAACCTACGAGCTCCTTCCGGGTGAGAACGTGCGTTATGACACTACCATGATATGCCGATACCGCGGTGACTATCATGTAGGTATCAAACATATCACTATCGTAGATTTCTTCAGGCTTTTCAAGATAACCTACCGTGTACCAGAGCCATTAAACGCTGTGGTTCTGCCAAGGGTCATAAAGCTGGAGACTCTGAAAAGCGTACCTGAAATGGTGATTGCCACATATAAAGAAAACCCGAGGCTCAGCTCTGATTTTGACGCCCAGACAAGGGACTATATGCCCGGCGATCCTCTAAAGGGTATTCACTGGAAATCCACTGCCAAAACAGGTAAACTCAAAAGCCGCATCACCTACGGGGAGCAGCGTCAGGGTATTTCCATTTTTCTTGATACAAAAAGGATTTCGGATGACGAATATGTATTCATCCCTGTTGAAAACAAATGCCTTGAGATCGTGCTGGCTCTTACCAATTATTTTGCGAACTACTCTGTACCTACTTCTTTGGTCTACAGTCAGTTCGAACCAAGGACTGCCAAATGCTCTGCGGCATATGAGATGGAAAGCTTTTTGAACACTGTCTCTGCCATGAAGTTCAGAAGTGATGAAGAGGCTGCAGTAACACTGGATATCCTTATGGCAGGCTCGGTATTTAAGGACTGTATGATAGCTTTCCTGGTTATTACAGGAGCTGATGCGGAACTGAACAAAAGACTGTATGAGCTGTCTACTTTCGGGATAAACATCGTAGTATATCTCGTCGGAGTTCATCCCAATGTGCAGGATATCATGGAGCTCGCCAATGTTAGGGTAATACCTGTATATCCTGAGGATGACCTGGCTAAGGTTCTGTAAAGTATAAAATCTTTATACTCAGATTCTTTGCTGCTCAGAATGGCATAAATATAAGCTGTCATAAATAGATATATATAATATAATTATGGATATAAGAGAAGAATTAACAGACTTCTGCTACAGGCTGATCTTAACAATCGCCATAGCGCTGTTTCTGTTTCTGGAGATTTATAATAATATTGATCCGGAGCTTATTGTAAGGAAAAATGTAATTTCCATCCTTTTGATAAGTCTTTCTTTTAATGTCCTTCTGCTTATATATCACAAGATACATCTTTACATCATACCTGCTATACTACTTGCAGGCGGCATATTTGCTTTTCTATTGGATGAAGATGATCTATCCCTTATCTTAAAAAGCATGTTATTTAAGCTTGTGATAATCGGTCTTGCAGCATTTATAGTTTTCCTGACCTCGGATACCTCTATAGCGGTAAATCTTATACTTTCAGCAGGGCTCATCATATACATGGTTATCCTGCTCATAAGGGATATGGACATATATCCGGTATCCCCGGCTCTTGCTGTTTTTTATATCATGTTTTCCCTGACACGTTTTGTAAGAGAACACCGGCGCAAGACTTCATCTGTCTCCTATTCGTCGGATCCTGTCAAATCCCCCAAAAGCCAGACAAATTCAGCAAGGCTTCGCAGGTATGTGACATATCTTATGCCTTTTCTCCTGGTATTTCCGGTCATGATATCCCTGCTCCCGAAACCCGACACCCCCTTAAGCTGGGACTGGGCCGTAAGGATCTATGAAAATGCCGTAGAAAGAATAAACAAGCTTTCCCACGAAATATCCCTGTATTTCTCCTCGTCGGAGGATGACGGTATGACCGTTTCATTCGGATATACAGATAGCATGTCTTACGATAACGACAGCAGTGAATCCACTCTGATGGAAATCTATTCTGACAGTCGTACCTATGGCAGCTGTTACTTAAAAGGCGAGATATTCAATGTGTTTGAAGACGGCGGCTGGAAAAACACTCTGGAGTCTTCACGGGATTATTCCAATATCGATACGTTTGAGACCTTTTACGGAGTTGTTAATTTTGACCGCGAGTGCGTGAACGATATCCTGAAAAGAAGTGATATAAACATAAAGTATCTGGATTTTACCACCAAAATACTCTTCACGCCTTCTAAGCTTTTGCCTATCAACCAGCTAAATCCCAACAGTCCCGTAAGCACGGGAATCGGCTATTATACCTACAAGGCCGAAGATGAGGATGATAATATCCGAACCCAAAATGAACATATTTTATTTAACAAGCGCAAAACCTACGGTACTGAATATTCCTTAAGATACTATCAGCTAAACTATGGCAGCAAACCGTTTTATGACTTTATGGTTTCCGACCGGGGCGAAAATCCGGATGCTTTCAATGCGGCTAAAACCAGTTATCTAAACTTTGCATATTCCGGGTTACGCATCGAGGACCTTCTGGAATACCGCAATTATGTAAATAAATTTTACACCTCAAAGCCTATGGTAAGAGACTCAGTACAAAACTGGGTAAATACAGTGACAAATGCAGCAGCCTCAGACTATGAGAAGCTGAAAGCCATAGAATATGCGCTTTCTACCTATGAATATACCCTGGATGGCGGCGAACTCCCTGATTATGTCAGAAGCGAGGGGGATTTTCTAAATTACTTTTTAATAGAAAGAAAAAGCGGTTACTGCGTGCATTATGCTACTGCATTCTGCCTGCTTGCCAGATACTTAGGCTACCCCTCAAGAGTAATACAGGGATACAAGGCTGATCTTACGGCCGGTGAAGCCTCCCCTGTAATAAACAGCGACGGCCATACATGGCCCGAGGTTTATTTTGCAGGAAAGGGATGGATAGCCTTTGAACCCACTCCCGGATTTGGTACCGCAAGATATAACACCTGGAGGATATATTCCGGTAAATACAGTGAATATCAGGAACAGGAAATATCGCCATATATGCCTGATGCAAATAATGCACCAATAGTTGCAGATGATGAGGACTACTTAAAGTCTCACTCCGAAAGCCGTGTCTCAGGTATGCTGATACTGATCATAGTAAGTATCGTGGTCATCAGTATGATACTGCTGCTTGTTACCACACTCATTTTCAGCCGTGTCAAAAAGAAAAAGCTCACCTCGAACCAATTATATGGTTTAGAGTTTAAAAATCTACTTGCAATACTCAAAGAGTTAAAGATTTCAAAAGCAAAGGATGAGACCCTGGATGAGTTTTCTGTGAAATGCAGGGAGAAGCTGGCCCTGCTGATCGGTGATATCTCAAAAAACAAGCCGGATATCATCACCAGATTTACTTCTGTCATGAACTCTTACGAAAGTTTCATTTACAGTAACAAAGATATCGTTGATGAGGACCTGAACGAAATTTCAGGTTTAAAAGAAAAACTCCTCATCCTGATGAAGAAGGTTTACGGAGCTACTTACCTTATCCACAAAATGAGGCTGTACATTTCAAGTTCGATACGCACCTGAAAACCTTTCAGGTGCGTAATAGACTATTCATATTCATTTTTTTAATTCTGCAAGTTCCTGTCTTAGTCGGATTATCTCTGCATCCTTATTTAATGACTCCTGTTTTAGTTTTTCATTATCCTGCTTGGTTTTGTCATATTCCTGTTTGGTTTTGTCGTATTCCTGTTTAGTTTTGTCGTATCGCTTTTGCATGCTATCCATATCTTTCTTCAACTGCTCATATTTAGCAAGATCCTCGTCGATACTCCTTTGGATAAGTTCATTATCCTCGCGTCTCCATATCTCATCACGTATTTTCTTGTCCTCCGAAAGATACCATATGCTTGATACTGCCTGGTCAACTACGGGATTTTTCTCTGCCAACATAACTAATTCCTCCCATTTCTCGGCTTTAAACAGACGCGCCCAGTCCGTGAGACCATATCGCTCGTCATCCTCGTCAGCCAAATCAATACGGGTAAGATTCACATTTGATATCCTGATCTTATCACTGTAAACCTGCCCCATGTCCTTTCTGTTAATAATCATATACTCTGATAGAAACTCGGGCTTCTCTTCAAAAAGGGTAAAACCGCAAAACGAAATCTGCCATACCGCCTTTACATCGGAGTAAGGTACGCCATGGTTAACATCCGTAAACTCCCTGCACAGGTACACAAGAGTCCGTTCTATCCAGCCTTTATGACGTAATGCCTGCATCTCAAGGTCTATGGTCGTGTTGTCAACCGAAACCTTTACATCAAGATGATATTCCTTGTTTTCGATACCTTCACCAAGTACTATCGGGTTAGTGACTTCGATATCCCTGATCTTTGCAGGGTCTATCCTTAAAAATGAGGCTACCAAAGCCTTTAACGTCTTTTCGTCTCTTTGCAGCAGAGCCCTGAAAAGATAATCATTCGTAAGCTTAAACCCAATGCTGCCTGTTTTTGTTTTCCATACATCGCTGTAATCGATGGTATGGGCGTAGTTCTTTGACATATAATCCTCCTTCATGTTGTGAAAACGGATAATGAATATCCGATCATGATAATTCAGAATTAAATGATATCATTAAAATGGCACCATTTTCTCCGATGGCCTAAAACATGCAGGAGAATACAATACTCCTGCTTTAATCATTTGGGAAAAGCAAGAGCGAATTTGAAGAAAAATGAATAAAGTAATAATCAAAAAGTAAAATCGTCGAATGCCTGTGAATGTCTGCTCAAATATGTACTCTTTGCTTCTGACATCTATATAATACTATCCTAAAACACAGATGTCAAGAGTAAAAAAGTAAAAAGGTATCCCTCAACCAACCGTATGGATACCTTTAAAAGCATTGCAATTATCATAATCCGTCAGCACAACGAATTTAAAGTCCTAACCTATCCTCATCATGCTGCCCGAATACATATCCCATTTCCAAATATAATCCGTTTTCCCCTCCTTTACCAAAAGCAAGCCCCATATATATAGTCATAAGTCGTTGAAGTAGGTTTGTACATCACTATATTAGTTCTATACTGACCTCCAGCATTATAAAAAATTGAAGTTGTTGCTGTCATCGCAGCTAAAGTAACTAAAGTCGGGTCATATACTTGACAGCATGTTGTTGAACATACATCACAATCTGGGTGATTTGAATACACTTTTTTAGCATATTCAAGAAAGGTATGCATAACCATTAATTGTATAATCTAATTCCGCTTATTGCATTGCTTCCACCATATGCTATCAAAACAAGACCTCCACTATCGCTATCCACACAACCATCATTGGTTTCGACAAAATCAAAATAATTACTAAATCGCCAACCGGATTTGTTTTTAGTAATTGATATTACTTGACTTAACTATAACTGTAAAGGTTGAGGCTCCTGCTGAAATTACTCCTATCACTTTTGTTGTAGCATTTTGATTAGTTGTCCACCAGTATGCTGCACCACCACTATCTCCATCCTGAACCGGATAATCCACTTTTAGCATATCGCTCCAATATATATTGTCCTGATTATTGTAATAGCTAAAGTTGTTATCTGTTATAATGGCATTTGCATATTGAGTCGTTTGATATCCCCTTACTCTTATTGTTACTCCCTGTGCCGGTGAAACAGACGCTTTAGCCTCATTCTGAGTCGTAATACTTGTCCACCAATGAGTTCCCGGACTCCCTGCAAATGTAACGAAAGCAGAATCATCAATTCCATTATGATTTACAGCCGACACATAACCTACGGTTATAAGACCAAGTTTAACAGGATCTCCTACTGACGGGCCATGTCCGGTAGTAATAAATCCAAGACCATAAGTGCTACTATAGTGACCAACAGCTGCGCTGTAATGCTTTGTACCAGTTATTAATTCTGAGTTTCCATCTACAGAAATCTTATAAGTAATCAGATCGTCCTCTTTTACCGTATGGAAATTAAGCAGACTATCTGATACAATTTCCACATCTGTGTTTTCCTTAATCATATCGAACAAGGTTTCTTTAACATCTGATACAGATGCATCCCATAAAACCCCTATATCTAAACAGTTTCCTTTGTAATCTGTTCCTATAGAATAAACCCCCTTAACAGAATATGCATTCTTAATCAGGTAATCGTCTATTTTCATAAGATCATCATATGAGTAGTTAGCAGATTTTACCTTTAAAGGCTGTTGAAGTTTTTTCTCATTATCAATCAATCTATGCTTATTGTTTTCATTTCTTGTAATCGCATTAATCAAGGTATCAGTATCTTCTTTAAACAATAAAACAACTGTATCTCCATCTACATATACGCCAGCATAATCTTCTCTTTCTTCATCAGTAAATGTCCCCCAAGCATTTAGGATGTCCTCTTCATAATAGAATGTATCATAACCCGAATCATCAGCTTCCTTAGCTAAAGCTTTTACTGATGTACACGATAATATTGACATAACTATTACACTAAATAAAACACATATTTTACTATATAATTTCATAGTTGCCCTCCCTTGTTATTTTTATATATACATATTATCAAAATATAACTAACCATGTCTTGTCATTTTGAAAACAAATTTGTCTAAAATAAAAGCAGAAGTAAAATTGATGCCGACTTGCTATTACTGATGTTACCCAGTTTTTTACCGGGTTTTACAGTATGACTAGATCAATCATCTTTTACAATCTTCTTTTTTTCGATGATGTATGCATCTTCAGGAATAAGTTCTTTTATTCTGTCCTCATCTATATCTACTTCTCCCCGGTCATAAATTATTATTTTATTAAGTGGCTCATTTATAGCCATATTTTGTATACCTATATCATCCTTATGATTTATTAGTATCATCATATACTCTTCAAGATCTTTCATCGAGTATTTTACAATTTTAGTTTTATACTCTATTATTTCTTCTGAATCACCTTCTGTAACCTTTGCTGTTGTGTGATTATTTTTTTTACAAACAGTGGTTTCTTCAATTTCTATCGCATTTTTCTTAGGTAAGTTTCTATTGAAAAACAACAGCATCATTGCAATAATCAAGCTACCTATTCCTATAACAACCTTTTTCCCAAGCTTTTTATTTATTTTTTTATCCTCTTTTGTCCTTTTCTCCACAGGTATCCATAATGCGCTTCTATACCCCGGTTTATCTTTTTCTTCATCCAGACTTTCATACCATTCTATATATTCGCAGCAGGCTGGTACATAGTCTGAGCTTTCCTCTACCCTTTTCTTTTCAAAGTCCAGTTCATCTTTAGATATGCCTGATTTAACCCCCGTTCCATTGTAGTCAAACACCGCCCAGACACCGGCAGGTATTTCTTTAAGCGACATATCTTCCGGTATATCGCCTCCGGTGTACTTTCCGGCTATCATATAGGTATATTTATCATCTTTATCCTTATATAATAACCCATATTCCCCTATGCCGTATTTTTCTACAGTCCTGACTGTTTCATTTTTCTCGCCCAGTTCATCAAAGCCACTATAGTATTTATCATAGAACTCTTCCCAGAATTTTTTGATGTCTTCAGAATTTTCACTGAAATCTACTTTTCTTTGATATCCAATCAAGGTAAACGGATATTTATTTATAGTCTTAAGGCTTGTGTTCATGCCACCATGAACTACCAACTCTACCTTTATAGGAAGGAATATTCTATACCCGTCCCCTTTTTTTCTCAGCGCACCCGGAGCCAGGCCATGAAACCGGATAAATGCCTTGGTAAATGCATCCTGAGCCTCGTATCCATACTTCAGTGCTATATCTACTATGCTTGTATCCGTAGATTCTATCTCGACTGCTGCCTCATATAACCTTCGGTCTCTTATATATTCTGCCAGCGAGAAACCTGTAATAACATGAAAACCCTTCTGAAGATGTACTTCGGACATGCTTAATTTATCAGCCACTTCTCTTACATTCTGAATAGTAAGCAGATTATCCTCGATATATTCTATTGCATCATGAACATATGGTAACCACTCCATGAACTTGTCTCCTAGTTATATAACTTCTCTTTAAACACAGTCCCTGTTTACAAAAAAACTTTTAACTTCTCGATATTGTCAGTGTATAACCTGTTTGTAGACTTTTATTTGTGCTTGCGAACATCACGCATCCTTTTATGTAGGAAGTAGTTATATCTGTAGAATAGGTAACCAATGATCCCGATGGATTAATGTTCCAATTAGTAGTCATCCCTGATGCATTAGTCATAAGAAGCTTGCCGCTAAAAGTCGAGTAATTATATAAAATATTAATCGTAATATCTAAATGATATGGGATTGATGATGGAACAGCAAACTCTCTATAATGAGCAGATACTGGCTCAATATCTCCACCCGCATCGTTATTGGGATAACTGTATAGTCCATAAAAATAATGCAAATAAGGGGAATTGTTCCACGAACTCAAATTAGGATTAAATAATTTTTTTGGTGTATACACGAACCTCATATAATTGGGAAATATAGAGTCAAAAGTATTTGTTCCATAAAGTGCATTGCTTATTGCTGTATAAACATTGTTCGTTGAAGTTAAATTTTTTACAACATCAGCCACTACACTATCTCCACCATGGTTCTGCCTGATATACAAAGGAAATAACAGTTTTCCATATACATTATCAGTCCCAATTAAAGATTTATATGAATTATTTAAATAGGCATTTACATAACCGCTCGGACATGTGTTATCATATAATCCATTTACGTGCACTATTGCCCATTCAGACCACGATTCCTTAAACCATTTTGGAAGTTCTTGGTTATTTCTATAAGTATGCATAATAGCATGCATATACTCATGTGATATAGTTGCGTTTTGAAATTCTGTGGAACTTACACTTAAGTCTGTAATTTCCCATATAACTATATATGAAGTCCTAACTCCAGAAATGGTCTGTGGAAAACAAGAAGCAAGCGCAGTTCCATTAGTTTGGTTTGTCACATATACATAATACTTAGCAGTTCCGGATGGGTTGGATCTTGGTTGTGAAAGTGATAACCCACTACACAAACTTGTATCTGCAGTCTGAAGAGCCATCATAAGTGAAGTAATAAAAAGCGGTGTCGTACTCGATGAAGACGTATATCTAATCTCAAAGCGACCAGAACTGTAAATCTTATTATATGAAGGTTCCAAAAGTATTTCATTTATGGCTTTTTGATAAAATTCTGAAAGTGATTCTATGAAAACACTGTCTTTGCTTAGTGTTAAAACGCATTCAAACAATTCTTGAGTTTTCCCATATTTGTCATATATGTCTATATATGCGGCAAGCGCCTCTGCCTTGTCTATATTTCCATTGTCCACATTTTCCTTGATTAGGTTTAGCCTTTGGTCTACAGAATATTCTCTTGTGTACTCATATGGAATAATTTTATCTCCAGCATATACAACTCCTTTGATACTCATAATACTATCGGATATCAAGTTTCTAACATCATTATTAGATTTATCTTCTTTAGTTGAATAATCTGCATTTATCTTTCTGCCTGCTTTGTCAAAAATCCGTACAGAAATACCATTTTCCGCAGTCTCATCATATCTAACCTCAATATTGTCTATGTCTCTTAGCTCTATTTTGTCTTTTAATCTATCGCCCCTATAAAATTTTGTTTGTTCCTCAATTCCTTTATTATAAGGCAAAGAGGATACATCAACTATGATAAGAAACTCTTTAGATGGTTTTTCAAACAAAACTATACCATCTTTATCAGAGTATACCGAAAAGGCAAACGAATGAGTGAACTCTGACATATTTGATTCATCATCATACATCGTCAACCTTGAAGAAAAAACATCAACTTTAATACCTGATAGATTACACCTACATGAATCATCTCCTTTTTCAACAGAAAACTCTATTAAAAACGTATTTCCCTTCGGCAATTCATTTCCAGCTTTTACAGCAATTGAATTAATAATCACTATTGATACTAAAATAATTACTGCGGCCATCTGTCTAATCATTTTTCTCACAAATATTTACCCCCTAATCTCATCTACTAATATATATGAATCCAAATACTGGAACTGATTACCATCAGTTTGGAAATACGAGTCCAGATAATAATCTGCATAATCTTCCAAATTGATTTGTTGCTCACCCACTCCGATAAACCACTTGTTTTCATCTGTTATTTTTTTTAGTATAAAGAGACCCTTAGTATTATCCGAGTAAGCATCTCCATAAGTACCAAAATTATATGTCTCAATAAAATCGCCGTTAAAGTATCTTGACGCAGAAACAACTCTAATTTCTTCTATATTTTTAATATTCTTGACAAAATCATCTATTTCAATGTCAAACGTAGAAATATGCCATGTAACGGTATCCCCAGAAGAAACATACCATGTCGGGTCAAACATCTCATAAGTAACTGTAGTGATATTTTTTATCTTGCCAACACAAACTATGTTTTTCGTCATTTTTAAAGAATCAGTGTACTCTTCTTTCAACATCGTTCTGTCAGACTCATTAGTTCCAAAAACAGAATTCGGATTTTCTATAACCCTAGCACTATCTATTGATAGTAATTCAAGAAAACTCCTATTGTATTTTTTCAATTCGCTATGAGATATTATTAATTCATCATTCATTTTATTACAACTAATCATTATAATCATTACGGCAATTATCATAAGAGATAGCCATATATATTTTTTTCGTTTGAGTAACATTTTTCTTTTCAAAGTATATTTCATATGCTCATTAACAAAATTTCTTGTCCATATGGACTCCTCGCATCGACTTATTATTTCCAAGGATTGGTTATCCCATACTTTTCCAGTCCTTCATTATATAATTTTAGGAATGGATTATCCGATTTATCGGACTGAATATTATAATAATAGCCGTGAATAACAATTTGATTACATTCTCTTAGATATGATATTGAATGTTCCTCCTCACCTATTCTGAATACTGTAACACAGTCACCGCCCCCAACAGTGTTTTTCATTGATTTATAATGATCAAAAACTATTATAAGTTCATTCAGGTATCCGACCATCTCCTCAATCATTTCTTTATCATTAATTACTATCCATCTTGCATCATCATAACTTTTCTTAAGTATCATCGTATCAATTTGAGAACTATTCAAAAAGCCAAATTCATCAAGTTGGTTCAGAGAAGAAATATTTTTGTACTTATCTGGCTCAATAAAAAATGCGACCAATAAAGATATGACTAACAATATGGCTAAAAAAAAACCTATTATTTTTATATATTTATGTGACATAATCTTAACCTCAAGGTGTAACCGCAAATGCATATCCACAGAATACATCATAATCATATCCGTCAAATGTCAAATATCTCAAATAAGTATTCCACCCATCTGCTACCTTTAAATATTTATTCTGAGTAGTCTGGGTATACCCCACCGCTACAACAGCATGACCAGAATATTCATTTCCAAACCATGTTTCATATGCGATATAAATAGGACTACCATAATTAATTGCATATTTATAATCGTAATATAAGTTAACAATAAAAGGGGTATAACTACAATTGTATCCGAAGTAATTAATAGAGTCTCTTACCTTTTGAACAGCTACTGCACTGTTAACCATATAATTGGAATCTGGCGACATCAAATTCCATAATGCATTGTATAATACTGAAAATGAATATGGAATATTCGTATAGCCTATACACCTATAATATTTCATAATATTACAGCCTGCCAAAACACCACAACTGTAATCTGCACCTATATATGTTACAAAACTACCCTCATAAAAACCTATGCTATTAGCATAAGGAATCATATTGCTGCTTGTGACTGTTCCCGCATAACTATCTGAGATAACTGAAAATCCATCTAAGCTTCGGAGTAACTCCTGTTCTTTATTTGCTGTGATAGGCTCATTTTTCCGATCTAAGTACACTTCATCACTATAGTTGTTTATGATTTTATATCCATTATTATATTCATAAGCTGTATCTTCGTCAACATCCAACACACAAAAATCAAAAGGATTTTCGCTGTAGTATTTTAAGTTAGAGTTCTGTTTTTTTGCCAATGAATATACTTTTTCAAAAGGATTACTGATATTTTCTTGAACGGCATATTCTGACACTTGAATCATATCTCCCATCCTGGAGACAATTATATATCCATAATCTACTCCATGATTTTCTATATCATAGCAGTATCCGTTCAATTCATCATTTCTATTGTATATTTTTTGGCTTTTTACAATTTTCAGAGTTAAGTCAGGATATACTTTCGACAAAAAACTTTCTGCGTATTTTGCTATTGTCGATTCTTCTTCATCGAATATATTATTTTTTGTTGTTTCAGATCCATATATTAAATTCTGTTTTTCAAAGCCTATAACCATTATAACCATCAACACTATAACTAGAATTCTTCTCATTTAGCGCTCCTCCATTTTAAAACATTTTCCGCCTGCACTTATCATAGATTTCACCAAAAATGATATTCGGAGTATCATTTGATTTCTTCATTATAAGTTTGTTTCCTTTTTACCATATGATAATCGTTATTTTAGACGTCTTTTCTTTTCACTGTTCTTTATCTTACACTATATTAAGCGAAAACCAAAGCCAAAAAGGGACAAAAAAGTTGCACAAAATTACCAATTGATTTTTGTGCAACTCTTACAGTTTATTATACTTAATAACATCTACCTCAATTAACTTAGGTTATACGGATAATCAAACTTCGTGAGGGGCAGACTGACCTCATAAACTTTGGGAAACCCTCAAAAACTTTGGAAACCCTCCTTATGTCCGACATTTATCGTGTCACAATTATTCAGTTTTATGGTAGCAAAAAAAGACGCAGTCAGTCTATGCGTAAGTAAGTAAGTAAGTAAGTAAGTAAGTAAGTAAGTAAGTAAGTAAGTAAGTGTATCCTACCTTAGACATACTGTCAACTCCTTTTGCTATTTTAATAAAAAATTATATCAATTCTGATTTTCCTCTTTTATATCATATAACTGATATAACTGTTCTCGATAATCAGCATCAGCAGCACATTTTGCTATATCCTCATTTTTCCCTAAAGAAGTTAGTTTTAATATTAATCTTGCTAAAAGATTCTCCCCTTGAACTCTACCTTCTTCTCTTCCTAAATTTCTTATCATTGATCCTACACCGCTCATAGCCTCTACCTCCTTTTCTGCTTGTGGAGACAGTTGACCTGCCTGTTCCATAATCTTTTCTTTATCGTATGTCAGTACGCCTTTCAGATAATCTAAAAGCTTAAAATCCGTATCGGCTGATGTATCTAACATAACTATGACAACTTCCATAAGATTATAGTTTGATTCGTCTTCTTCAACTGTACCAAATATATCTTCCTTTGTAAAACTGTATCTACAAGCTGTATTTTTCAGTTTTTTTGGTATCTTGGGATCATAACATATCCATATGGAATAACATTTCTGAAGCTTGCCATAATCAGTTTCACATGATAAAACTCCAAGCTGTCTTGAAAGGCTTCTTGCCACATAATATATACTCCGCTTTGTCAGAGGATACCCGACATAATATGCCCCCTGAGGCTCAATATCTACATATAGCTGAAAACTCGCCTTTGTTTGCTTATCTTTCGGTAATGCAGCCTTAAAGAACACATCAAAGTAAATTGTCTTATCAGATACTGATTTAAGGGCGGTATCTAAAGGCTTTATCTTTACATCCTTAGAAACCGGATATTCACTGATAGTCTCAACCTTAGAAATACTTGCTTCATCTATGAGGCTCTGTATCTCCTCCACAGTCAAATCACTGTATTCTTCTATAGTCTGCTTAAGTATCGGGGCAAGAATTTCTTTATTAAGGAATATGTCATGACATTTTTCATCCATGCTTCCTTCAGCATCCCTAACACTGTCAATTAAAATGCTTGTCTCGTCCTGCAATATTCCGTCCTCCCTTTGTACATACTATTCCTTAATAACACTATAACACAAAACATAAGTTTTTTCAATTAAATTTCTCTGAAAAATTATGTTTTTCAAGACTTTTTTCACACATTTACCATTTTCTCGCTTTTCATCAATGATAAAGCCATGTTGTCAATAACTAAAGCCATGTATTCTGCAAGCGTGGGTTGGTAATATCTCTCTAAATAAGTGAACCTTCCTGGTGATTGCCGTTGATTGACTGAACAATGCAACTATATAACAATATAAAAGAAATTTTCATACCTCTGCCAGCCTAAGCTTAAACTCTTCCTCTGCCAGTGCTATCTGCTGTATCTGCTCAAGTCTCATGTTTCCAGTATTATCAACCTCTCCAACAAGTTGTTGGAGTTTTTCTCTCTTCAAAAACGGCTCATAAAATTAATACCACTTTTTCATATACCCGAGATTTGATATACTAAATCCCTTCACATTAGGAAATATATCATGAGAAGTTGCAATTCCCATTTTATCCCCTTTCACTTTACTCATATCGTTATTCCTTTGTTAGTCACAGTATTTCATTATGAAAAGCACTGCAAATATGGTACTTGAAGTCACTTTTAAATGCTCTTAGCATCGTTTATTTATCAAAACTATATTCCGTAATTAGCTTCTCCATTTTTGATGAACTTAGCATCTTCATCAGATCATCCGGCATTTTGTCATTGTCAATAGCCGCAAAACCCGCCCATGCATACGGTGTATCTTTTATCTCTTTTGCAACAGCACACCGGTCATGGTCATACTCCTCATAAAGTGCCCTTGCATATCCCATCATCACCATGATTTTATGCCTGACTTCCTCAAACTGCCAATCATAATACTTTATGATCCGTGCTTCATTAGGAAAGTCTTTAGCAAGCTTAGCAAAATCAGCCCCCTGTAGAAAAAGTTCTGATATTCGTTTGGCGGTAAAAATCTTGTTATTAACTACCCTATGCTGTGCAATATATGCAGACGATTTTATCTTTATACGATTGTGTTTTCCATCAACTACAACAAAGCCTTCATCCGTCAGGTCTGCTTCGGGGTCCTTATTCAGTTTCACTGCCGCATCAAGGCACTCATCAATAGTTTTAAGAGAAAAGCTTCTCGGCTTCTTGAAATCTTCCAATTCAAAATCTACCTCTTCTCCTGTCGTATTATCTCTGGCAGCAAGATAGTATAATGTGGTCTTATCATATTTTATCACCACCTGCGTCATCGGGGATGCAAGTTCCAAAAGATAAGTATAGTCTTTATCGAGATCATCAAAAGATATCTTCCCATAATTATCTGCTTGCAAAATAACGTCGCGATATGTGATACCTTTATACCCTGCTACCGAGGCTTCACCCGCATCACAGGTTGAACTTGTTGCAAAAATCCATTTCCCGTTAAACCAGTACAGTTTTATGAGCGAACCATCTATCTTTTCAAGTACTCGGGCTGTTTTCCAATCGATATCAGCTGCATATTGTTCCTGTACGTTGAAGAATTTATCAAATGGCCAGCACACAACCATCTGATGTGCTATATCTATAATGATGCCTCTGGCCTCACATACAAGAGGGTCTGAGAAATCAGCCTCTGTGCTATATTTAAAACAAACAAGATTCCCGGTATGGCTCGTCCTGATAAGCCGATCATTTAGTTTCCGTTCCCAATTATCCGGATTATGTTTAATGAAGTAAAGAATCCGAGAACCCATATACTTTTTCTCTTTTTCATTTTCTATAGAATCTATCTCCGTCATCAATTCCTCTTCGACTTCTTCTGCAGGTATAGTCCTCCCTTTCCGAATATCCTCTTCTGCTTTTTTCAGTTCAGAAATCAGCCATTCCTTCTGAGCCTGAAATAAAATAGCCTCATCATATGAGTCCAATTCCTCAAATAAATATGACTGATACCCATATCTTGACGGCAGTTCATCAAGATAAACCATGTTTCCATAACTCTCTGCAGAACCTCCTACATATGAATAAAGCTTTCCTATTTCAAGTTCCTCTTCCGTTACGAGATTACCATCACCAAGATAATCATGTATCTTTTCAGTACATCTGATCTGACGGGGCGTTTTATCAAATACATTTACTTTTTTCGTTTTCTTACCAGACTCACCCCCGGATACTCCTCTAAAACAATTTGATTCTTTCATACTACCATATCCTGCCTTTTCTTAGACTAATCTCTGATTAATCCCCATACCATATTCCATCCGGTCTCAGTTCCGCGAAAACCAACAACTGATATAATGGCTTTATAGCATTGGCTGCCGTAGATGCCCAATAATCGCTACTAGGTCCTTCGTATACTTCAACATCTATCTTTTCTTCCGTATATTTTATCTTTTTCCCAAGTATTTCAACAAACTCCAATTCTTTTCCGAAATCATCTTTATAAACTATCTTTGACCGTTTTGTGGTTATCCAATCTCCGTTCTTTTTATAATTTGACTCAATTCTTGATATTAAATCTTTTAACATCGAGAGTGATTCAAGACCGGTTTTTCCATACAGTCCCCTTATACCCAGATTATGTACTCCCTCTTCCTTAGGCCATTCTTTCTCTCCGTAAAACCTTTTATCGCCTTCCGCAGCTTCATAATAATATCGGCTATAATTATATGTAATGTTTAACCAAGCCTCATTTATTGCCGAAGGGCTAAATGTTCCTGTTTTTTCATCATAATCTGCCCTATACGTCCCACCTGTCATCATATGTTTGTTGGGCAACATTATTGTTTCACCAGAGACTCGTTCTTTTAAATAAATATCATAACTCATTTTTAGTTCCTCCTGCTTATTAGTTCTGCTTATGGTTTGAAGAGATTTAATTACTTCGTTCTGAATTCATCTTTTGTTTTTTGGTATCCACATCTTAAACTCTTCTGGTTTCGATATTATTATAAAATCACAATGTCTGGATTCAAGCTTCTAATACATCAAACAATTTCTTTTGTCTTTTCATAATCATATTGATTGTGTCCGTGTAATCACATTTCTTTTCATAATCACCACGATCTGCAGAAAAACACTTATATGTTGCAATCATTTTAATCTTCTGATTCTCCTTTTCAAGATTATCGTATGGAATATATGTAAACTTTCGATCTTTATAATTCTTTTCATACCATCGCCTTTCTATAGCAATTCTTTTGTTATAACAAGTCTCACACAAGGGTTCTATCCATCCTTGTGTAAGAATCGGTACATTTATCCGCCCACAAGAGATGCAAATATAGCCGGAAATATAGTCATACTTGGACTCCAACTCCAGTACCTCTTCAGGTGCAGCATTTGAATATAACCTGAGAGTCCCATATTTTTCTTTTACCTGTATCCATTGAAATTTTTCGAGATACTTATGCCTGATGAGCACATCTCTATAATCCTCCAACATGATTTTCCCAAAGGCTCTCTTCCACCCTATTGGAATATCATCATACATTGTGTATAAATATGTTTTTAGTCTCTCAAAATGCCACCCCACCGGTCTTATCCACGGATATCTTTCTAGTAATTTCTTATTTCTAAGTATCCTAGTTTTTCTCTTCTTTGCCTGTCCTTTTCTGCTCACAAACAATCCCTCCCTCGATTTCCAATAATCTTTTTCTTATGAACTCAATCATATAACCACTTTTTAAATTCATCTGGCTTTGATACTACCCAATCAATAAATTCATATAACATACCTTCAAATGTAGTATTATAATCATTAAGTGCAATCCTGTTTAACCCTTCCAATATATCTGATTCCATAGTAAGTACAAATCCTTGCCTCGTTTCCCTTATATCAATTTTACTTTCTTCTATCCTTTGTCTCAGTTTTTCCCTGATGGTCCAATCTGCTTCTCGTACCAGAAAGTCATATATACCTTTTATTGTTGAAAAATCAAAATATTCTCCAGGTGCAACATTATCAAGCATTAGCGGTTTTTCAGGTTTTACACCAAATTCCGTTTGTTGTATCCACCATGTAAGTGTACTATACCCTGCTTCATCAACTTCTAGCCCGATAACTTTTTCAAGTATTTTTACCTGCTCAAAAAATGAACCATCCAATGGAGTTTCCGCATCCCCAACAACATCCCTATATTCCCGGTATAGATTTTGTAATTTCAAGTAATATTCTTCCTGACGTTTTAAAAACAAAATATGTTTTTCAAATACTTCATAAGATATCATTGTAATCATATCAACCATCCCTTCTCTCTTATTCTCCACAGAATAGTTCTCTACTTTTTGAATTAGTTATTTGAGTTGTCATATTATCTTTCCTAACTTTTCAGTATTTGCTATTATGAATTATTCGTTATATCGAATCTTCTGTGTAAAAAAAATCCTTTTATAGATTTTTCCTTTTTTCGGCTTTAAGAGCATCTATATAACCCATCAGTCGGTTTTTTTGGTTTTGATCCATTTTCCTATATTCAACAAGTACCTCGAATTCCTTATCTGTACGAAATACAGTTATATAATCGTTATTCAAGTTATTTTGACTTTCCGTTGCAGAAATAAGATAAAACGGATCAACTCCCAATGCATCACAGATTACCTTTAATTTATCCATAGATGGATTTTGCTTTTTCCCTTTCCAACTACTCAAGGTACTCTGAGGTATGCCGGTTTTTTCGGAAAATTCCTTTTGAGTCATATTTCTTTCATGGATTAATTCCAATATTCTTTCGCCAATTGTCATAGTAATTTCCCTTAATCGAACAATTCGTTTTGTCATATAGTATCTCATAACCTTATTATTGTCAACAAAAAATTTAGTCGATCAATCAGATGCAATCAAATCAATCAGAGGGACGGTTCTGTGATTGATTTTCGAAAAAGGCGGTATAGGATACAGTATTGACCGAGTTATATGTTTGCAAAAATCCAGCCCTGCAAACAGAGATGTTTTTCTGTTCCCGACATTAAAGAGCCTCA
>JAEEVK010000003.1 GCA_016287095.1 Lachnospiraceae bacterium
ACAATAATAGAAATGACAAAACCTACATTTGAAACAGGAAAAAAATAAAATGATCACGTAAATGTCAGGTGTGACATCACATGACAAGGAACTGTTCCTTGAAACTACCAAACAGACGATGACAAGAGAACATGGCATAGAGTGGACTGATATCGAAGAAACATTTAGGATGACATTAATACAATTTTGATAATGCTAAGTTTGCCAAGATGGACCCTGGTGCGGATATTGATTCTGCCTATGCGAGGAAGTTTTTTAAGCGGTATAAGAAACATGAGAAGTAGAATGTGATCAACTATATGCTCTGGAGCACCTGGTTTGTTACAGAATCCGAGTATGCGGAGTTCTAGCATATAGCGGTCAGGTCTATAAAGAAACTAAATTTTGTCAGAAGTTTGAATAAACGGAGGATAAATACTTTCATAACCCAAGAAGCTATTAGAGAGTACTACAAAAAGGAATTAAAAGAATACCTTGAACGTGAGTTTGAAGATTATGTTTATGGTGAATTGGCATATAAAATATCATAATATTAGGAAAATGTTGGAATTCTGAAATAATAAATATATACAGGTGGTCGAAATGAAGTATACAGCAGATACAAAACCAGGGATGGCTGATCCAAATTGGTATGAATGGTCTGTCGGTCAGAGTTATCTTGTAGATATGTTAAATCCGGATAATCATATTAAATATGTGGAATTACAGGCAGATGTACAGTTGGGGCTGGATGATATAGTAATAACATATGATGATGAACGAACAAGGTTTATTCAAGTGAAGCATACACGAGTGGATGATACTTTGACTTTTGGAGATCTTGTTTCTGTTAAAAAATCCGAGAATGATACCACATTATACTGCTCGTTACTAGGTGAACTTGCTAGATCTTGGAATCTAGAAAAGGATAAATACACCGATTCTGAAGTGTATATTTATACAAATAGAAAAGTAGGTATCAAAGCTTCGGCTGCAGGAAAAGGAAGAAAAATTAAAAGGCCTCCATTGAAAGACTTTTGGAGTGAGTTACAAGAGAAAACCAAACAAGCTGATAGTTTTTCTGATTTGGATTTTCCTCAGAATGAAGAAGCTTGGAAGGAATGGTGTGAACAACTTGCCTATATAGAAAAGGATGATGACAAATTACTGTTTCTAAAAAAACTTCACATTGAAACTGATAAGGAAAGCTTAGAAGCATTGGTTGATTCAATAAAGCATAAACTACAAGTTTTATTTACTGTTTCTGTGGAGGCTTCGGATTTTTTACTCGGAAAATTGGACCATGCGCTCCGTGAGTGGACTACATCTCGGCGAAGAAATGCGAAAATATCTAAGGAAAATGTGTATTCCGCATTATCTGTTGCAGAAGAAACTATTTCATATAATCATGACCTTATACCGGTATCTCCGTTTTTTACTAGTAGACAGGAGCTGGTGTCACGTTTAGAAGAGGACTTGTTTAACAGTGAAGCCAAAATCTTTTTTTTGTCTGGCGTCCCGGGGACGGGGAAAACGAATATAATAAGTCACTTGTGTAGTAAAAAGGATAGTATAATCGATATTCGTTACTATGCATATGAACCAATCGATCCAACTAAAGAATACCTGCCATTAGATGTCTCAGATAGAGTAAAAAAAGAGGTGTTTTGGGATACGTTATTAAATCAAACGAGAGAGCTTCTGGAAGGACATTTATATCAGTATAAGGTTCCTGTGTCGAATGCCTTTTTAACATTGGAGGGGAAGAAAAACGAATTTATAAGAATCGCATCAGAATATGCAAGAGATAGAAAACGTATATTTATTATTGCAATAGACGGATTGGATCATGCTGCTAGAGCAGGTGTGATAGAAGATACTTTCTTGCAGACGCTGCCCCACCCAGAGAATCTTCCGGATAATGTGAAAGTAATAATTGCTGGACAGCCTAAGGAAGATTATTTGGATTATCCAGACTGGTTATATCAGGCTTCAGATATTGTCAAAGAGTATATTGTACCGGATATTCAGTCTAGTGATATTAAAAATTTAGTTGAAGAAAAGTGCAGGAATTTTGACGCATCTAATAGGAGAATTGTATCTGATATTATTTGCAGATATGCAGGTGGCAATACTTTGGCTGCTATTTTTGCTGTACATGAAGCTTTGAACAGTCAGAATCCTTCGTTATTTGAAGAAAAACTCAAAGCTCGGAAATTAGGTGGTAATATTCAAGAATACTATCATTATATATGGGAAACTGTTAAACGAAAAATGCAAGTTCAATTTGTGGATTATAAGATGGCTGGGGTGTTTGCGTTTTTTAATGAACCAATAAGTGCAAGTAAACTAAGTATGATTTTTAAGGAAGAAGGGATTAGTGTTTCATCTTGGAATAATATTCTTAAAGCATTAAGACCATTATTGACGGAAAACAACGGATTTTATACGATTTTACACAATGATGTCCGCGTGTATTTATCTGGAATAATAGGCAGAGATCAAGATCATGTAAAGGAAGTATATTCTGGACTTGCTGATTATTATATTTCTCAAGATGAAAAATCGATTGGTTATTATCGGGATGTTATTAGGTTTTTGATTTCTGCAAACAGGCTTAATGAATTTGCGTTAGTTTATACCCCAGAATATATTATAAATGCATATGTTAAGGGTGTTGATTTATCAGAACTTGCAAATATATCGAATGAAATAATGCAAAACGTCATTAATGCTGAGAAACTCGATTGGGATAGTCTCCGTAGTTTGGCTCTTGGTTATCTTACGATTGAACAGATACAAAAATGCACATATGAAATAGAGGATGTTTCGTTTCGTAATGTTAGTAAGTCGATAAGTGTCCATCCATATGAATGTAATTATTTATCTGCCGATAAATGGAGTACAAAGATCGTTTCAGAAGTACTTCAATTAACTAAAGATTTATTTGACGCGGGGGAAGTTTATCGCGGAAAAACTCTTTTCATGGGTTGGTTTGGAGATGTTAGGCTCTCGGATTTTCAGAAATTATCGAAAGATGAAGATTATTATAGTTTGGGCGCTGACAGAAACATACCGATACTTTTGGGCAAAGCATGCGTAAATTCGACGTTCTTTAGACTTTTTGAAAATGCGTCCACTTATGATGAAGATAGCTTTTTGCTTGATGTTATAGAAAAAGTTGAAGAGGAAATATTAGATAAGTTACATTCAGATTCTCTATCCAAAGCACTACGTTCTTTGGATATATTACTGATCGATCCGCTGATTGGTGGTATAAAGAATATGCTTGAGTACAATCGTTATGAAGATTTGGCGATTATTAGAAACACCTTACAAGAAAGAAATACGAAGAACCCCATTAGTTTAATGATGCTATCCTTTTTGAAAATTATTACAGAAGAAGCAGATTGGGAGATCTCACAAGATGAGATTCTTTGGAAGAAAATTGAATCTGTAAAAATGCCAGATGACAATATAGAAAATCTAATGTCATACTATAGTATGTATGGAATAGTTTCGGCATATTTGCAGAATAAGAGCAGATCAGTTGTTGCACAGGAAATTACTGATTTATACATTGGTACACATAAGCATCAGAGTTCAAAGTATTTTTTATTATATTTTAATGCTGTTGCATTTCTTGGAAAATGGATAAAGGCAAAAAATGAAAAACAAGGGTTGTCGGAATCAATTAATGATCTTAAGCAGATAATTGAGAATTTATATTGTAAGCAATGGAACTTGAATGAAATAGATTATGAAAGTGTTAGCCTCAGAGCACATATATTAAAGGCTTATATAATGCTTTCAGAAGATGGCAATGCCCAAATTCAGACTTCTATAAGAGAATCCTTGGAAAGAGTTTTTAAGAAAAATCCAGTAAACCAACTGTTGGATCCTGGCATGTATTATTATCGGGGCAGACCAGAAAGAATGCAGCAATGGATTGATGAATGGTTAGCAGAAGGAGGAAAAACGTGGTCGGAAGCAATTGGCGACAGAAATAGCATAGTAAAGAAATTTGTAGAGATAAAGGAAAAATATGATAAGAATAATGTCTTAAATCTACGTGGGGCAGTTGATAGGATACAATGGTCTGTTATAGGATTTGTATCTCATAAAGAGTATTGTGTGGATTTTTTGTTAAATTGGTATAATAATCTTGTAGATCGATTTCCGGAGTATATCCCCAAATATGGAATAGAAGTAAAAGAAATATCCGACATGATAGAAGTGCTTGGAGACAACAGGATGGAATATAGTTTGAATAGTAAAATCTATTCTGACTGGGGAAGCATGGGCGATTCAAACATTCGGGAGATATTACAAGATAGAAGATTATTTGCACAGTGTATATCTCAACCATCATATATTGTTGACATTTTGATTGGATACTTGAAAAAAGATGGGCTTGACAGGCAGCAGCTTCTTATGGCATGGTCAGCAGGGATAGGTTTTCTTGATTGGCGAAATGAAGATGATCATGGTACTATTTCTGCGTTGCAGCGTGCAATTGAAGTTGCTTCGGTAAAAAATGTAATTGTTGATATCAAACAGGATTTAACTAGGCTTGGGCCTGCATATATTGATTTATCGGGAGATCCGGTGAAGTATATTATTCCAGAGAGGTGGTGCGATAAAGGCTACAAAAGTAGTGAAATTGACAATCCAGAAGAGCTGCTATTCAAATATACGAATAATACCATTTCTTCGCTCAATCATTCAGATGTGACAAAAGCTTTAAGAACGCTTTATTCAGTTGGAAAACTAAGTGAAGAAATAATTGACCAAGTACTTGATTATGAACTGAGTAGCGATAATTATGGTATTAGATGGAATAGTGTACTTGAGTTTTTATTTGAAGTAGCAAATGATAAAACTGCTGATGAATATATAAGGCGGTATATCTGTTCATCTATGGAAAAGAATAGATTTTATCCAGAGCAAGATTTGCCTGCTATTATTGGTTGGAGACTAAAAAATAAAAAAGAAGAATATATTGAGGGGGGCTTGATATCATTAATTGACACTTTTAAATGCTGGATTACTGCATCAGATCATATTAGCGTACCTGATTTGGAAGATGGTTTTGACTATTCTAAATATGTTAATTTTGGAAAGAACGATGTTTTTGTTTGTTTAACACAAATTCTGTTATTAGTACTTATATCTGATGATGCTGATGCTGCGCGAGTTGCACTAGGCGGAATTGCTGCGCTATTAAGAACTAATATAGATTATATTTCCCTAATTGAGGGTTATTGGAATCGGTTACATTATCGTGCAAAAGAGTGGGTTCTTATGGTATACGAATTTGTTTATTCGCTGTGCCCAGAACATCAAAAGAAGATATACGCCTGCTTGGTGAACCACTCAACAGATGACGATTTCAATGCTGCATTGTATTCAAAATTACTCTGCGAGAATGCTAATCCGGAATTTGATAAACAATATTCTATAGAGAAAAAAACATATTTTTCATTAATTCCTTCCGTGGGGCAAAAAAGACTAATAAAAACACAAAAGAAAGGTCCTTGGATTAATGGAACCGAATGTGTTTTAGAGCAATTATCATTACTGGAAAATCGTATACACTTTGAATTGGAGGATATAGAAAGAAGAACTGCTGATTATACCGGTATAATGACAGACGAGGTCAGTTTAGTACCTATTTATAGACAAAAAGCTGGCGGATGCAAAGTTGTGTGTGAAAAAGTTAATATGGCTTACTATCGCGTCCTATACAAGGATTGGTATGAAGGGCGTTGGAGAGGTGTAGAAGCAGAACTTGCTAGAGTTATTCTTTCTGCATCTGAACCATTTACATTATTGTTATCTCCATATAGGTGGAAATGGAATGAAGGAAAATTGTTCGATAAATTGAATGACATGATTTCAGCTTCTGAAAAAGAAAGAAGTAGTAACATTGATAGGATATTGGAAACAGGTATTAGTTCTGATGAAGTGGTATTGGCTGGTTCTATCGAAGATTACACATATAGCCAGAGGTTGTTCGGTTTTCTTTTGGGATATTTAGATGTACCCAATATTTCTGAGCAATATGCTTTGTCGAGAGTCGAAAGAAATGCACGTATTTTCCTGAAGAAAAGAAATGACTATGTTGAAGAACAAATTCCCAGCCTTACTATTCACCAAAATGGAATTGAAAGTTTTAAACAAAGTAACATCATGTGCGGATTTAGAAAATCAATACTTTCAATATTTAAGTGGAAAACTAAAATCTGTATAGAGGGAATAGAACTAGTGAATTCTAATGATAAAATTGTGGGAAGATTAGAATGTTTTTATGCCTTTAGAACAGATATGGGAAATAAATACCCTTCAAATCAGCCATATATACAAAGATGGATTGTAAAGAAAAAAACATTACAAGAAGCGGTAGAAGCTTCGGGATGTCCTTTCAAAATAAAATGCGGAGTAGGTAGTGTTATAACAGGATCTGAATACTAAATCGGAATGATTATAATCCTTCCATGAGCTATATATTCCAATCATGAGCGATTAGATGATTTCCATGAACGATATCTGTGTGGATATCAATCATCGGTTCCACACATTGGTGTCACCCCCCATGAATGTCGTAGATTTCCCGTAAGGTGGAATTTGTCGACGAACTTGGTAATGGGATGCGGAACAGGTTTAGTTTTACAAAACTTTATTCTAGTGCAACTCCGATATTTACAGAAGATGTAGATTTTTTCAGAATAATATCCCACTGAGTGAAGCTGCGACGGTGAGTGCTGGAGCAGTATTGCCAAGATGCTATAATACTCAAAGGACATGGAGGCTTTAGGCATGGGGTTTATGTGTATTCATTCTGATACATTAAGGCGTGTGAGAAGTATAAGTTTATACACCAAGAATACGTAAAATAGTAAATATGGACATATTAACTGTTGGTATTTGACATTTGAAATTTGAAATAGTATATTATATAAAAGGGATAAAAAAGTATAGACTTGAAGGATAGAGGAGATATGTATGGCGATAGATGTAGATAAGTCTCTTCCTGAGTCAGACATTTGCGAATGGAAATGGTCTTGGCGAGATGAATATATGAAATGGATGTCTGCGTTTGCCTACACAGCCGGAGGCACTTTGCATATTGGCGTGAACGATGACGGATATGTGGTTGGACTGAAGGATTATCGGAAACTATTGGAGGACCTTCCTAATAAATTTCGCGATAAACTACATATCACACCATTTGTAAGACTGCGCCATGTTGATACTCTTGGGGCAAACATCCGATACAATACGGTTCCTGAGAGCATCGCATCAAAACAGATCAATAGGTATTCATGCGGCATTTTTAATCCGCAAAATAATAAGCAAAAGAATCTTTTGGAAAAGTGGAAAGCAGAGAATCCTGTATGTCAGGATGAAGATGGGAGATACTATTATCTTGAGATAGAAGTTGAGCATCACACGACGCTTGTGACATATAACGGAGTTCAGTATACTCGTTCCGGATCAACACTTCAGATGATTGAAGGATCCGAACTGGAGGAAGCAGCATTGCGACTTTCGGATACAAGGCAGAATAGTTATTTTGTAAACAAGGTCTATCCGGCATTTAAGGTTTCAGACCTCAGACAGGATTTGATTAATCGTGCCAGAGATTTGGCGGTGGCAAAAAAGACTGATCATGAGTGGAAAGGAATGGATAACGAAGGAATTCTTCGTTCATGTGGTCTGATTTTGACAGATGAAACAACGGGTAAAGAAGGAATTACTCTTGCAGCAATTCTCCTTTTTGGCACGGATAACATGATAAAGTCTGTATGTTTCCAGCACAGGACAGATGCAATTGTTAGAATTATAGATGTAGATCGGTTCGATGACCGTGACGTGATAACTACAAACTTGGTAGATTCTTATGATCGCTTGATGTCATTTGGAAAGAGACATCTCAACGATAGATTCGTTCTTAATGAAACTGAAGAGTCAAAGGGACTTGAAAATGTTCAAAATGTAAGTGCCAGAGATAAGATATTGCGTGAGATTGTCGGAAATATACTAATGCACCGGGACTTCAGTTCCGGACATGTTGCCAGAATGGTTATTGAGAAGGATCAGATTGAGATAGTTAATGCAAATCGTCCACATGGTCATGGAAATTTGGATTTGCAAAAGTTTAGTCCATATCAGAAGAATCCGGCAATATCACAGGTTTTCCGTGAGATGGGGCTTGCCGACGAACTTGGTAGTGGAATGCGGAACAGTTATAAGTTCACAAAACTTTATTCTGGTGGGACTCCGACATTTACAGAAGATGGCGATTTATTCCGGATTATCATTCCACTTAGTGAAGCTGCTACTGTTAGTGCGGGACCGAAAAAGAAAGAACAGAAAAAGAAAGTAAAAACCATTGCAGAAAATGGAACTGTCATAAATCTTTCACAGAGTGACATTATAAGAATTATCAATTTCTGTGGAGAACCAAAAACAAAAACTGAGATTATGGAATTTGTTGAAGCTAAATCGGCAGAATATTTTAGAAAAACAATTCTGAAACCTTTGGTAGATGCGAAATACCTGCTGATGACTGAGCCATCTAGAAGCTCAAAACAGAGGTATATTGGTTTTAATCAGAGGACTTCCAACTGAGGACTTCCAACAAATATAACAATAAAAAGTAGGAAGTCGAGCAAAAAAGTTGGAAGTCAGTGTGACCATCGTGCATACTGATTAGTCTACATGAACAATTAACAGATGCTAAGTTTGCCAAGATTGATCATGATGTTGCTTATGCGAGAACGTATTTTTTTGAGTGGAATAAAAAAATTAGAAGTCAATTTTGGTTGATTATATGCTTGGGAGCACTTGGTTTGTTACAAAATCGGAGTATGTGGAGTTCTAACATAACAAAGCAAGAAGGGGTGTTTCCACATTTGTAGGAACATCCCTTTGCAACTACTTGTCATGATTATGGTTTATAGTTTTCTCCGGTGTATTTGATGAGGAGTACAGCAATCGTGTTCGTTTTTGCAATATTGTACATTGTAAACTAGAATACTTGGGATATAATAGATTTAGTATATTGTTAGGCGAAAAGGAGATCTTTGTTATGAGTACAGTATTTGATGCCATCAAGAGCAGGAGTTCAACAAGGGGTTACACAGATGAGAAGCTGACAGAGGATGAGATAAAGAAGATTGTTCTCGCCGGTTTACACGCTCCTACAGCTACAAACAGACAGGAAATAAGATTTTCTGTTGTAAATGGGGATAATCCGGTCCTTAAAGAGCTAGATGAGGAAAAGAACAAGTCTTTTGGAAACGGCAGACCCGGAGCAGTTAATTTCTACTATGGTGCACCTACTTTGTTTATCCTCAGTGCTGAAGAGGGCTTTAAATGGAGCAGGCTTGATGCCGGTATCGCAGTCCAGAATATGGCTTTGGAGGCTGAAGAACTGGGACTCGGTAGTGTTATCATAGGCTGTATTGAAGGTGCTATGTGGGGAGAAAAGAGAGCATACTTTGATAAAGCATTTAAAATCCCCGAAGGGTATAAGTTTGAAATAGCGCTTGCTGTAGGCCATAAGGGTACCAGCAAGGAGCCTCATACATTTGACGAAAGTGAACTTGTAGAGTACGTTTAATGAAATTTTAAGAAATTCTTTACTTTTTGCGGATTATGGTATATAATGGCTTTAACATGCATGTGAGGGTTAATATCATATGTAGAGACCGATAGCGGAGCAGAGGAAAGGAGAATATTAAAATGGATGTAAATGAGTTAATGCAGTCTGAAGACCTCACCAAGAATTATGATATTCAGGATATCAACGCTAACAAGCCTATGGGTATTCTTTCTTATATCGGCATTCTGGTTCTGGTTCCTATCTTTACTGCAAGAGAGTCAAGGTTTGCTATGTTTCATGCTGAGCAGGGTATTACACTTTGTATAGGTGCTCACATAATTGCATTTTTGTCAATTATCTTTGGATTGATTCCTGTTGTGGGTTGGATATTTAGTCTTCTTTTCGGCTTAGTTGGTTTGGCACTCTTTGTTCTTATGATCATCGGTATTGTCAATGCAGCTAACGGACAGGCTAAGCAGATTCCTGTTTTAGGTAAGATCAGGCTCATCAAGCTTCAGTAATTGATTTTTGAAATATGACCGCCCATCTGTGCCAGGCTCTGACCGGACACGATGGGCGATTTTGTGTTATGGTATTTGTTTACTGGTTTGTAGGTGCAACCGAAATGCCCATGCATTCTGAAACCCGTTATCGTATCGCACGGATATGATATCGGTTTCATATGCATTTTCATTTCGGACGTTTGCAATCGTGTGTCCGCTTGATACCGGACACACTTGTGCTGCTCTCACGAATCGGTTAGGTAAACCGATTCGTGCCTTATGAAAACACATATGTAACCGATGCATATCCATGTGCTCACTTTATGGTTTCAGACTGCATGGGCATTTTGGTTGCACAGCAATTCTAGGAGTTGTAAATGTTCTATACAGTAAAAAATAAAAAAGTATTATTAGGTTTGCTGATTATAGTTTGTGTTAGTCTATTATTGAATAATCTAAGCTTTGTTAAAGCTGCCGAAGATGACGGTTGGCCGGAAGGCCCTGAAATTAAGGGTGATGGAGCGATAGTAGTAGATGCCGAGACCGGAAACATTCTCTATGAGAAAAATATCTATGAACAGTTTTATCCGGCAAGTACGACCAAGATCCTGACTACTCTGGTAGCTTTGGAAAACGGCAGGTTGGATGATGTGCTCACTGTTTCCTATGCTGCTGACAACTATGTTTCTAAAACCAGTAGCCGTATGGGTCTGACTGAGGGCGAGCAGGTAACTGTTGAACAGGCTCTTTACGGTATTATGCTGGAGTCAGGAAATGAGGCTACCTATGCCGTAGGTGAGCATGTCGGAAAGTCCATAGCAGGCTTTATAAAGCTCATGAACAAGAAAGCGAAGGCTTTGGGATGTGACCGTTCCCACTTTGCTAATTCGCACGGTTTACATGACGAAGATCATTATACCTGTTGCTATGATATGTCTTTGATAGCACGGGCTGCATATAAAAACGAAGACTTCATGAAAATTACGGGTACTGCTTTTTACAACATGCCCGCCACAAATAAGCACGAAGCAAAGATACTTACCAATCATCACTGGTTTTTGAACGGTACCCAGAAATATGACTATTGTATAGGCGGAAAGACCGGTGCTACTACGCAGGCTGGCTATGCACTGGTTACATATGCCCGAAAAGATGGCAAGAATCTGATAAGTGTTGTAATGCACGCGCCTACATGGGCTGATGTTTATGCGGATACCAAGAGGCTACTGGATTACTGTTTTGATAATTTTGTTTCGTATCAGATGGAGGATCTGGGAGAAAGCACTACAGATTTTCCTTCCTGTTTTGATAATTTTGAAGCCTTTAATGACCTTGAAGAACCGTTTATATCCATATCAGGTGCCGGATCGATAATGGTACCAGAAGGTTTTGATATTTCAAAAGCCAAAAAGGAGATAGTTTATAATACCGATATGGAACTCGAACATGGCAGGAATGTGATAGGTTCCATAGAGTATACAAGTGGTTCGAGGGTGATAGGAGCTGCGGATATCATTGTTTATAACAGTGATTATCCTATTACTGAAAAGTCTTTTAACGAGCGTTGGCCGGCTTATATGATACCGGTTGATACTGCCTTTGAGGGCGTGGATGCTTCTCAGCTCAACCAGATTGGTAAAAAGGATAAGAATATTCAGGAGCAGCAGTTTTTAAAAGAAAATGCTATCGCTATCGGTATCGGAGTGGGTGTTGCTATCTTTATAGTAGGCGGTCTGATAGCCGTAATTAGGAAAAAGGTTCGGAGAAGAAGATGAGGATTTTTGATACACATGCTCACTATGATTCCAGACAGTTCTACGAGGATAGGGATGAAGTGTTAAGGGAAATATATAAGGATACAGGTGAAAGCGGAGGAGTACCTGTAAGAAGGATCGTAAATGTCGGAGCTGATATGGCTTCTTCCCAAACTACTTTGGAGCTTTCTCATAAATATGACTATATATTTGCTGCTGTGGGCGTACATCCCGATTCTGCGGGAGAGCTTATCTGGTGTCCCGAGAAATGTGGTAAATATGAAAACGAGAGTCTTAATGACGCTCACGAAAGAAAAGATATCGAAGTGAATTTAGATCAGGAAATTGGAAATGAGGACGACTCAGATACAGAGGATCCATATAAGGGTATTACGAAAGAAATATGTAACAGAAACAGGGAAGTACTTAGAAATCTGGTACAACAGAAAAAAGTTGTGGCTATAGGAGAAATCGGACTGGATTATCATTGGGACATTTGGCCGCGGGATATCCAGAAAAAAGCTTTCGAATGGCAATGGAAGCTGGCAGAAGAGTTAAAACTTCCTGTGATCATTCACTCGAGGGATGCGGCGGAAGATACACTGAATATGATACGTGGTTTCTATGAAGCAAAGAGAAACACGGGTGATCTTCAGAAGGCAGTCATGCATTGTTACTCATACAGTCCTGAGCACGCAGAAGAATACTTAAAAATGGGGCTGATGTTTGGCATTGGTGGAGTAGTGACATTTAAGAATGCAAAGAAACTAAAAGAGGTAGTGGATATGCTGCCGCTTGACAAGATCCTGCTTGAGACGGACTGTCCTTACATGGCTCCGGATCCTTTTAGAGGAAAGCGCAACAATTCAGGTTATCTGACATATGTGGCAGAGAAGATTGCAGAGATAAAGGGTGTGGATGTGAAAACGGTCTATGACAGGACCTGGGATAATGCGGAAGAATTCTTTGACCTGGCAAACGTGTAATTAAATACTTTTGTCATTCTGAGCGCAGCGAAGAATCTTTTGTATAGCGATATTTTGTGGGATTAGAATAGAAAGGGATAAGAATGGCAACTCTTGGAGATCCTAAAAAAACGATAGAGATATTAAACAAATACCACTTTGTATTTCAGAAGAAGTTTGGACAGAACTTTCTGATAGATACTCACGTGCTCGAAAAAATAATGAGAGCTGCTGATATCACAGAGGATGACTTAGTCCTGGAGATAGGACCTGGTATAGGGACGCTTACCCAATATCTTTGTGAAAATGCAAGAGAAGTGGTGGCTGTCGAGATAGACAGGATGCTGATCCCGATACTTAGGGAGGATACTCTTTCAGCCTACGACAATGTAGAGGTGGTAAACGAGGATATCCTGAAATACGATATAGCCGGTCTTGTCAGAGATAAAAACGATGGTAAGCCTATAAAAGTCGTAGCTAACCTGCCTTATTATATAACTACTCCGATTGTTATGTCACTCTTAGAACGTGACCTGCCTATAAAAAGCATTACTGTTATGGTACAGAAGGAAGTGGCAGAGCGTATGCAGGCCGGACCGGGTACAAAGGATTATGGCGCATTATCAATGGCTGTACAGTACAGAGCCGACACTTATATAGCAGCCAATGTACCGCCTAACTGCTTTATGCCCAGACCTAATGTTGGTTCATGCGTTATACGACTTACCAAAAAAGATGTACCTCCGGTTGAGGTCAAGTCTCCTGAGCTTATGTTTAAACTGATAAGAGCGGCATTTAACCAGAGAAGAAAGACCCTGCTCAATGCCATAGCAAATTCGGGAGAGTTAAGTTTTTCAAAAGAAAAAATCCTTGAGGCTTTGAAGGCTACAGGCATCCCTGAGAATGAGCGAGGAGAAAAGTTGGGGCTCACAGAATTTGGCAGACTTGCGGATGTTTTGTTATAGATTATTAAAGGTCTTTGAAAATTTTTAATATAAATTATAAGGCGCAATATTGACTTTTTCAATGTTGTGCCTTATAATATAGTATAGATAACAGGCAACAGAGTGTGCTTGTTCAAGCGTTGAAACGGTATGTCGTGCCAGCACGCGGTGTACGTGGAGCTTTATCATGGTTGTATGGTTCCCAAAAACTGGCAATGAAAACATTCTTTTAATACCTAAAAACAGATGAGTGTAAAAAAGTTCCCATTGCGTGGGGACTTTTTTTGTGCTATTATTTGTTTACCAATAATACGGAGGGAAAAATGAATCAACAAGATAATTCACAGAATCAATATAACTATCAGCAACAGAATTATTCGCAAAATCCGCCCCCATCACCGCAGCAGTATAATGCTCAGTATCAGCAGGGACAGCCGCAATATCATGGACAGTATCAGTACCAGCAGGGGCAGCAGCAATATCAGGGACAATATCAATACCAACAAAATAATCAGTACCAGCAGAATCAATACCAGTATCAAAACCAGTACCAGCAGCCATATCAGCAGCCGCAGTATCAGACCCAGTATACCACAGCAGCGCCTACCAGCGGGATGTGTATAGCCGGTTTTGTGTGTTCGCTGGTTCTTTTCGGAATACTCGGCATAGTCTTCTCCATAGTAGGTATCAAGGAATGCAACGAACAGGGAACAAACGGGAAGGGCCTGGCTGTAGCAGGATTGATCATTTCTATCGTTAAGATCTGCCTCGTTATTTTATATTTTGCAGCACTTGGATGCTTTTGCTCGTCGGTTGGCTGGCCCTGGTGGTAGAAAGATAGGCAAATGAAATTACTTAATGACTATTTAAAACAAAACTTCGGTTGCAAGGTATATAAGATAGCACTCAACGGTGGTTTTACCTGTCCCAACAGGGATGGGAAAATCGATACCCGCGGGTGCATTTTCTGTTCTCAGGGAGGCAGCGGTGAATTTGCGGAGAATCCGAATCTGAGTGTCTATAATCAGATAGAAAATGCCAAAAAACGTGTTTCCGCTAAGATAAAGGAAGGAAAATATATTGCTTATTTCCAGGCCTATACGGGTACCTATGCTCCGATAGCCCGCCTTGAAAAGTTATATATGGATGCGATCGATCACCCGGATATAGTTGCATTATCCATCGCAACACGCCCTGACTGTCTGCCGGACGATGTTCTGGAGTTACTTTCAAAATGCAATGAGATCAAGCCCGTATGGGTAGAACTCGGCCTTCAGACTATTCACGAAAACACTGCTAAATACATACGCAGAGGATATGAATTAAAAGTATACGATGAGGCTGTACAAAAGCTCCGCAAAAGAGGTATTGAGGTTATCACGCATGTAATCTTAGGTCTTCCCGGCGAAAATGAAAAGGATATGCTTGAAACTATATCCTATGTATGCGGACTGTCAGGTGCCACATACAGTTCACTCCATCACGCAACCGGTATCAAACTCCAGCTTTTACATATATTAAAAGGTACCGATCTTGAAACAGAATACAAAGAGGGGCGCTTAACGCCCCTCACTGAAGATGAATATATTAGTTTGTTAAAGAAATGCGTTTCCATTATCCCTGACGATGTGGTAATACACAGACTTACCGGTGACGGAGATAAGAAAATCCTGCTAGCTCCGCTTTGGAGTGCTGATAAAAAGCATGTCTGGAATCGCATCCAGAAGGAAGTTATTCAGGCTTCTTACCGAATATCTGCTTTTTCTTAACTACTATAACTACATTTTCTGCACTTGATACAGAATGGTCATTTGTGAGATTCATATTTGACCAGTCTGTATGGTGTATGGCAAAATTACATGCCAGGCTGTCACCAACTCCTAAAGTATTACTATCCGAATAAGTTATCTCGCATACAGTATCTGCATTCTTTCCCTTTGCATCACTAAATGCTCCTGAGCATCCGTTTAACTGTGTATACGAACCCGATGCTCCGTTTATACAGGTATGGTAGCAATCAAAGCTCAGCTGCTTTCCTTCTTCATTTGTGAAATAGAACATGATCTTAAGATCTTTAAGTGCTAAACTTCCATCACTGTTATTTACGATGTTAATCTTACCAGATATACTCGAAGAAGATGAAGAAGTATTGTCATACTCAACAGATACTGATACAGCTTCATTCTTTGCAGTACCTATAACTTCTACTGTTGATCCACCGTTTCCGGATCCGCCATTTCCTGAACCACCATTATTACCACTGCCATTATCCGAACCGCCATTATTACCGCTACCTGAGTTACCTCCGGATACTACAGTCTTGCCGGCATTTTTGCCCTTTGCGGGCTCGCTGCCGAATACCAGCTGACCGTTCTCGTAAAGTGCTGAGCTTGTCAGCATTGCATTACCGCCCTTGGTCATACCGGCAAATGAAGGATCGTTTGAGTTATCCCATGTACCCTTTGGATTACGAAGACGAACCTGTATCTCCTTCTTATACTGGCTCTGACCACCGGGGTATATTACTGAATCGGAGAAATCAACACTTAAGTAATAAATGTGATTATCCTCATCCCAAGCCTTAAGTCCTGCAGACTTTCCTGCTGCCATATAGTTTGTGGTAACTTCGATATCTGCAGCAGATCCTCCTGCCTTATATACCTCACTCAGATCAACATAATATCTGTACTCAAGCTTTTCTCCACCACGGGCCGGCCATGCAGAAACATTACAGATAAGAGCCTTTATCTCTATAAAATCTGTACCGTCAACATTTATACCACCCTGAACGTAAAACTCATCAATATTAACCTTTTCTACCGCTCCGAAATCCTTTAAGGTCTGTCCGTGATATTTCTTGTACATCTTAGCCAGGAGTCCGGTAAAACCTGCATTATAGTCACAGGCAACTTCGTTTTTATTATAATCCGATACGGTATCTGTATAACCATCGTTTGCGTCAGGTCCTCCTACAAGAGCACCATAAAGGGTATGTCTTGCGGGATTGGGCTCATTCATATTGTCACAGTATGAACCCTGAGCGGTACGGTGGTGAGGATTTTTCGGAGCATTCTCTCCAAAGCCTACCATATAAGATCTGCCGCTGCTGCCAAGTGCATAGTTTGCCTGCTTTTCGGCAAAATCGGTATAAGCCTTTTCCTTGCTTGAAGGACATAATCCTGATTCAGCATATGAGAGTGCTATAAAACTTGTGGTTGTCGCATATCTGAGAGAACCCCAGCTGTCAAGCCATGCCAAACCCTTTGGTGAATAAGTGATATGGTTTGAAGATACCCCGCTCCACCAGTCAAGATGCTGTTCAACATCATTTTTATAAGTTTCTTTTTCGGTAAGTTTAGCAAGCATTACAGCTGCACCGATATGAACATCATCCCAGCACATAGCCCAGTCATAGTCATGACCAGCATTTTTGTAGTCGGCTTCGGCATTGGTGATATAGGTTTCATCACCGGTAGCACAGTACAGCCAAGCGCCTGACCATGCGAGCTCATCATAGAAGCCGCTCCATGAATTATAGAAACCGTTTGCTGCGGTATATCCTGCATCACTCTTGGTATCTCTTGCAAATTTGTAAAGAGATTTTGCATGCTTTAAGCAAAGATCACTATAGCTCTTATCGATATTTTTATATATGATTGAACAGATTGCAAGTGATGCGGCGGTTTCTCCGCATACTGCCGAGCCGGGATTTGATTTTGTTACCTTATAGGAAGGTCTGCTCATCCTGTACTCTACAGTTTCTGCGGCTCCCCAATATGAGTGATCCTGATTGCCGTCACCTACCTGATAATAATATACTTCATCGGAAGGATGACACTTTATAAAGTAGTCGTTTGCCCACTTGATATTTCCCAGAGCATAGCTTAACTGACCGCTTTCTTCATAGGCTTTTGCATCCTCTATGATGGACCAGCCGAGCATTGAAGAAGTATATGACATGGGCAGATTGAATTTTACATTGTCTCCTGCATCATACCATCCACCGGTGAGATCCAATCCGTTATCTTTACCATCATTCAGTCCCGAATCACCACGCCAGTTACATCTTACCTTATCAGGCAGCTTACCTGAACGCTGGAGCTCATAGAATAGAAGGGACTTCTGGAGAGCTTCGCCGTAGTTATACTTTCCGGTGCCCTTTGTTCCTTCATATCCGTTACCCTTTTCGGTAAGGTTTCCTGTGTTTATAACAGATACCGGCTTTGCTATGATAACTTCCTGGGGCTTGTTAACCTTTGAGTCATCGTTATCCGATGCCTTGTCATTGCCGGAATCGGTATTATCCGTATCATTATTGGATTTGTTATCGTTTTCTGCAGAGTTATTATCAGAATCATCATTACCGGTATCAGTACTCAAGTCTGATTTATCAGTATTTTGATTATCTTCATTTCCGGTACCGGCATCACCACCGATATCGGATCCGCCTTCTTTATCTCCATCAGACTCTTTATCAGAGTTCTTTCCGGTATTATCGGTATTCTCTGTATCAGTGCCTTTGTCAGGCTTACTATTATCTACACTATCACTATTCTTTACTTCGCTACCTTTTTCATTATTATCACCGGAATCTGTCTCTGAAGCTTTGTTATCACCATCATTGTTGCCTGATGTGCTTCCAGAATTATTATCAGTTTCAGTATTAATATCTTGAGAAGTATTGTTGCTTGTATCTTCAGCCTGCTTATCGCCGGGCATAATGGGCTGACCGATATCGCTTGCTTTTACTTCGGTATTGTCATCTATCCCGTCACCATCTGCATCATTTTGTTTAGTTGCAGAACTGTTAGAACTGCCATCCGAATTCTTCACTGAGGTGTCCGTATTATTTGAGGTATTTTCAACCAACCTGGTATTATCATCATTTACATCCTCATCGCCACCCTTTGAGAACATTATCCCTAAGAATATACCAAGTCCCAGAACCAAAACTGCCGCTACAATATAAATAATTATTTTTTTGTTTTTCATATTCTGTCCCATTCTATATTTTTAATTTTTTACTTTGTGCCAAAAATCCTGTCACCGGCATCTCCAAGTCCCGGTACAATGTAGGCGTTTTCATTCAAGTGATCATCCAAACATCCACAGTAGATATCAATATCGGGATGTTTTTCCTGCAAAGCTTTAAGGCCTTCAGGAGCCGCTATGATACACATAAACTTTATATTGTTACAGCCTTTTTGTTTTATAAAATCAACAGCCTCTATAGCTGAGCCTCCTGTGGCTAGCATAGGGTCAGGTAGGATCACAAGACGATCCTCTATCTCTTTGGGCAGTTTGCAAAAATATGCATGTGGTTGATGAGTTTCTTCATCCCTATACATACCGATGTGGCCAACCTTTGCAGAAGGCACTAGGCTCAATATACCATCAACCATACCCAGGCCGGCACGAAGTATCGGGACAACAGCCAGTTTCTTTCCTGACAACATAGGAACCTTCGCTGTAGTAATGGGAGTTTTTACCTCTACCAATTCTGTTGGAAGATCCCTCAATGCTTCATAACCCATAAGCATGGCAATCTCACTTACCAAGATTCTGAAATCTCTTGTTCCTGTTCTTTCATCACGGAGGAGTGAAATCTTGTGCTGGATCAAAGGATGCTCTAAAATTACAGTTTTCTCCATAGTCTGCCCCTTTCTTTTAGTAAATTAGATTATCGTAATAATAGCACAAAAAAAGTCCCCACGCAATGGGAACTTTATCCTCTTTAAGCAAGAAGACTCCTTCCTCTTAGGTGGGGGATGAATTGCACGTGAATTACACTACTTACCATTTGACTAGCAGTTCTAACTGTGGTATAATATATTCAGTCGAATAATCATGAGAGGAATAAAATAAGATGGATCTGGATAATAATGCACATTCAGTATTCTTACTACACTATCATCTTGTGCTTGTAACCAAATATCGTAGGCAGGTTTTCAATAAAGATATTTCCGATAGGGCGAAAGAGATATTTGAATATATTGCCCCCAATTATAACATTACTCTGGAAGAATGGAACCATGACAAAGATCATGTACACATACTTTTCAGAGCACATCCCAATACGGAAATAAGCAAGTTCATAAACGCATACAAAAGCGCGAGCAGCAGACTCTTGAAAAAAGAATTTCCACAGATAAGGCAAAAACTGTGGAAAGACTATTTCTGGAGCCAGAGTTTCTGTCTGCTGACAACAGGTGGAGCTCCGATAGAAGTGATAAAGAAGTATATAGAAAGCCAAGGCCAGAAAGACAGGAAAAGGAAGTGAGCAAAGTGGCAAACAAAGCGTATAAATTCAGAATATATCCTAATGATGAGCAGATAGTTTTGTTTGCCAAGACTTTCGGCTGTGTCAGGCTGGTGTATAACCATTGGCTTGACAGGAAGATAAAGCAGTATGAGCAGGACAAGACCGCTGTAGGGTACACTGCTTGTGCAAAAGAGATGGCTGAAATGAAGAAAAGTGAAGAATACGCTTTTTTAAAGGAAGTGGACAGCGTATCGTTACAGCAGTCGCTACGGCATCTGGATACTGCTTTTCAGAACTTCTTCAAACAGCCGAAAACAGGATTTCCGAGATTTAAATCCAAAAAACATAACAGGAACAGCTATTCAACTGTCTGTATAAACGGGAATATTGCCATATCCGAGGGATATCTGAAATTACCTAAGATTGGACAGGTCAGGTTAAAACAGCACAGGACTGTTCCAAGTGAATACAAGCTAAAATCCGTAACAGTAAGCCAGACCCCAAGCGGAAAATACTATGCAAGTGTTCTTTTTGAGTATGAAAGCAATAATGAGGAAAAAGAATTGCACAGTTTTCTGGGACTGGATTATTCCATGCATGAACTGTATAAAGACAGTAACGGAAACGAACCACAATATCCCAGATATTATAGACAATCCGAGATGAAACTGAAGAAAGAACAGAGAAAGCTTTCACTCATGCAGAAGGGCTCAAAAAACCGTGATAAACAGCGTATCAAAGTGGCTAAACTGCATGAAAGGGTATCAAACCAGCGTAAGGACTTCTTACATAAGCAGTCACGGCAGATAACCAATGCCTATGATTGTGTATGTATAGAAGACCTTGACATGAAAGCTATGTCACAGGCACTGAATTTCGGTAAATCAGTTTCAGACAATGGCTGGGGGATGTTTGTGGCATTTTTGAAATACAAACTTGAAGCACAGGGCAAGAAGCTTGTTAAGGTTGATAAATTCTTTGCAAGCAGTCAGACCTGTTCATGCTGCGGATATGTGAACAAAGGGACAAAAGATCTTGCTGTCAGAGCGTGGGACTGTCCGGAATGCGGTATGCATCATGACAGAGATGTAAATGCCGCAATAAATATCAGGAATGAGGGAATGCGCATAGCATTTGCATGACCTAAAAATAGAACCGTGGGACACACGGGGTTAGCTCGCTTATGCTTAGCCCGTTGGGACTATCGAACGAGAACTGAACTTACTGAAGAGGTTAGGGAAGCCCCTACCTCTATAGGTAGGGGAGGATGTCACAATTGGTTAATTTGACATTATTCAGTATTTGAGATATAATTCAGATAATTTGTAGGAGGCTTGAGTATGGCTATTGATTATGAGAAGGAAGTAATAACCGATGCTTCGGATTTTACGCTGCTCTCGGATTATGTACCGGGGATAGTACAGGAAATCCGGTATTTTTCCACTTACAATTTCATCGGTGACAGGATTGATGGCTATGAGGAGCCGTGCGCGATCATTACCAAGGAGGCAGCCAGAGCTCTAAAGGCTGTAAGCAGTAAGGCAAATGTGCAGGGCTACAGATTAAAGATTTTTGATACATATCGTCCGGCATCAGCGGTAAAGCATTTTGTGATGTGGGGCATCGAAGATCTTGATCAGCGTATGAAACCGTTCTTTTATCCGGATCTTGAAAAACAGGAACTGTTTAAAAAGGGATATATCGCCAGCAAATCAAGCCATAGCAGGGGAAGTACGGTAGATCTGACATTGCTCGACATGAAAACCGGCAAGGAAGTAGATATGGGCAGTCCATTTGATTACTTCAGTGAAATGTCACATCCCGATTACAAGGGTATTACTGAAGAACAGTATGCAAACCGGATGATTTTACAGGACCTGATGGTGAAAAACGGATTTAAACCGATTGATTGCGAATGGTGGCACTTTACACTGGAAAATGAACCATTTCCGGAAACTTATTTTGACTTCCCGGTTTCAGTCAGTGTACTTAAAAGATAATTAATTAAGAAAGGACATAAAGACAATATGAAAGGTATAGTATTAGCAGGCGGTTCAGGTACAAGACTTTATCCTTTGACAAAGGTAACCAGCAAGCAGCTTCTTCCGGTGTATGACAAACCTATGATTTATTATCCTCTGTCAACTCTGATGTTAGCAGGGATCAAGGAGATACTTATCATATCTACTCCGGATGATACTCCTAGATTTGAAGCCCTGCTTGGTGACGGATCACAGTTCGGTATACATTTGGAATACAAGGTACAGCCGAGTCCTGACGGACTTGCACAGGCATTTATCCTTGGTGAAGAGTTTTTAGGCGGCGAGGCCGGAGCTATGGTGCTCGGTGATAATATCTTTTATGGAAACGGGTTTAGACGATTGTTAAAGGCAGCAGTTGCCGATGCTGAGGAAAACGGAAGGGCAACAGTATTCGGGTACTATGTAAATGATCCGGAGCGTTTCGGTGTAGTTGCTTTTGATGAAAACGGCGTAGCCACCAGCATAGAGGAAAAGCCGAAGGAGCCTAAATCAAACTATGCAGTAACTGGTCTATATTTCTATCCTGCCGGAGTCAGTGCAAGAGCTAATCAGGTAAAACCTTCAGCCAGAGGTGAGCTTGAGATCACAACCCTAAATGAAATGTATCTCAAAGACGGACTTCTTGATGTACAACTGCTCGGACGCGGGTTTGCATGGCTTGATACAGGTACCATGAGCTCACTGCTTCAGGCAGCTCAGTTTGTAGAGATGGTACAGTCAAGACAGGGTATCACTATATCAGCTCCGGAGGAGATAGCATTTATCAATGGATTTATAGATAAAGAAAAGCTTATGGAATCTGCCAAAAACTATGGTAAGAGTCCTTACGGCGAGCATCTGCGTTCAGTGGCAGAAGGTAAGGTAAGATATTAAAGTCAAAGAAGGTTATAATATGGTCAGGATTTTATCAGACAGCACCTGCGATTTATCGCCGGAGCTCGTAGAAAGATATAATATAGAGATAATACCTCTTCATGTTTCTTTGGGAGAAGAGGAATATCTGGACGGAGTAAATATCAAACCTCAAAGGATATATGAATGGTCTGATGCTACAGGCTCCACTCCTAAAACATCGGCTCCTTCAATGGAGGATGTGATAGGGGTTTTCAGAAAATATATTGAAGCAGGAGACGAGCTTGTAGTTTTTACTATCTCAGCCTCGATGTCTGCAAGCAATAATGTTTGCAGACTGGCAGCGGAAAATCTGAATGCTTTGGACAGGATAGTGGTTATAGATTCCGAAAATCTGTCTACCGGTATAGGGCATCTTGTAGTAGAAGCAGCAGAAATGGCGGCTAAAGGCAAAGGTATCAGGGAAATAGAGACTGAGATACTGAATCTCAGACCGCGTGTCAGAGCCAGTTTTGTGGTGGATACATTGGTTTTCCTGCACAGGGGCGGCAGATGTTCGGGACTTGCAGCCATGCTTGGATCCGTATTAAAGCTGCATCCGAGGATAGTTGTGGAAAAAGGAGCCATGCATTCTGATAAAAAATACAGAGGTAAGATCGAAAGGGTGATCCTTGATTATACAAAGGATTTATTTGAGGCACTGAAAAGAGCAAAGCCCGACAGAGTATTCATCACCCACTCCGGCTGTACCGAGGCTATAGTTTCCAAGGTAAAAGGTATCCTCGAAGGACTCTCATATTTTAAGGAAGTACTGGTAACACATGCAGGCTGTGTAGTTTCGGCACATTGCGGACCGGGCACCCTGGGAGTGTTGTTTATTGAAAAATAAAAATATAAGCGGCAAGCCGGATGGTTTGCCGCTTTATCTTACCATGATCCCCAATAAGCCAGCTGGCAGTTTTTACAATATCTGCTGTTGGCAGTCTCAGTGAATTTCATTATTTTACCGCACCCGGGACATTTTAGGCGATAACCTTTTATATCCCTGGTCAGAAGCTCATTTATCTTTTTACTAAGTCGTTCTCTTTCGTCATAGCAGCCTGCATCGATGCCGACACGGCGGAGCACCTGATTGTAGCAGTCATAGCCCTTGTATTGGCGCTCGCAAGCTTCCAGTGTATCCTCGCCAAATCCGGGTTTGGGTACCAGTTCGGGATGACCGGTCAATACCATGACAGCACAGTCGAGCCAGTATTCCACGAGCTCCGGACTGCCTATGTCGACGGGACATGTGATAAGGCTGTAGATGAGCCTGCGGTCCGCATCCTTGGGGATTTCGGGTTCCAACAGTTTGTACAGCTTTTGCATATCCTTTATGTCTTCCTTTACAGCCAGCTTTGAACCGGAGGGAGAAAAACTCCACTCATCAAAAAGGTCTCCGAAGTCATGACCGGATTCGGCCAGTTCCTCGGGGAAAGGAATAGTATATGTGTTAATCCATGACGGGCTCTTATCGAGTCCGTTTTTTATAAGGTCTTCGTCCTTTATGGCGGCCACTTCACCTACATCATATATGCCGTATCTGCCGGCGCGTCCGGCTATCTGACGGATCTCGGTATAGGTTAACTGTCTTGTGACTTTACCGTCAAACTTCGAGGTTTCCATAAATACGATACGCTTTATCGGGATGGAGACTCCCATGCCGATGGCATCCGTGGCTACTACTACCTTGGTTTCTCCGCTTGTGAATTTCCGGACTTCTTCTCTGCGGGAGGTAGGAGGCAGGGCACCGTAGATCACACTGGTTTTTATCCCTGCATCAGCCAGTTCTGCTGATAAGGACAGTACGGAGCGTCTTGAGAAAACTATCAGACAATCACCGTTTCTGACATCCTTTAGGGACTTGAATTTCCCGGTATATTCCAATGGAGCCAGACGATAGTGTTTTCTTCTGGTAAACTGTCCGCCGAATTCTGTTATTATTGAACGTATGATCTGTAAAGCTTCCGGGGCCAGACAGATATGCACTTCTTCGGCATCGACCATACAGATGGCCTTTGTCCACTGGGCTCCGCGGTATTTATCAGCTATCATCTGGGCTTCATCTATAACAGCTACCTTATAGTGTCTGGTATAATCGCAGAGTTCGATGGTGGAGGATATGACATTTGCTCCGGGGACCTCTTCGTGTTCCTCACCGGTCAGCAGATCGCAAGGGACACCGTTGCGGTTCATCTTATCAAACATCTCCAGAGCAAGCAGTCTCAATGGTGCCAGGTAGAGTCCGTCCTTTTCCTGCATCAGGCGTTCGATGGCTTCATGTGTTTTACCACTGTTTGTGGGACCTACATGAAGGATGAATTTTCTGTCAAGCTCGCCGGCTCGTGCCATATAGTAGGCGGCGGTATAGTGGCTGAACAGTTCATGTATATCGGAAATATCCCTGGCTTTTGCGAGAAAGGCCGAGGATTTTATCATGGTGCTGAAATGGGGATCATCGAGAGCTCTGGCTATGTCGGCTCTGGAATACAGGATTTTGTCTTTCTTAGGCTGGATGGCAGAGGGCTTAACGTATTTTTTTACAAGGTCGATCTTTACACCGAGCATGGAGCTTACTCCAAAATCGGTGTACCAGGTTACGCCATCGATATTTACGTTTTGAGGCTTTGAATAAAAATGCCGATTTGAGCCTCTTTGTCTTGATCTTTTATAGCTGTTTCTTGCTCGTCCCATTGTTTTCACGTCCTGTATCGTTCTTAAATCTGCTAATATGAGATTGTAGCTTTAATGACGGGTATTGTCAACTGCTGTATGTATTATATTATAAAAATAATAGATTTTCTTATTAAATACGGCGAATGCTATATACATGACCGAAGAAATCTGTTATATAGTAAAATATAGATTTTACACTGAACTGAAGAAGTTTAAAAGATATAGTTATATAAGAATTTAAAAACGGAAGAAATAATGCAAAGAAAAGGAGTAGCCATGAATACTACAACACCTTCAAAAATAAGAGTAAATATGCTGGGATACTTACCCGGATTATCTAAAAATGTAGTAGTTTTATCAGATGATGATTTAACCGTGTTCGATGATAAAGGTTATGAAGTTAAGTCATTTAAAAACTTAAACCTTAAGTTCGACGATGCATCAGGTGACAGTGTGGCTTCAATAGATCTCGGTGATCTTCCGGAGGGAAAATATTTATTAAAAAGCGGAGATACCGAGCGTAAAATAAGTGTTCAAAAGAAAGCATACAGTGATGTGACAAATGCTCTGATAAAAGGTCTGTATTATCAGAGATGCGGATGTGCCCTGGAAGAAAAGTATGCCGGGATATATACTCATGCAGCATGTCATACAGCGCCGGCTATTGAGTGGGATGACAGTATCATGCATGTCAGTGAGAACGGGGTCTGCTTTAAGGAAGGTGCTGAACCCTTGAAAAAAACCGTGATAGGTGGATGGCACGATGCAGGAGACTACGGAAAATACGTGGGACCCGGAGCAGTAACAGTGGCACATATGTTATATGCATATCTTTTATTCCCTGATGGATGCTCCGATGCTCTGAATATCCCCGAGACCGGAAACGGTACACCGGATATATTGAACGAAGCACGTTGGGAGCTCGAGTGGATACTCAAGATGCAGAAGGATGACGGTTCATTTTATCATAAACTGACCAAGGCAAGATTTGCCCCTTTTATCATGCCTGAGGATGATAAGGAACAGGAATATCTTATACCTGTGTCACATTGTGCTACAGAGGCTGCGATAGCTGCATTGGCTCTTGCGTATAGAGTTTATGAGAAGTTTGATAAGGACTTTTCAGAAAAGATGCTCGAAGCAGCATTAAAAGGCTGGAAATGGGTGGAGGCAAATCCGGAGTTTAAGCCTTATATACAGCCTGAAGGTGTCAGGACCGGTTATTATGGTGACTGGAATGACAAGGATGAGAGATTCTGGGCTGCATGTGAGCTGTATGCCGCTACTTCGGATACAAAATATAAGGTAGCAGCAGAAAAGATTTATAAGGATGCAAAGGATTCTGAGATCATAAAGAAGGAACTGGAAAACAATCCTTTTTTTGAACGCATGAAGAAGTGGAACCCTGATTTTAAGCCGCCTGTAGGACTTAATGTTACACAGTACGGCTGGGCAGATGTAGCCGGTCTGGGGGCATTATGCTGTCTGTTTGAAATTGGCAAAAACGGAAACGGAACAACTGCGGGTGAAGTACTCGGAGAAGAGTTAAAGAAGGATTTCCTTGAAAAAAGCAAGGAAGCATTAAATCTCGTAAAAATCTCGGGATATGGTACAGCTAACGAGCATGACAAGTATGTATGGGGCTCGATACTTACCGTCATGAGCAATGCGATGACTATGATCGTTGACTGGAAGCTGACAGGAAATACTGAGATGAGGGATGCTGCACTTAATCAGCTTAATTATGCATTGGGTCTCAACGCTCTTGACATATCCTTCATCACCGGTTTTGGAGAAAGAAGAGTTATGAACCCTCATCACCGTCCTTCAGGTGCTGACGGTATAGAGGAACCTGTGCCCGGCCTTATATCCGGAGGTCCTAACAGCGGTATGAATTATCCGGAGACAAAGGAAAAACTGAAAGGGACTGCTCCTGCAAAATGCTATCTGGATGAACTGCCTTCAGCCGATACCAATGAGATTGCTATTTACTGGAACTCACCTGCAATATTTGTAGCAGCATGTTTTAATGCAATTTGACAGAGAAAGTTATGTATATGTTTACTTACGGAAAGGAATAGAATATGAAAATATATGATATATCCCAAGAAGTATTTAACTGTGCAGTATACCCCGGAGATCCTCAGCCTATACGTGAGGTTAAGCTGAAGATAAGCGAGGGTGCGGTATGCAATCTGACGGCATTTGAAATGTGTGCACATAACGGAACACATGTGGATGCACCTTATCATTTTATAGATGGAGAAGAGACAATAGACAGAGTGCCTTTGGATAAGTTTATCGGATATGCTTATGTGGCAGAGCATGATGGTGATATAACCGCAGAGGTAGCTGAAAGGATATTAAAGGATGCAAAAAACGCAGATGAGCGTGCAAGTGAGAGAATCCTTGTAAAAGGAAATGCTGTAATGACCAAGGAAGGAGCCGAGGTTTTTGCAAAGGGCGGGATAAAACTGTTCGGAAATGAATCCCAGACAGTCGGACCTCTCGATGCTCCCATGGAAGTGCATTTGGTAATGCTTGGTGCAAAGATCGTGCTGCTCGAAGGTATTAGACTTGCCGAAGTACCTGTAGGTGTGTATCTGTTAAATGCCGCACCCATTAACCTGGGCGGTTCAGACGGAGCACCATGCAGGGCAGTGCTTATGGATTTAACCTGACTGATGAGGTGTGTCAAAAACTATGGTTTTGACACATCTTTTTTATTTATCGCAATTTTTTATAAGCAGGTTGATATTATTTAGATAGACAAATGACCAATAAAAATGGTATTCTAAACATAAAGGAATACTATTAAAATAAAAGCAAGGGGTATAGAACATGGGAAATTACGCAAAACTTTGGTTAAACTACTCTTCAAAGAAGAATAATAAGGATTGTAAAGTATTAAAGAAAATAGTATTTAGTGGGTCTTTTGCTGATGATAAAATCCTGGAGAACGCTAAAAAAGAGCTTTCTTTAGGATTAAAAGACATGCTCGGGATAGAGCCTCAGATAATAATATCATCTGACGGTAATACTCAAAGCTGTGCCGCCAAAAGAGAATTGACCAGTGGAAAGGCAATAGCTGACAGTGAAGTATATACAATCTCTATAAAGGATGGAAGCATAGATATCTCAGCGGTCAGCAGCACCGGTATTCTTTATGGTGTGTTTAATTTACTTAGGACTGTAGGCTGCGAAAAGGATGTTGAAAAAGAATATGCTTCAGCCAAGACTTTCAGACCTTCCAATCCTTTAAGAATGCTCAACCATTGGGACAATATGGATGGCAGTATCGAGCGCGGATATTCCGGAAGATCATTTTTCTATGAAAATGACGAGATCATCATAAACAACCGTACAGTGGACTATGCGAGACTTATTGCGTCAGTCGGCATTAACGCTGTAGTAATAAACAATGTAAATGTTAAGCAGGCAGCATCATACATGATAACAGACAGATATTTTGAAAAGCTGGCTCAACTCGGAGAAATATTTGCAGGCTATGGTATAGGGTTATACCTGAGTCTTAACTATGCATCTACTATAGAAATCGGTGGCATGGACAGCGCAGACCCGCTGGACGAAGGTGTAAAGGCCTGGTGGAAGGAAAAGATGGCAGAGGTATTTGCCAAGATACCTACACTCAAAGGCTTCCTGGTAAAGGCTGACTCTGAGGGACGCCCCGGACCTTTCACTTATGGCAGGACTCAGGCTGACGGTGCAAATATGCTTGCTGATATCGCCAAAGAACATGGTGCCATCATTATCTGGAGATGCTTTGTTTATAACTGCCGTCAGGACTGGCGTGATAAAAAAACCGACCGTGCTAGAGCCGGATATGATAACTTCAAGCCTATGGATGGTGACTACCATGATAATGTCATCCTGCAGATAAAGAACGGACCGATGGATTTCCAGATAAGGGAGCCGATATCACCTCTGTTTGGCGGACTTACCAAAACAAATCAGATGCTTGAAGTACAGATAGCACAGGAGTACACCGGACAGCAGATAGATGTATGTTATCTTATCCCTATGTTTAAGGAAATTCTTGGATTTAAGACTTATGCCAAGTCAGGAAAAGATATCGGAAACGGGGATGATACCGTAGCAGACATCATCAGCGGAAAGACCTTTGACAGCCGTTTTTCAGGGATAGCAGCCGTCACCAATACAGGAAATGATTTCAACTGGACAGGTGATTATCTGGCAGGAGCCAACCTTTTCGGATTCGGCAGACTTGCATTTGATACAGGACTCGAGAGTGATGAGATAGCGGAAGAGTTTATCAGAATGACCATCTCAAATGAAGACGGTGTGGTTGATACCATAAAAGAAATACTCCTGCCTTCAAGAGCTATCTATGAGAAATATACATGTCCACTGGGTATCGGTTGGATGGTAAAGCCGGCTACTCACTACGGATGCAGTGTGGACGGATATGAGTATGACAGATGGGGCACATATCACAGGGCTGACCATCTCGGACTTGGTGTGGACAGGACGGATAAGGGAACAGGATATGCACTTCAGTATAACGAGCCGAATGCGTCAATATACAACTCACCTGCTGCTTGTCCTGATGAGTTGGCACTTTTCTTCCATCACCTGCCTTATACGCATGTGCTCCATAGCGGAAAAACAGTGATACAGCATATCTATGACGCTCATTTTGAAGGATATGATGAGGCTGTAAAGCTTGCAGAAAAGTGGGAAACCTTGAAGGGCAAGGTAGATGACGGAATATTCGAAAATGTAAGCGAGCGTTTTAAACGCCAGTTATATAACGCAAAAGAGTGGTGCGACCAGGTAAATACCTACTTCCATCGTATAAGCGGAATAGAGGATGAGAAGGGCAGAGAAATCTGGTAGAAATATGGCAATAATATAAAAAATAAGCGTGCAGAAACTGTATGGTATCTGCACGCTAAAATTTTTATTGCCAGAGCACGCTCTTTGCTGCTTCACCGTCTGCGAAAGGTCCGGGGATGGTGGAGAGACCTCTGTGGTTTCCGAGGAAGTCGCTGTCAAATGTGATAGCTGTTCCGTCGGGATTCTCAAATCTCTGCTCGGGCTCGAATGCACATCCTAAGATATCACTTGTGATGATGCCGTCCCGGAAGTCCTTGAGATATGTATAGAGATTGGTCTTTAAGGTATATTTGCCGTTTTTCTCAACAAGCTCAACCTTTATCTTGTTCTTCTTATTTTCAAAACCGTCTGTCTCATGCTTGCCGACTGCTGCTCCGTTAAAGTAAGCATTACCCTTAACCCATACAGGCAGATGTCCAAAATGAGCGGTAGCGAGTTTGCCCATATCAGGCTCCTTGGTCATATCGAACTGGCCGATCCACTCATCATATGAAGGGAATATGTCAAAGCAGGATGTACCAACTACTTCGTAATCGCTGGCCTGAGCGGTTCTCTTCTTATCTGTAATAGGATAGTTCTGGACAAATATATTGTTGTAGATCCTGTCATCTCCGTGAAGTATGGTCATAAAGCCTGCAACCTCTGTCCTGTGACGGATATGATAAGGTGTATATCTGGGTTCTCTCTGTCCGTTTACTATGCTGTCAACACCGGAATTGATAAGTCCGAATGAGCCGAGCATAAGGTTATGAACACATGCGATACCTTCGCTGGGGATAACAACTGATACCTTTGAAAGGAGTACATTGTTGTCGATAAGTGTGGGACCATGTCCAACCTCGATAAAGATATCGTTGGAAAACATAGCACCCTGTGCAGGCTTCCTGCCCTCAGGACGGAAGTTGTCATGCATAAGGTTCTGAGTGATACGTGCGCCCTGTGCTTCCCAGTCAAGCCATACACCCATGATACAGTTGTGGATGTGGTTTCTCCTGATGGTTACATCTATAGCCGCATGGAGTTTTATACCTGCGGTTTCGGCTCCGCCTAACTGCTGGGAATTACATACGTGGTGGATATGGCAGTCCTCGATAGTAGAGAAGACTCCGCCCATACGGCCTACGATACCTGTCTGCTCGCAGTGGTGAACCTCACATCTTCTGATAATATGACTCCCTACACGCTCCTTGAGCCAGCCGTGGAACTGACCGCGGCAAACAGCGTCACGCTCCATCTGGGTAGGGCTCTTAACCTGCTTTGTATAGAAGTACATATCATTTTCGGGATCCTTATATTTTCCGAGAGAGATACCGCAGCATCTGCTGTTGGAAACTTCACAGTCTTCGATGATCCAGCCCTTGCTCCAATGAGGTCCGATGAGACCGTCCTGGTAAGCAGCGGGAGGAGCCCATGTGGTAGCACCCTTAGTGATCACAAAGCCGGATACGGTGATATATCCCTTGCCGGGCTTATCGGGCATAAAGCAGTTGCGCCTTGCACTGATCTCAACCTTTTCCTTTGTGGGATCCATGCCCTTGAAATTAGCATAAAGTATGGTCTTGCCATCCTTCTGCTCGGTATACCATTTATACTTGGACTCTTCAAGGTTATATGCACAGGGATCTGACTCGCCTGCAAGACACTCTTTAAGAGATACGGTCTCATACATCATGAGGTCGTTAATAAATACGGCACCTGTATGTCTTACGGTAGGAGCGAAATACCAGTCACCGCAAACGAAAGTGGTGTATGGATTATATGCTCCGAAGACTCCGTTATCAACCTCGGCTACCCAGGTATCACCTTTATATTTCTTCCAGTTTGAAAGTACTTCTGCACCTGTGATGATAGCACCCTTGATCTTTTCCGAACGATAAACGATACGCTTGTCGGGAGTACCGCCGTTTACAGGGTTAACATACTCTCTGTAGATACCGGGAGCGACGATGACTTCATCACCGGGTCTTGCAACCTTGGCTGCATCGTTGATGTGACGGAAGGGCATATCTTTTGAGCCGTTACCATCCTTTGACGCATTTGCGTTTACATAAAAAATCATTTTAAATACCTTCTTCCTGCAGGCCTTTGTACGCATCTGCGATGTGCCTGCTTCATCACAGAAGAAAAGAAGAGATAGGGGTTGTTCCTATCTCTCTTATTATAATATGTAAGTTAAGGGTTTTGCAATAGAAATGAATCATTATTACAATATAGCACATTGATTAAACATTATATTTTTGCGTATGTAGAATTGTATTGACAAACCTTTGGACCATGACTAAAATTGTATTTGTATAAGTTGATTTAAGTATTAGGAGGAGAGTTAAAACATGCCGTTTATAGATTCGAAAATAACTGTAGCTGTTGATGCAGCAAAGAAAGAAGAACTTAAGGCCGAGCTGGGAAAGCTCATGGCTACTTTACATAAGAGCGAGACTTATCTCATGGTAGGTATCGAGGATAAATATGACCTCTGGTTAGGCGGAAAAAAACTTGAAAAAGGTGCTTACGTATCGGTAAGTCTGTATGGTAGTGCAGCTCCCAAGGATTTTTCTACCATGACCGGACAGATATGTGAGGTATACAGCAGACTTCTCAGTATTCCCGGGGATGCTATCTATGTAACCTATCATCCGATAACCGACTGGGGCTGGAACGGGAGCAATTTCTAAGTGGAAGTAAGTAATGAAGTAAAAAGAGTTGAATTATCCGTCAGAGATCTGGTTGAGTTTGCAGAGCGGAGCGGAGATATAGATAACCGTACTGCTCATACCGATCCGGATGCTATGCAGGAGGGGGCAAGGCTCCACCGCAAGATACAGAAGGAACAGGGAGCAGGTTACAGTGCTGAGGTTACCCTAAAATTTGAAAAGCAGGAAGAATATGATGGCGAGCAGATGATATTCGCCATCGAGGGACGTGCTGACGGTATATTTGAAGATCCGTTTGAAAATGCGGTTGCCAAGTTCTCAAAGGAATCTGTGATCCTTAAAGGACCGGACTCGGCAGACAGTTTATTCAACCTAAATACAGATTTTGACATAAATATCAGTTTCATTGACGAAATAAAGACCACCTACAGAGATGTGGAAAAACAAACAGAGCCTGTGAAGGTACATCTTTCACAGGCTAAATGTTATGCTTATATATATGCAGGGCAGAATGATCTGGATAGGATTGGCGTAAGGATGAGCTATGCCAATCTGGAGGACGAGAAGAAAAAATATTTCTTTTATATATTTAAATATGAAGAACTGAAGGACTGGTTCGAGTCCATGATACACGAGTATGCCAAATGGATAGCATGGCAGATGAAATGGGAGAGAAAGAGAAATGCGAGTATAAAGCAGATTGATTTCCCGTTTGATTACAGGGAAGGACAGAAGGAACTGGCAGCAGGTGTATACAGGACCATTCTCAGAAAAAAGAAGCTCTTCCTGGAGGCTCCGACAGGTGTAGGAAAGACTATATCCACGGTATTTCCTGCAGTAAAGGCGATGGGCGAGGGCATCACATCAAAACTGTTTTACGGGACGGCCAAAACCATAGCAAGGACTGTGGCAGAGGAAGCCTTTAATATACTTATGGGGAAGGGCATGCAGTTTAAATGCGTGACTATTACCGCCAAGGAAAAGGTATGTGTACTGCCTAAGCCGGCATGTAACCCCGATGACTGCCCGAGAGCCAAGGGTCATTTTGACAGGGTAAATGCCTGTGTATATGATATGCTTAACAACGAGGGCAGTATAACGAGGGAGCTTATCTTAAGCTATGCTGAGAAATATAATGTATGTCCTTTTGAGATGTGCCTTGATGTAACAACATGGGCGGATGCTGTCATATGTGATTATAACTATCTGTTTGATCCGAACGTATACCTGAGGCGTTTCTTTGCAGAAGGTATTGAAAAGGACTATGTGTTTCTGATCGATGAGGCACACAACCTGGTTGAGCGTGCCAGAGAGATGTACAGTGCAAGGCTGAAAAAAGAGGATTTCCTGTCAGTTAAAAAGATGGTCGGCAATGACGACTACAACCATAAAAGGCTGTCCGGAGCATTGGACAAATGTAATAAATACATGCTGGAGATAAAACGGCAGTGCGATGATTTTACAGTATGGGAGGATGTTGACTCCTTAGTGGATGTACTGCAGAAATTCATGGGCATATACGAAGCTATGCCTGTGGGTTTTAAGGTTGATGACCAGGAGATGCTGTCGACGCTGTATCTTGATGTGAGGCATTTTATAAATATGTATACCATAATGGACGGTAACTACAGCATTTATTCCGACTATTCGACGGATCAGACCTTTAACGTGACTTTATGCTGCATGGACCCTTCTAAGCCTTTAAAGGATTGCCTGAAAAGGGGAAGAAGTGCTATTTTCTTTTCGGCTACCCTGATACCGGTTAAGTACTATATGGGACAGCTGGGCGGTTCGGATGAGGATTATGCGGTATATGCACCGTCTCCGTTTGATAAAAACAACCGCCTGATCATGGTAGCGAGAGATGTCAGCACAAAGTATACCAGAAGAAATAAGGCGGAATATGAGCGGATAGCCGGATACATCAGGGATTTTTCGACAGCTAAGCCCGGTAACTATATGGTATTTTTTCCTTCTTATAAGATGATGCTTGATGTGGCGGACTCTCTGAAAGAACTGATGGGAGACAAGCTGCAGGATATAAATATCCATCCTGAAGATACTCCGGAAAATGAAGATGATCTGTCTGAACATAAAATCTATCAGGCAATGGAAGAGGAGATGTCAGTAAATCTGGAATCCGGCAAGTCTTACCTCTTACTCCAGATGCCCGGGATGGGTGAAAAAGAAAAAGAGACCTTCCTTAAGTGCTTTGATGAGGCAAATGAAGGTACGCTGATAGGTTTCTGCGTGATGGGCGGTATCTTTGGTGAAGGTATCGACTTGAGGGCTGAGAGGCTTATAGGTGCGGTCATCGTTGGGACCGGATTGCCTCAGGTATGCAATGAACGAGAACTCTTCAGAAACTATTTTGATGAAATAAACAACTCGGGGTTTGAGTATGCATATCTTTATAACGGGATGAATAAAGTGTTGCAGTCAGCAGGGCGTGTTATAAGGACTTCTGATGACAGGGGGGCTATACTTTTGCTTGACGAACGCTTTGGCACAGAGCAGTACAGAAAGCTCTTCCCCCAGGAGTGGTATCCTTTTGAGTACACTGATTCCGGTCAGATTGCTAAACAGCTTGACAGGTTTTGGAATAATGTGTGATAAAAAACAGTTGTAATATACTTATGTTCAAGATATAATAAAGTTATTATAAATTTATAAACATGTGGGGCGAATATGTACAAAAAAGTATTGGTAGCACTTACGGCAGTGATACTGCTTGGCTTACTTGCTGCGGTAGGAGTTTTTATATATGGGATGATTGCTGAGAAATATAAGGAAAGCGAAGTGAAGATGGAGCTTTCAAATTATTATAACGTGCCGGATGGTGAGGCACTGCTCATATTTGATGAGAAGATATTTGAAAAAACGGCTCTGTTTGTCGATGGGGAGCCTTATCTTGACTTACCTACGGTAATAGATAAATATACCACATTGTTTATGTGGAGCCAGGAAGAGTATCGGATGTACTATACTACAGCATCCAAAGAGTATCTTATAACTCCCGGAGATGTAAATATACTTGTTAACGAAGAAAGAATAACGACTTCGGTACCGGCAGTTATAATACAGAATGATACCATATATATATCGATGGAATTCCTCAAAGAATGCAGTAACATAACTTATAAGGTGTTTAATGATCCTGCCAGAGTACTTGTGACATACAGTCCCGATGAGTTCCTGTGTGTGACGGTTAATGAGGAGACCTCTATCAGGGTCAGCCAGGATATCAAGGCCGATTATCTGGAAAAGCTGCCTGCTGGAAGTGTAGTAAGGATAATAGAAGGCGGCGGCATCCAGCAAAAGGGCTTTATAAAGGTAATGAGTGAGGATGGCGTAAGAGGCTATATCCTTCAGGAAAAACTGGACTGGGCTAACAGATATAATGTAGCTCCGACATTTAATGAGTTTACTGAAGAAGAGTATACACATATTTCATTACCGGAAAAGATTTTTCTTGTATGGCAGCTGGTATACAGCACCGGACATATCGATGAGATGGTTTCATACATAGAAAAGAATCCCGAGGTTAATGTTGTTTCACCTACCTGGTTTTTTATGAACGGAGATAAGGGTGAGATTACATCCTACGGTGATCCGGATTATGTGACTGCGGCACATGAGCGAAGGGTAAATGTCTGGGCAGTATTAAAAAATGATACCATAGAGGGATCGTTTGACTGTGCAGAGGACAGCCACAAGGTATTCGCTACATATGAGACCAGACAAAGGCTGATACGTAATGTTATAGAAGCTGTAAAGAAATGCGGTGCAGACGGTATCAATGTGGATGTGGAAGGCCTGAATGTTGAGACCGGTATATACTTTGTCCAGTTTATAAGGGAACTGGGCTTTAAATGCAAGGATTACGGCATTGTTTTATCCATAGATAATTATATCCCTGAGGATTATAATGCATTCTACAATATCCCTGAGCAGAAGAAAAATGCTGATTATATAGTCATTATGGGTTATGATGAGCATTATGCAGGCTCCGATGCGGGTTCTGTAGCTTCTCTTTCATGGTTTAAGTATGCCGCCGATCTTTCTCTTAAAAAATGCGGAGCCGAACAGATTATAATGGGTGTTCCTTTTTATACAAGGCTTTGGAAGGAAGTACCTGACGGGGACAGTGTAAAGACCTATTCCGAGAGGACTATGAACCTTATTGAGCAGGATGCTTTTGTGGCAGAACTCGGTATAGAGCCTGAATGGAAGGAAAAGGTAGGCCAGTATTACTACGAATATAATAAAGAAGGTGCTACTTATAAGCTTTGGGCTGAGGAAAAGAAGTCACTTGCCTTAAAGGCTATGGTGATCGGTGAGAAAGAATTTAGCGGTACAGCTGCCTGGATGATGGGCGGAGATACCGATGGTCTGTGGACTGTGATCAAAAATGCGGTAAACGGTGATGTCACAGCTCTTATGGAGGATGAAAAGGAGATCGGTGTAAGTGATGATTCGGGAGATGACCTGGATCAGGATAATATAGGACCTTGACGGATAGGAGGGTGGATTATATGCAGAACTTTTTAGAGTATTTAAAACAGCTGGGTACTGATGTAGGACTAAAGATTCTCTTCGGCCTGGTAGTACTGTTTGTCGGTATGAAACTGGCAAAATGGGTGGTTAAGCTGGTATCTAAAGGCAAAGGCTTTGGTAAACTGGAAGTAAGTGTTCAGAGTTTTCTGCTCAGTTTCATAAAGATTATCCTTTATGCGCTTGTTATAGCCAGCGCTGCTATCATCTGGGGTATTCCTACCACTTCGTTCCTTACTATTTTCACCTCGGCAGGCGTGGCTGTAGGTTTAGCTCTGCAGGGCGCATTAAGTAACTTCGCCGGCGGTCTGATGATCCTGATCTTTAAGCCTTTTAAGGTTGGGGACTTTATCGAGAACGGTGCAGTTATGGGTACGGTAAAGGATATTACTATCATCTATACCATACTTTATACTGTGGATAACAAGGTGGTTACGATACCGAACGGCACCTTGACCAATTCTAATGTTATAAACTATTCTACTCTTCCTTCAAGACGTGTGGATATCAAGTTTAGTGCAGGGTACCATGATGATATTGAGAAGGTTAAGAGTGTGCTTATGGGCGTGGCTGAAGCTCATGAGAAGGTCTTAAAGGATCCGGCGCCTTTTGTAAGGCTTACCGCACAGGGTTCCAGCAGTCTTGATTATACCTTCAGAGTATGGTGTGCAGGTCCTGATTACTGGGATGTGTATTTTGATATGATGGAGCGTGTGAAGATGGCGTTTGATGAAAACGGTATCTCGATTCCGTTCCAGCAGGTGGATGTTCATATGGACAAGTGATTTTAGGTAACATTAGATAACGGCTGGGTGGAGTACCCGGTATGTTCTAAAACCCATTACCGCTTAGCAGGGATATACTAACGGTCATACTCTTATTACGGCTGCGGACGCTTGCAATCACTGCTGCTTCACAGCAGGTCATAAGGAATCTTCCCACTACTTCATAGTGGGCCCCTCCTTACGACATAGCATCGTATCAAAAATCAGTTTGGTAAACTGATTTTTGCCTTGCCTTCATATTCGTCTGACCGAAGTATATCCGCTGCACGCTTTATGGTTTTAGCCCATACCGGGTACTCCACCCAGCCTTGTTACTCTCTTTGTTATTCAATATACATTTTATATTTAATTTTGAGGGTGAAACTGTCTGCGATGCAGACTGGTGAGGTGTAAAAAGAGTAATATTCAGTATTGATAATAAAAATCAATGGAAAAATGCAAAAAAAACTTGTAAAATCTTGAAAAGGTGGTATTATTGTACTATCTTTTTTTTATCAGGAGGTATAGTTTTATGAGGACAAAAATCAAACAATTGTTTAGAAACACAGCAGAGTATGCTTCAAAAGATGTGACTGTATGTGCATGGGTACGTACTAATAGGTCACAGGCACAGTTTGGCTTCCTGAATATAAATGATGGTTCGTTTTTTGAAAACCTGCAGGTTGTTTATGAGGCAGGATTAGAGAATTTTGAAGATATATCAAAGATCAGAGTTGGTATGAGTGTTAAGGTTGTGGGTACTGTTGTACTTACTCCCGAAAACCAGCAGCCTTTCGAGGTTAAGGCTAAGTCTGTTGAGGTACTTGGTGATTGTCCTGAGAGCTATCCTATACAGCCCAAGCGTCATACTAGGGAGTTCCTTCGTACAGTGGCTCATCTTCGTCCACGTACAAACCTGTTCAGTGCTGTATTTAGAATAAGAAGTGTAGCAGCTATGGCTGTTCATACCTATTTCCAGGACAGAGGATATCTTTATGTACATACTCCTCTTATCACCTGTGCCGACTGTGAGGGTTCGGATCAGATGTTTAAAATCACTACCTTAAACATGAACGATCTGCCTCTGACCGAGGATGGAAAGGTTGATTTCAAAGAGGATCTGTTTGGCAAGCAGTCATTTATTACCGGATCAGGTCAGCTTCAGGGTGAGACCTTTGCTATGGCTTTCGGTGATATTTATACATTTGGTCCTACTTTCAGGACTGAGAACTCTAATACCCAGACTCACGCAAATGAGTTTTGGATGATCGAACCCGAGATGGCTTTCTGTGATCTTGAAGGTCTGATGGATATCGAAGAGGAAATGCTTAAGTTTATTGTGAAGTATGTTTGTGAGAAGTGTCCTGAGGAGATTGATTTCTGCGACAAGTTTGTGGCTAAGGGACTTAAGGATAAGCTGAACGGCATTATCAATGCTAAGTTTACCAGAATCTGTCATCATGATGCCATCGATCTTTTAAAGAAGGCTGATGTGAAGTGGGAGTTCCAGCCTGATTATGGTGAGGATATTGCTAAGGAGCATGAAAAGTACCTGGTTGACTACTTTAACGGCCCTGTTTTTGTTACTAACTGGCCAAAGGAGATCAAGGCATACTATATGAAGGTTAACCCTGACAATGCTACTGTGGCTGCTGTTGACCTTTTGGTACCTCAGGCAGGTGAGCTTATGGGCGGTAGTCAGCGTGAGGAGAATCTGGATAAACTGCTCGAGAGAATGGATGAGATGGGTGTTGACAAGAGCGGTATCGACTGGTATCTGGATACTCGTAGATACGGCGGATGTGTTCACAGCGGTTTCGGTATGGGATTTGAGAGACTTATCATGTACTTAACAGGCGTAGAGAATATAAGAGACGTTATACCTTATCCCAGAACACCTAAGAATTGTGAGTTCTAAGATGGATTTGAATGAAAAAACGATAAAAATCAATCCGATTTTTGATGGAAAGATTATCCATGTACATGTGGATGATATAGAGCTTGCAAACGGAAAGCCGGGATACAGGGAAGTAGTTGAGCATCCGGGCGGAGTATGTATAGCAGCTCTGACTAAGGATAATGAGCTCCTGTTTGGCAGACAGTTCAGGTATCCGTTTAAAGAGGTGCTGTTGGAGCTTCCCGCAGGAAAACTGGAAAAGGGTGAGGATCCGTTTGTGGCAGCCCAAAGAGAGCTTAAGGAAGAGACCGGTTGCACAGGTAAGGACTGGATATCTATGGGCAATATGTATCCGACCCCCGGTATCTGCAGTGAGATAGACCGCCTGTATTTCTGTCATGTGGACAAGGAGTCCGGTGAACTGGAGCTTGACGAGGATGAGTTTATTGAACCTGAGCGTATCCCGCTGGATAAGGCTGTTGAGATGGCCATGAACGGTGAGCTCCCCGATGCCAAGACACAGCTCATGGTACTCAAGGTGGCAGGATATTTTAAACTGATTTAATAAAAATATAATGATTTCCGGAACTATACTATCTTGTTTTTTGGAAAATTCTATGGTAGTATAACATTAGATATAAATTGGACAGGGAATAATTGTGTTCGTAATGACTACAAGGAGGTAGCGATATGGATGTTGGCAGCGTTTTAACAGTAACTTTATCAGATGCTAAGACACGTAACGATATAGGCATGGCTATACTTGCAAAGCAGATGGATACCGAAAACCAGGCCGGTGCTGCCATGATCGATATGATGAACAGAACGTTTATGGAGACCAGTGTAAATCCTAATGTCGGAAGTAATATTGATATAAGTGTTTAATATGATTTATGATGCCCCTTGCATTTATGGCAAGGGGCTTTTTGTTTTGGAAACCTGTAAAATTGTCAGAATATTTTATAAAAATAATGTTTGTGTCGGAAATAAAAATTTTTTAAAAAAGTACTTGATTTTTTTAAAAGACGGGTATATAATATCGCTTGTGCTTGTGAAAAACAAGAAACGCACCTTTAGCTCAGTTGGTAGAGCACCTGACTCTTAATCAGGGTGTCCAGGGTTCGAGCCCCTGAAGGTGCATAGTGGAGAAGCCTTGAAACGTTGGTGTTTCAAGGCTTTTCATTTATATTTTTTAGGGAGTTTTGGCAATGATATGGATATTAAATAATTGCGCATTGCTTATACTTGGAACAATTGCCGGTGTTATGGGTGTAAGTTTCTATTTGAGAAACAACAGTTCTGCCGGTAATATTCGTCGTTATATACTTTTTTATGGTGTGTTTTCAGCAATCTGGTGTCTGAGTTATGCTTTGCTTGGAGTGATGCCGGATATATCACTATGCCCATATATAAGGATCATTGGTCTTGCTTCCATATGCAGTTTCCTTATGAATGAAGTTTTCCTTGGAACAGAGATGGCCGGTATAAGTAAACGTGCATCTATTATAATTCGCATTTCTGCAGCCATAGCATCTTTGATCGATATTTTACTGTTTTCCAACAGAGCTTTGGATATATTTGTACGTGAGGACGGTTATACCAGATGGTATGCTAATCCTCAAGTATATATGGGACGATATATTCACTATGTCTATGAAATCTTAATGTTTTTGTTGTTGTTTATATTAGCCATTATCTGGCTTAAAAAGATCAGGTTAAAACGCTCAAGGAAATTTATGGCTTTTCTTTTTATGGCAAATTTCTCTTTGCTCTTTTTTTCCATCCCTGACACTGTTTTTCCAAATTTCGGTCTTCCGGGTGTTGCAACATCAGGTATTGGTGGAGCTGTCTGTACTATAGTAATCTGGTATGGTGCTATTGTAGCCAATTCATTTAATGTCAGTGTTGGCAATATCACACACAGACTGTTTGATTTTATAGAGGCAGGCGTAATAGTATTTGATACTGACAGGCACATAGCCATCATGAATGCTTATGCGGAAAATCACCTCTCCGGGGAAAAGAGCGGTAAGCTTAATGATCTGTTCAACATAAGTGAAGCCGATATCAACAATATGTTTGAAAAGGGCGCAAATGAGATTTACTCCACACGTTTATGGGATAAGAAAGGCGAAAAGGCGTATTCAGTAAAGCTTAATTCTGTTAAGGATACTTATGGGGAGCCGTACTGTATCCTGATGGTGTTTGCGGATATTACCGAGGAAATAGAGCTGGCGGATAAGTTTGCGGTCGCCAGTCAGGCAAAGAGCCAGTTCCTGGCGAATATGTCCCATGAGATACGTACTCCTATCAATGGTATCATGGGTATGAATACTATGCTTATTGACGAGCTTGATGACGGTAATGTCGAAGATGCACGTAAGTATGCGATGAACATTACCAGTGCAAGTCAGACCCTTCTTTCGATAATTAATGATATTCTTGATATTTCCAAGATAGAATCGGGTAAGATGGAGCTTATACCCGTGGAATATGAAATCTTCTCGGTACTTAATGACTGTTATAACATGACTCTGTCAAGAGCAGAGGAAAAAGGACTGAAATTTGAGATAGATATTGACAGCAGCATCCCTTCGGTACTCTACGGTGATGAGGTGCACATCCGTCAGATCATAAACAACTTCCTATCAAATGCCGTGAAATATACCCGTGCCGGAAAGATATCATTGTGCCTTAAGGAGCTGTCAAGAAAAGGTGATAATGTTGAGTTATCCATTGAAGTAACAGATACAGGCATCGGTATAAAGAAAGAGGATGTAAGTAAACTCTTTAAGAATTTTACAAGACTGGATGAACAGAAGAACCGTAACATAGAAGGAACCGGACTCGGACTTTCTCTGACAGAAAAGCTTGTAAAACTCATGGGCGGAGAGATAAATGTGGAGAGCGAATACGGTAAGGGCTCGACATTCAGTGTGAAATTGTCTCAGAAAATAGTAAATGCGGCACCTGTCGGTAATTTCTCCAATCAATACAATGAGTTTGTAAGCCAGAAAAAAGAGAATACCAGCGTGCTCGACATCCATGGGGCTTCCTTACTTGTTGTCGATGATGTCGAGATGAATATCCAGGTTGTAAAGGGTATGCTTAAAAAGACTCGTGCCAATATAGATACTGCGTACAGCGGCATGGAATGTCTTGAAAAGATCGCTAAAAATCGTTATGACATAATATTCCTTGACCATATGATGCCGGAAATGGATGGTATCGAAACCCTGGAGAGAATGAGAAAACAGGATAATCCCAATACAGATACACCTGTAATAATTCTTACTGCGAATGCTGTTGTCGGGGCAAAGGAGATGTATCTTGAAAAGGGCTTTGCTGATTATCTGTCAAAGCCGATACGACGTGATGATCTGATAGATATGCTGTGCAGGTATCTTCCTAAAACGATGGTAAATGTGCCTTCTATAGAAAATCCTGAGGGAAATACGGACGATAATGCCGTAAGTATTGAGGCGGAATCCGAGACAGTTCATATAGGTAACCCCAAAAACCTTGAAGAAAGATTCCCCATGCTTGATACCAAGATGGGGATGAATTACTGCATGAATGACGAGGAGTTTTATGTCGAAATAATAGAAACATATGTGCAAAATGATAAAAGGCAGTTGATAGCTGATGCATTTGCTGCCGAAAACTGGAAGGACTATGAAACATATGTCCATGCATTGAAAAGCACATCCTTAAATATAGGTGCCGTTGAACTTTCGGAACATGCGAAAGCACTTGAATTAGCTGCAAAAGAAGGCAATTACGGTTACATCAGGGAAAACCATAAAAAGGTTTTTGATGAGTATAGTGAAATGCTTAATAAGATAAAAGAGAATATCTAAAAATTGAACCACCTGGCTTTATGCAGGTGGTTTTATTCTATGTATATTGGTTGTTTAATTCAACTGTTTTTAACTATTCCTGGATAATTATTCTTGTTGCATTCACTTGGGAAATATGTCATTATTTAACTATAAAGCAAATAAGGAGAATTTGACGATTATGGATATCTGTTTCAATGAAACGCCTGCTATGTTTGGAATATTTCATATTGCAATGATGGTATTGTCAATAGTTGTTGTATGTGTATTTGTCATATTGGTAAAGAAGAGGTCAGAGGACAAGCATCTAAATATGATCAAATGGTTTGGTATAGGTATGGTGTTGGCTGAAATATGGAAACAGTGGTTCTCATTGAAATACGTTTTTGACGGTACCTATAATATGTGGTTCTTTCCTTGGCAGCTATGTTCCATCGCCATGTATTGCTCGGTGCTCATCTCTTTTGTAAAGAGGAAACTACAAGACACTCTGCTTACATTTATGGCGACTTTCTCGTTACTTGCAGCCATTATGGCACTTTTATTTCCCCAGGATATGCTGCGCCCGCAGATTCTTTTTACTGCACACGGATTCGCTTACCATATAGTTATGCTTTTGGAATCTGCGCTCTCCATACTAATTCTTTCAAAAAGAAAAAAGACGAGTTTTAAACCCGTCATAGTTATGTTCCTTATATTGTCAGTAATAGCTGAAATAGTTAATTCCTTTGGACATTTTGTCTTGTCAGACAGAAAACCGGAACCTAATATGTTCCAGATAACACCGTATTATCCCTCAACACAGGTGGTATTCTCATCGATAGCAAAAACCCTTGGAGTAATTCCTGAGATTATCATTTACTTAGTACTTATCATTGCCATGTCCTATGTAATCTTTAGGATTGAGCAAAAAATCTTTAATAGAAAAAGATAAAATGTTAAACCAATCCCTGCTTTCCATTTAGTGAAAAACAGGGATTTTAAATAACTGCTAGTTAAAAATTTAACTGATAATTAAGCTTATCTGTCCCGATATTATCTTCCATCTTCATGAAAATCTGCTATAATACAGTTACGACGTCGAAAATGATTACGGAAAGGATGATGATATATGGATATCTTGATCGGTGAAAATATAAAAAGATTACGTACCGAAAGCAACCTTACTCAGGAACAGCTGGCTGAGGCATTAAATGTGTCATCTGTAGCAGTGAGTAAATGGGAACGCGGCGATACTATGCCTGATATCTCAATGCTTCCGAGACTTGCATATTATTTTCGGGTATCGATTGATGAACTTATGAGTTATGATGCCTGTGCTGTTGACCTTGAGATAGGTGCCTTTATCACAGAACATACAAAAGCTGCGGAAGCATATAATGCAAAAGAATGCCTGCGCATTTCAAAGGCTGCATATAAGAAATATCCTCAGGATTATAGGGTTATGGAATTGTATATGTGGGATCTTATAGGAGGATATGCGGATAATGATCCGAACGCCATATTAAAACACAAAACCGAACTTGAACAGCTTTGCGATAAAATTTTAAAAGGCTGTCAGGATGACTTTATCAGAAGGGATGCCTATGTGATGCAGGGGAAATTATTGCATGCATCGGGATATACAGATGAGGCTGTTGCACTATACCGCGAAAAGCTTCCTGACTGGTATCAGACCGCAGGTCAAAAAACTGAGCAGCTTTTTGAAAAGAACAGCCCCGAATTTGCTGAAAAGCTACAGGCTAACATCATGGAACTTCTTAAGTTCGCCTTAAATAAGATATCAAAACAAATATGGTTCTGCAATGATTTAACCTTACAGGAAAAGGAAGACAAAGCACTTGAGATAAGCAGATATCTGGAGAACTGCCCCATTATATCAGGTAGTGGCTGCGATGATATCAAAAAAGCTCTTATCTCATATTTTAAGACTGATTTTGAAGCAAAAAGAACGGTTCAACTATAGAACCGTTCCACTAATCTGTTACAGTTTATACTGCATAAAGTTCCCATTCTTTACGAACCCAAAATCGGTATATAATAACACACCCATATCGGATGCGGTGATCTGTACACACCCGCATCCGTATTTTTTTGCCTCATCCACTACTCTTGAAAGCAGTTCTTTTGCTATACCCATGCGGCGATAGGAGGGATCGGTGAACATGCTGGAAAGAAGTCCAATCCTGCCTGTAGGGCAACTGAAATACGGCGGTTTTTCTACAAATGACATACCGCTGGTACCGACTATTTTATCTCCGTCAATTGCCAGCCATGATACGAAAGTCCCGTCAGCCATATGCCTGCTATAATAATCTTTAAGTGCCGGTATAAGGTCTATATCTTCGGTTGCTCCTTCTTCTCTTAACTGTTTTATACGCATGGTTATGAAGGTATCCACATCAGCGGAGGTCATTTTCCTGTATTGTATATTCATAATCTTTTTCCAATCTTTAAGTATAAAGGTAATTTCTCGGCTTGGTAGTATTATAGGGAGTAAGCACCATACCACCATCTTTAACTGCAGCTTCTATCATTGTTTTTGTAAGTCCGGGGACGGTTTCATCCTTGAGTGCGTCTTGGATATCCATCCATATGACTTCACTGTTTTCGTCTCCGTCGGGTCTTGCTTCTCCTTTGATATATTCAGCAATAAAGACGCTGTACCAGTCTTTTTCATTGAACCGAATACCTATCAGCTTACCTGCTTTTACGGTAACTCCGGTTTCTTCCATGAATTCCCTAACCAGGGTTTCCTGCGGTATCTCTCCGAATTTCAGATAACCGCCGGGTATAATAAGCTTACCTTTACCTGCACCATATGTATGACGTCCCAGTAAAACTTTGCCATCTTTTATGCATACACCAGCTACTGACTGTGTCCAGTTCGTGCTTTTGATTTCTTCTTCTGTCATATGCCTGTTCTCCTTGGGTTTTCTTGATGAGAATTACTCTTTTGATGTGAAGAGTATAGCAAATATGCATAGTATAGTCAAATAATGTTTGTATTATACATTAAGATAGTGTATAATTATATCAATTATTCTAACGGAGAGGGAAAAACTATTATGATGGATATAATGCAGCTTAATGAAAACACCTATAGGGTTGAGGACGACAGAGTCCGTTACTTTATCATCGAAGGCACCGAAAAGGCTCTGATGATCGACAGCAGTATGAACAATCCGAATGCTATAGATGCTGCGAAGAAAGTGACAAACAAACCGATAGAGCTTATCAATACTCATGCAGACAGAGATCATATTGCCGGAAATATCGCTTTTGAAAAAGTATATATGCATCCTGCCGAGGAAGAAAACTACAGGAAAAACGGCGGACAGTGTACCATTATCCCGGTAAAGGGAGGCGACATCATCAATCCAGGAAACCGTCCTTTAGAGATAATAGATATGCCCGGTCATACTCCCGGAAGCATCGGCATCCTGGATATAAACAATAGAGTCCTTTATTCCGGAGATTCCGTGCAGTCTGGTATTATTTTCATGTTTGGTCAGTACAGAAACCTTGAAACCTATATTGATAGCATGAAAAAGCTTAGAGAATACGAGGACAGATTTGATATTATTTATCCCTGCCATGATATGTGCCCTGTATATCCGGATCTTATACCGAAGCTTATAGAAGGTGCCGAGCAGATTCTTGCAGGTAAAGCAGAAGGCAGAGATATGGATATGTTCGGAAACAAGGTTAAAATGTATAAATTCGACTATGCAGGCTTTTTCTGTGAGCCATAAGTTTAAGGCCCAAGTCATATGATCTTTTTCATGTGGACTTGGGCCTTTCTTATTTAATTATTCAAATGTTTAATATACTACCTGACCGTTTTTATCTGTTATAGAAAACTTATTGCCGTAGGTCATGATGCCACTTCCCTTTACTCTTTCAAATATCTGCTGATTTAAGGTATAGCCTTCCTCTGTGGTCAAAATCAATTTCATGCTCAAACTGTCATCACTATTTATATTGTAATCCTTATCAACCGGAATGCTGCCGTCTCCAAAAGTTTTATTCATATAAGACATAGCATCGATAGTATCTAATTCTTCTCCGTTCTTTTCTACAACAAGCTTTGCGGAAGTAATATGATACTGCGCCTTGTGATACGAGAACAGATTGATAGTACCCACAGATATTCTGTCCGAAGTATAATAAATATCAAAGCCTGAAGCATCCAGTGAAGGAATAACCAACTGCCAGTACTCATCAGCATCATCGTTTTCGGGCTGTGGTAATTCTACATAGCTCAGATCACCTTCCTTAACAGAAAACGAAGTATTGCTTTCTATGCTTGCGAACAGATTTATTTTTGTCTCTGCTTCATAAATACCGGCTGCTTTTTTATGCATATCAAGCTGAGTCCCATCAGGCATAGTAAGCTTTACGGTAGTTGCGTCACTATAAGTTTTCAAGCGTATGGTATGCTTTATGGTACATGTATTGTCTTCGGCGTTTACATCATATATATACCTTTTATATGACATAATCCTGTTGTTTGCTTCAGCAATATCATTCTTAAGCTGTGAAAGTTCAAATGACAAAGACGAAAGCTCTGCCGAATTGCTTGACCGGAGATTAGCGATTTCCTGTTTTAAATCGGAAATACTCCCAAGACTTATAATTATCCATACAAGAAGAATTAATACTACTATCTTCATTATTCCACTAAAGGTGTCGGCCGGTGCCGGGACTCCGATATGAGCTCCGCTGGTCTCTCCTGCAAGTGCCTTATTTACCTTTGATTTATAAATCTTATATATAATTATTCCTACAATCAAAGCTACACAGATTAATATTGCTATTCCTGCGATTCTTATTCCTGCTACATTCATTTTTGTGTTCCTTTCTATAATCAAAATAGGTTATAAACTATATCTTCAGATTCTCATGCGTTCTCTAAACGAATGATAGTATCCACGAGTAACATCTACCAATGATTTATCCGTCATTTCAAGTACATATTTCATAGAAAGCGATGGCTTGATCCTTTTTATCTTCTTTTTGGAAATGATACATGAATTACTGACTCTTATAAAATCCCTGCCGGCAAGTTCCTGTTCAAGGACATACATTCTTTCAGATGCTCTGAACACCTCTTGTTCGGTATGTACATCCATGTTCCTGCCGAAGCTTTCAATAAAGACTATATCATCAACAGGTATCCTCATCCGGTCTCCGACATCATTTTTGACATTTAAGAACTCGGCCTGTCCAAACCTTTCTATAAGTTCGAGATCCGCATCGTCATCTATATCTATTCCGTGATCACAAAGTTCGGTTTTTATTTCATCATATCTGTTTTCACTTACTGAAAGTCTGACCTTCAAATTTATCGTCCTCCTATATTTTTTCTGCTTAAGCATTTCATCGATGATTTGATTATACACATAAACAAATAAACTGCAACCCTTTTGTCATGGATTGCAGTTTATCTGTCATACATTGATGAAAAGGATATTCTTATCATCTTGACATAATATGGAATAATTAGTATAAATATATTAAATGATTTTAATAATAAACAAGGAGAAGACTATGGAATACCGCAATATTTTTAAAGAATTGGGTTATAATGAAGAGGCAATACAGAAAAGAGTACGTGAATGCTTTGATACTATCTACAACGGTCCGGAGGGCGTCAGGTTCTACGAAAATGTAGGAGATGATATGGGTTATATCACCGATACCGGAAATAATGATGTAAGGACCGAGGGTATGTCGTACGCGATGATGGTCTGTGTCCAGATGGATGAGAAGGAGAAGTTTGACCGTATCTGGAAATGGACCAAGACATATATGTGGATACCCACAGGGTATGATCAGGGATATTTTAAGTGGTCCTGTAACCTGGACGGTACGGTAAGAGGTAAAGGACCTGCTCCCGACGGAGAAGAATATTTTGCTATGGCTCTGTTTTTTGCTTCGCATCGTTGGGCTGACGGAGAGGGTATATATAACTACTCTTATGAGGCAAGGGAGATATTAAAGGCATGTATACATAATGGTGAGGGTGACCGTCAGGGACATCCTATGTGGAATCATGATAACCACTATATTAAGTTTACTCCTGAGGTGGAGTATTCCGATACATCATATCATCTGCCGCATTTCTATGAGCTGTTTGCAAAGTGGGCAAATGAAGAGGACAGGGCTTTCTGGAAAAAGGCAGCCGATGCCAGCAGGGAATATATCGTAAAATCCAGTCATCCCGTGACAGGCTTAAGCCCTGAGTATTCTGAGTATGACGGTACACCTACAAATTCCGCATGGGCTAAAAAATATAATCAGAGACATGACTGGTTCTTTAGTGATGCTTACAGGACCATAGCCAATATCGCCATGGAATCCTGCTGGTGCGGGGAAAATCCTGCTTTAGCCGATATAGCCGCTAAGATACAGCGCTTCTTTATAGAAGACAGAAACGGTGTAATGGACGGGATATATGAGATAGACGGAACCCTTGTGGAAGATCATGCTAAGCATAATGTCGGTCTGCTGGCAACAAATGCTGAAGGTTCGCTAGCGGTATTTATAAATTCAAAGGCCGACAGCAAGAGCCTTGAATACGCTGAACGCTGTGTGAGATTACTTTGGGATACACCCATGCAGACCGGAAAACACAGATATTATGATAACTGCCTCTATATGTTTGCGATGCTTGCTCTCAGCGGAAATTATAAGATCTGGTAAACAGACCCGGCAACTATAAAGAGATTATGCTAAAAGAAAAAGGATGTTTCAAGCACCTTAACAGACTCTTGAAACATCCCATATTTTTATTTTAAGATCAGTGTCCGGTTGTGATAAATGGAGCAAGCGAACCTGCCATAGCAGAGATAGGCATGGACTGGATCCAGATCCTGCCGGGACCGGTTACTACTGTGTTGAAGAAGCCTTCACCGCCGAAGAACTTATTCTTTAAACCGGGTACGCTCTGGATTTCCATGGTACAGGTGGATGACATAGCTGCCAGATAACCAGTATCAAGAACCATGGACTGGCCTGCCTGGAGATTGTACTCCTTGATATAGCCGTCAAATTCTACAAATGCAACTCCGTTTCCCGAAAGCTTCTGCATGATGAAGCCCTCACCACCGAAGAAGCCTGCACCAACTTTCTTGTTAAAGAAAATAGAGAGCTGAACATCAGAGGTAGAAGCAAGGAATGCTGATTTCTGACATACGAGCTCGTTTCCGGGAGAAATCTCAAATGCTCTGATGGAGCCGGGGAAACTGGATGCAAATGCGATAAGTCCGGGACCGCCTTCTGCTGTATAGTGGTTCTGGAACATAGCCTCACCTGAGAATGCACGGCCGAACATTTTTCCGAGACCGCCGCCTACGGTTTCCATTTTCATGTTAGGTGACATCCATGACATTGCACCTTTTTCTGTGATCATCATTTCGCCTGCGCCAAGTTGACAGATGACAACCGGTAACGGCTCGCCTTCGATTGAATACTGCATAAAATACCTCCTGTTTTTAGTCTTTATAAACTTTGTTAAAACCCCAAAAGTTCTATCAATTATAATAACATAAAGAGGGCTGTTTTTCAAGTCTTGTTCCTGACACGCAGATCTTTAAAAAATCTCTGCAGTATTTCTGTGCTTTCTGCTGCACATATATCTTTTGTGATCTCTACCTGATGGTTAAATTCGGGACGGTTTAAGAGATTTAGTATGGATCCGGCACAGCCCGCCTTGGGATTCATCGCACCTATCACTATGCGGTCAATGCGGGACTGGACTATGGCACCCGAGCACATCTGACAGGGCTCTAGTGTGATATACATGGTGCACCCGTCGAGTCTCCAGTCACCCAGCTTCCTGCAGGCCTGTGCTATGGCTGTGATCTCTGCATGAGCCAGGGCGGTCTTTTTGGTATTGCGCTTATTAAATCCCCTGCCTATGATTTTTTTATCGTAAACTATCACACAGCCGATGGGAACCTCGCCCAGAGCAAGGGCATGCTCTGCCTGTTTTAGGGCTTTTTTCATATATATTTTGTCTTCTTCGGGTGTGAGAGGAGTGTGTTTAACATTTTTCGCTGCTTCCGGTTTCATTTTACCTCCAACACATACAAGAGTATATCCCTTGACATGGTACCAAATTCATGTGCATTCCGTATTACTTGCTCAAATCGGAATCCCAGTTTTTCGATTAGGGCTTTTGAGGGTAGATTTTCAGGCAGGATCTCGGCTTGAAAACGTTTAAGACCATATTCTTTTGCTACTATAGGGATCATAAATGATGCAGCCTCATAGGCATAGCCCTTGCCTCGCTCGGCAGCGTCTGTTTTATAACCGATGATGCAGGAATGTTCGTCTTTGTTGTCTGTCAGGGCAAAACTGACATTCCCGATTACCCTGTGAAGATCATTTTTTAAAAACAGGTAATAGCGGGCACCTTCGGCCTTCATAAAGATCCGCTGTTCGGCTTGGACAGCCCTTATTTGATAATCCATAGTGAAATAACTGTCGTTCAGCTTCATATCCCACTTGGAGAAATCCTCACGATTACGGATCAGATATTCATTTATTTTATCTGCGAACGCTTCATTCCCGATGGCGAGTATGAGATGTTCGGTTTCGTATCTGAGATGCATGGTATATTCTCCGGTAAGTGTTATTTATACAACTCCGCGCAATTGGGTGTTAGGTATATTTGGTAAGAGTATTTCTTTATAATGCTCCATGGTCTCTACAGGGACGGTGCTGAGTCCTACCGGGTTTAACTGGTCCTCTGAGGTGCGGTAGCCCTGCAGAAAATATGCTTTTGCTCCTTTCAGCCATTTTCCGATCTTTATAAAATCATTTTCGGTATGGATGCCGCCTACTACGGTTGTGCGGAACTCGTAATCAATAAGCCCTTTTGAGCCGCTTTCCATTATGAAGTCCGTACTGTCAAATATCACTCCCATGTCAAATGACGGGAGACCGACGGCTGCTGCGTAATTGGCCGGTGCTGCTTTTATGTCCATGGCGATATAGTCTACAAGTTTTTCGCTGACCAGCGCCTTTACGACTTCGGGCAGGCTGCCGTTTGTATCCAGCTTGATAGAGAGGTTGAAATTTTCTTTGATCTTACGGCAAAATTCAGGTAGGTCTTTATTTAATGTAGGCTCTCCACCCGTGATAGCTATGCCTTCAAGCCGTCCTTCCCTGTTTTTCAGCAGGTCGAATAACTCTTCCTCTGGTTTTAGGGGCTGAGAGTCGGGATTTAGTACCAGGGTCCCATTGTGACAAAACGGGCATCTGAAGTTGCAGTGCCCGGTAAATATCGTGCAGGCCATCCTGCCGGGGTAATCAAGCAGGGAGAGGCCGTTTATTCCGTGTATTTTCATAAAGCAATCCTTTATTTGGTATAAAAAAACACTCGAAGGACCGTCTAAAGTACTCCGAGTGGTTATAACTTATCTCAAATCAAAATATAATTTTATCAGAAAACCAACTCGACATCTCTGATAAGTACATCTGTATAACTAAAGGACAGGGTTTTCAAGTTATCTTCTTCACCAACCTTGATGCAGAAAACATGAGGATGCATCTCTTCGATAACGCCTTCCTCTTCATCGAAACGGTTACGTCCCTGGTTTGTTCTTACCAAAACTCTTTTTCCGATATTGTCCTGGATCATGTTGTAAACCTTACACATATTTGCCGGCTGTCTCATTTGCGTCCTCCTCGTATTTTGGATTTACAGGAGCTGATGGATGATGAACGGAAAAACTCCGTGTTGGATAAGCACTATATATAGTGTAACCCCTTAATCCGTCAAATCTTATCAGTTAACCTGTATGGTATACAATAACATTTGTACCACAATATGTAGTGTATTGTATCACATTAATTTGATAAAGTCAAAAATTGTTTATACAATATTTTGTGGTAGGGTCCAAAATAAAAGTAAAACTGCACAAAATCCTTTGCAGGAAATTGTGCAGTTTTACGAGGTCAAGGAAAATGAAAGTATTAAGAAAAAGTCTTGGTTGGTGGAAGTGCACAAAAACACTTCTTTAAAATTGTGAGTATTTCACAAAATATTGGCTTTTTTAGCCCAATTCGTCAATCCATTTGTTAACTTTCTCAAGAGCAAGCTTCATAGTGTCCTGGCAAAGTCCGGGAAGATCTTCTCCCCATGCCTTGCCGGCTTCTTCGAATCCCTGTTTGATGGCATTCAACATGTCCTGGGCAAGCTTGGGATCGTCTCCGGCCAGACCTTTTGCAAATTCGAGAATTCTCTCTGATGTCTGCTCGGCTCCCCAGTAACCATCCTCAGCTGTATCCTTCTGAGCCTGAAGTCTTGTCTCTTCGTCAACTTCGAGATTTTTAAAGATCTCTGCCAGATTGGTGCCGTTTTCAAAATCGAGTACACCCGACTCTGCTACGGTTTTGCCCTGCTTGGTCATCATTCTCTCTACTAAGGAGCGGAGAGAAGCGGTCCTTTCCTCGGCATCAGCCTTTAACCTTGCGATAGTCTCGCTGTCAACCTTGTTGTTAACTTTTGGAGCGGCAACGGTCTCATCACTTTTTTCGTACACGGCAGCCTCGGAATATTCCGTTTTATTTGAATTTTTTGTAGTATCTGTCTTTTTTGCTGTGTATGTTTTCGCAGTGGTGAGTCCTGTGTTCGTAGTAATTCCGTTTACCGACATAGTAACCTCCGTTCTGTGCAGCTAACGAATATTTAAAGAGAATCCGTTCACTTTGAATATCCGTATATCCATTGGTGACATATATATGAAGAAGGAGATAAATAGACGATATCCCCTACATTTTTTATATCGGATAAAACCGGTCGTTTCTTAACAGGACATTGAACGATATAAAATTAAAATTCTATAAACTCTTTTTGGTTGATTTTTTACCGGCGGTGTATTATAATACACAGGATATTTATTATGTTGTTTGTCGTTTTTTTTGAATGTTGGTGCCTTAACGGCAGCTTCAGAAAGGTATGAATGATGAAAAAAAAGATTTTGATGCTTTTAGTGGTGCTTTCGGCTGTTATAAGTATAGTTTCGTTAACAGGACGTATCGGTGTAAAGGCAGCCGTAGCAAAGCTTAATAAAACGGAGCTTAATCTTGATGTAGAAGAAAGATTTAAACTGAAGGTTAAGAACACAAAGAAGACCGTTAAATGGAAGTCTGATAACAGTGCGGTAGCGAGAGTCACCAAAAAAGGAAATGTTTACGGTGTTTCTGAAGGTGAATGTACAATCACTGCCAAAGTAGGTAAGAAAACTCTTACATGTAAGGTAGTTGTAAAAGATAGCGTACTTGAGACTCTTGATGCAAAAGTAGAGATTAAAAATGTGGAGATACCGATTAATTCAAAATGGAAATTTGCAGGTATCGTAAAAGCGGATGATCTGTACCAGTTCAGTATCTCTGAAGACGAATTTAAATGGGTTTGTGCTCAGGTAGCTGAATTAAGCGAGGGCGAGAGTGAAATGATGACCGCATCCGATGAGAATTTTATGGATGCATGTCAGTTTGTCGCAGATTCACTGATGCAGGAATTTGAAACCAAGGATGCTGTATCTGAGGTTGTAAAGGTAGGGGACAATTATCTTGGAAAAGTATCCGGTATATGCCAGAGCAACGGAAATGATATACCGATCATTGTCTATATAAAGATAACAGACAACAAGCTTGTTTTTGTTATGGGTATGGAGATTGGCGAGGCTGATGCCAATATGGACAGACTGGTACGTACAGTCTGCATGGCAGCAGAACCTAGGGAATAATCTAATAATCTTACGGGGGTTAACATGAAGAAGGACGGAGTTATAGAGTGGATCAGGGAATACTTTAAAGGAAATGATTCATTAAAGGCTGTTATCGGTATTTCGGGAGGTACGGATTCATCCGTGTGCGCGGCATTACTCTGTGAGGCCCTGGGTAAAGAAAGAGTAGTTGGTGTAATGATGCCTAACGGAAACCAACATGATATTGATGTATCACAGAGACTGGTTGATTATCTGGGAATTAAGCATTACACGGTAAATATCAAAGAGCCAGTATCTGCTCTCCATGATATAATAGCTGAGGTAGTAGGGGTGGAGCCCAATGATACTGACGCTTACAAGACTAATACACCTGCACGTATCAGGATGACAGTGCTTTACGGTATCTGTGCTCTCGTAGGTGGCAGGGTTACAAATACATGTAATCTGTCTGAAGATTACGTCGGATATTCAACTAAGTTTGGTGATGCAGCCGGTGATTTCTCAATCCTTTCTTCGTTTACCAAGACTGAAGTCAGGGAAATAGGCAGGGAACTGGGGATGCCCGCGGAGTTTGTAGAAAAGATACCTGAGGATGGGATGAGCGGTAAGTCCGATGAAGAGAAATTAGGATTTACATATGAGATGCTTGACAAATACATCCGTACAGGAGAGATAGATGATTTAGCCATAAAGGAAAAGATAGACCGTATGCACAGGGCAAACCTGCATAAACTGCTTCCGATGCCCGCATATAAATATGAGCCATAAGAGTTGTTAAAAGCAAAAAAATGATTTTTGGACCTGTCCCCAATGGGCGGGTCTTATTTTTGTCCATAAAACCGTTTTTAGGTTAGTAATATTAATAAATTTATGCTTTCGGGGCGCCTCGGGGCATTTATTTCGTTGACTTTACTAAAAAAAAATAATAGAATATACTCGTGTTAGTTTAACGTTTTATGGAAATGATACAAGTTATGTGTATGAGGAAGGGGAAAGACCTTTATCATGGCTCAGAAAAAAGGCTTTAAGCATAAAAAAATTGATATAAGGATAAAACTTGGCGTCTCTCTTATTATAGGGTTATGCGTCTTTCTTATTATGCTCCCTCCGAGACCGTTCAGCACCTTCAATAATCAGTTAACAAACACTATTTACCAGTCTGAATCGGTAAGCGATCTGCCAATCACTGTTGTGAGGATGGACGAGAAAACACTTAATGCTCTGGGACAGCCCTCCGAGTGGAGCAGACAGGTTTATGCGGATCTTGTAGAAAAACTGGATGGGTCGGAAAACCCGCCGGCCGTCATTGTATTCGATTTACTTTTCACGGGTTATAAATATTCGATTGATGATATAATAGAAGCTGTGAAAGACGGTACTCTGACCGCTGACAATACAGATGATTATAAGAAAACTCTTTCACCCGGGGATGCTGCACTTGCTTCTGCGGCTGAAAAATACGGTAATGTGATCTGCGGGACAAATGCTTACTTTTCGGAGCATGGTAACGGAAAAGAGACCCTTAAAAGTGGCAAAGATCTTATACATCTTGAGTATATAACAATGCCTTACGATGAGCTGGATGAAAATGTGGGTAACGGTCTTACAAACTGTGATCCGGATGAATATGATTACATCACAAAAGCCTATACAGGTATGTGGTACGATGGAAAATGGTATGACAGCTTATCAGTTAGCACATTGAAAAAGTTTAAAGAGTATATTGATAAAAATCCCGATTATGCGGAAAATCATCCGGAATATGCCGATTTCGAGCTTCCGGATTATTCCGAATATGAAAACAACTGGTACAGGTTTTCGTATTCCGAGGCAGCGGAAGGATTTGACGGTGTTTCTCTGATCGATATTCTCACAGGGGAAATACCTGCCAAAAACCTTGGTAATAATATAGTATTAGTGGGAGCATATGCTCCGGGGCTTCAGGATGATTATCTGGTCATGATGTCCAGCAACTCAAACCTTAAGAAAATGTATGGTGTTGAAATCCATGCGAATATTATGGAAGCTTTGTTTGAGGGGCGTTTACAGACCGATGGAGATGCCTTTGCGTTAGCCATTGTATATGCTTTGGTTTCTGCCGCTTTGATATTTGCCATGATGAGCGTCACGATCATAAAGGGTATATGTTTGAGCGCGGCTACTTTGATCGTACATTTGGTAAGTTCAATCATTTTTTATAAAAATGGCATTTATATTCCGTTACTTTATATGATGGGTGTCTGTGTTATTCTGACGATAGGCATCATCATATTCCACTATGTGAGAGTACGTGCTGAGAGAGTAAAGATAAACAATGCTTTCAGAATGTATGTTGCACCTGAAATCGTTGATGATGTGGCAGAATCGGGTTCGTACCAGCTGTCTCTCGGCGGCAGAAACAAGGATGTGGCGGTGCTTTTCGTAGATATCAGAGGCTTTACCACTATGTCAGAGAATCTGGCGCCTGAAGAGGTAGTGGATATCCTGAATGAGTACTTTGGCGTAATTACTGATGCGATCTTTAAGAATAAAGGAACACTCGATAAGTTTATCGGTGATGCGGCCATGGCTGTTTTCAACTCTCCTTTTGATCTCGATGATTATGTGTACCGTGCAGTCATGACTGCATGTGATATAGCAAAGGCTTCAGAAACACTCGGAGAGAAGCTGATGGAGCGTTTTGGCAAGAAGGTCAGCTACGGTATAGGTGTAAATTGCGGACAGGCCATTATCGGTAACATAGGAAGTAACTTCCGTATGGATTATACAGCCATCGGAGATACGGTAAATACTGCATCGCGTCTGGAGTCGAATGCTAAAGCGGGTGAGATCCTCATCAGTGAAGAGGTAAAGAAGCGTCTGGGTGACAGGATAGAGACTGAGGATGTCGGTGAGATACCGTTAAAGGGTAAACATAACAAGATATTTGTTTACAGAGTAAAGATTTAATTCGGAAAGAAGGCAGAAAATGGTAGTTGAATGCATTCCTGATTATAAGCAGATAGAAAAATGGGCTGCATTAGCTTTGGAATATGGACTGAATTTCGAGTATAATGATTTTTTTAATCCGATGGTACTTGACAATACAAACCATCTGAATGAAATAATAAGATCTTATGAAAGAATAGGCCGTGATACCTCTGATGATACGATGCACGGAGCATTTTATGATATCACGGTGAACAGTATGGATCCTCTTATCAAAAATGCTTCGGATAAAAGAGTCCGTCAATGTATGGATATAGCGGAAAGATTAAAGGTCAGAGGCGTAGTATTCCATACCAATTACCTGACTGATTTTAAATCTGTTCCTTATAGGGATGGCTGGGTAGCCGGGAATACTGAGTATTGGGACAAAATCTGTTCTGAGTACAAGGGTATACAGGTATATCTTGAAAATATGTTTGATGATACTCCTGAACTTTTGAGGAGAGTGGCAGAAAATCTTAAGGATGTAACTAATTTTGGGGTATGCTTGGACCTGGCACATGCTTTTTTATCAAAAATTGATTTAAAAGAGTGGGTGGATGAACTTTCACCATATGTAAAGCATATTCATATCAATGACAATGATAAACAGCAGGATCTGCATCTGCCGGTTGGCTCGGGACAGATGGACTGGAGCATTTTAGGATCAGAAAAGTTATTTGCATCATCACCTTCGGTTTTGATCGAGGTAAGCGGAAAGGAAAAACTGATCAAGTCAATCGATTATCTTAAAGGTATAAACTTTTTATGACACCTATCCGATAAAAGGAGAGAATAGTGAATATAACCCCTGATTTACAAAGGATTTTAGATATAGCTGTAAGCCTGACCGCAGAGAAGAATTATTCAAAACTCTTGGAAAAGGTTATCAGCGAATGTATGGAGATAACGGGCTCGGATGCCGGAACGCTTTATATCATAAAGGACAATAAACTGGAATTTATGATAATGCGTAACAATACCATGAAGGTGTATCTTGGCGGAAACGGTGAGCCTATAAACTCGATGCCTCCGGTAGAACTCAAGGAAGAAGCTGTATGTGCATATGCGGCAATACATAAGAAGGTCATAAATGTCAGAGATGTGCACACTGATTCGCAGTTTGACTGGAAGGGCCCTAAAAAATATGATGAGATAACCGGATATCATACCGTATCGATGTTGGTTGTACCCCTTATCGATCATAAGGATAAGGTAATAGGAGTGCTGCAGCTCATCAATGCTCAGAATGACAGTGGTGAAATAATCGGATTTTCTGAGGACGCCCAGAATATTGTCTTTTCCATTTCATCAGAGGCAGCTATTTCACTGTCTAACATGATACTGGTAAAGCAGTTGCGGGACATGATCTATTCTTTCATATCAGCGCTTACAACTGCTATTGACCAAAGGACACCATATAATGCAAATCATTCCTATAATGTAGCCAGGTATTGTGATGAGTTTGCCGAATATCTCATGCGTGAGGAAAAGGAAAGAACCGATTTTGAGCATATCACTGACAGTGAGAGAGAACAGTTGGTAATGGCGGCACTTGTGCATGATGTGGGAAAGCTTATTACGCCTTTGGAGATAATGAATAAGTCTGACCGCCTGGATTATAGGCTGCCAATCATGGAGATGCGCTGGAAGTATTATAAGACTTTGCTTAAGCTGGATCTGACCGAAAAGAGGATCGGGACCGATGAATATATGGACCAGCTGCAAAAGGTCGAGGACGGAATAGAGCTTATAAAAGAGTGTAATACTCTGGGATTTTTGAATGATGACAGACTGGAAGCCATAAGGAAACTGAATGATCTGAAGATCGTAGACAGAGCCGAGAATAAACTTGTTGAGTTTATAACCGATGATGAACTGCATGAGATGCTGGTGGCAAGAGGTACATTGACGTCAGAAGAGAGAAAGATCATCCAGATGCATGCGGTATATACCGACAGGATCCTGTCTGAGATCAAATTCCAGGATGACTTTAAACTGGTACGCCGGTTTGCACGGGCCCATCATGAGTTACTGGATGGCAGCGGTTATCCTAACGGACTGAAGGCAGATGAGATCCCCTTGGAGGTACGCATCATGACTATAGCGGATATTTATGATTCGCTGACAGCTGATGACCGTCCTTACAAAAAGGCGATGCCGATGGAAAAGGCCATATCTATTCTTAAATCAATGGCAGAGGAAGGAAAACTGGATAAGGAACTGGTAGAGCAATTTTGTGAATATATCGGGGAAAGAGCATAGATAATTGTCATCCCGAACGAATGTGAGGGTTTTTTACAGTCAATTAATTAAGAGGACGAGAGTATGAATAAGAAATTTTTGTTTGGTGGGATAGGAGCAGCTGTAGTCGTTATAGCAGTTATACTTATCATGGTTCTTCTGAGTGGTGATAAAGCCTACCGTTCCATCATAGTTGTAGAAGCAGAGGGAAATGTTAGTGTAAAAAGAGACGGAGATACTCTACAGGCTTATGCCAATATGAAGCTACGTTCCGGAGATGGAGTGGAAGTACCTGCATCCGGTTTTGCAAGACTCAAGCTGGACGGAGATAAATATGTATATCTGGAAGAAAATACCATTATATCCTTGCAGGCCGAAGGTGATGAGAAAAATAGCAAAACCATCATCTATGTTGAGCAGGGAAATATGCTCACAGAGATAGAGAGCAAGCTCTCTGAGCAGTCAGCATTTAACGTAGTAACACCTAATACTACCATGGCTATCAGAGGTACTGTAACATCTACATCTGTACGTAAGGGTTATGACGATGCTTCTAAGGCTATAACTGAGTATAGTGGTGATGGAGATTCACCTCTGTATGAGGGTGATGGAAACGGATCCGGAGAGCTCTGCTACATCACAGATAATTTTGTGTTTGAAGGCGAGACGGAGATAACTATCTACACCATCGAGGGCGATGATGTTGTATATGAGAAGAGGATACTCACCGCAGGAAACGGTATACATGTTGTCACTCCTATAAAGACTACAGCCTTGACAGAATATGTGAAAAAAAGTCAGGTTAAGAATACCAAGGTATTCTGGGAGCCAAAGGATAAGCGTATTGACACAGGTATTGGAGAAGTAAGAGAAAAGAAAGATGATCCTATAAAAGGCGTAGCTACTATAGGTTTGGAATATGCAGTAGTAGAGATGTTCCCGAAGCGTATAAATCCTGAGGATATCAAAGGATCTGCAGGCCATCTTGATCAAGAGACTGTAAACATGATAATAGAGGCTAGGACGATAACTCCCGGACCAACTCCTACCCCTGTGATCACAGAGGAACCTACAGATACTCCCAAGCCTACGGAAGAGCCAACAGATACTCCGGAGCCAGAAGTTACAGTTACGGAAGAACCTACTCAGGAGCCGGAGATTACAGTAACTCCTGAGGTTACAGGTGAAGCTGAACTTACTACAACCCCGGATGTGACAGATATACCTGAGCCTACAACAACTCCGGATCCTGATTTAACAGTCACACCCGAACCTACATCTACACCGGTACCTACCAAGGCACCTACGAGTACACCCAAGCCTACGGCTACACAAAAACCTACGGCAACTGTAGCGCCTACTAAGGCACCTACAAGCACACCAAAGCCTACGGCTACACCGAAACCTACCAAGGCACCGAAGGCTACGGTAACACCGAAGCCTACCGTGACTCCGAAACCGACGTCGACACCTACACCGAGCCCGATGCCTACTGCGGTTATGGCTCCTACGATAACACCAACTCCGGTTCCTACAGCCACACCGAAGCCTACAGCTACACCGGTACCCACAGCCACACCGAAGCCTACAGTGACACCGGCACCTACAGCAACACCTGAGCCCACTGCGACACCAAAGCCTACGGCAACGCCGGCACCTACAGCAACACCTAAACCTACAGCAACACCCGAGCCTACAGCAACACCAAAGCCGACTGCAACACCGGAACCCACAGCAACTCCGGAGCCAACGGCTACATCTACGCCTACACCAAGTCCGACACCGACTGTAGCACCTGTACATTCGATAACATATAATCTGGATGGAGGTACCAATAGTGCCTCAAATCCCTCGTCCTTTACAGAAGGCAAAGGTGTAGAAAAATTTGAGGATGCAACTAAAGAAGGATATGTATTTAAGGGCTGGTGGGACTCTGCATCAGGCGGAAGCGAGATAAGTTCGATAGACGAAAAAGAAAAATCTGATGTAACCTTATATGCCAGATGGGCGGTTACATATAAGGTAACTTTCCTGGATCAGTATGGATATGCAATACCGGGTTATAATAAAAAACTGGTTGAATATGGATCGGGAGATAAGGCGCCCAGTGGATTTCATCCGGTTTCGGATGTCGGTTATGTAGTGCCTGCCAACTGGGAAGATGGCGGCAACGGAGTAACCGTAGCTGCCGGAGGAGATATAGATAAACTTACTGAAGAGCCCAATAAGGAATTCATTTTTGAGAGTAGTGGCTATACAATAAGTTAAACTCTGGAGAAATGGTAATAAATCCACTATATAGTAGGAGTTTCTTCCTATTTATATAGTGGATTTTAACAACTCACAATGCTCTTGATTTTCCAGGCGCTCTATGGTACAATATAACAAGATGGTAAGGTAAAAAGATCCTTTAGTTATCAGAAAGATAACGACTAAGGACGTGATATGGAGTAAAATACAGACATAATATGAGCATCAATTTGCCACTGATCGCTTATAGTGTCTGTTTTTTACACTCACTAACTATTTCGATTGCTGAAACCACCAATCGTATTGAAAGGAGATCGGAAGACTTTATATTACCAAAACACTTTTTTAACAAACATATAACGAGGAGGAGATTGATATGAAGAAGATTACAAAATTATTGCTTGCGATTGTACTTGTTATTACGATGATAATCCCGGTAAGAAACATAGGGACTCAGGCGGCTTCTGTCAAACTGAGCAAGACGAAAGCTACCATGGAGGTGGACTCGATTCTGACACTGAAGGTGTCAGGTACCTCCTCAAAGGTCACTTGGTCGACAAGTGATAAAAAGGTGGCTACGGTGACCAAGAAGGGTAAGGTTACTGCTAAGAAAGAAGGGAAAGCAACCATAACTGCAAAGGTAGGAAGTAGCAAATATGAGTGTATTGTGACAGTTGTCGATAGCAATAAGAAGAGTGGTAACTCGTATAACATTACATTTCCACAGGCAGACAAGGAAACCATAATTACGTATGGTTCGGGAAGCACATTATACTGCGAGACAAAGATCAGTAAAATATCATATGAGATAAAAGATAGCTCACTAAATTTCTCTTTTGTTGCAGAAAGAACCAATAATTACGATTATGAATGGGAGTGGATGGAATTTTATTATGCAATTCAGGATTCTGATGGTGTTAATCTGAAAGAATATGAATATCTTGAAGAAACTACTCCTGGAACAAAAAAGAAAATATCAGAGACTATAAATCTAACCAAGCTAGGACTTGAAAAAGGGGAAGAGTATTCGGTGGTTTTTATTGATAAAGGATACATTCCCAAAAATAATACTGATAAAAATAAGAAGCAGAGTATCGAGATTTCACTTCCTGATGTACCTCAGACACTTCATAATTATAATTCTAATGAAAAACTATTGTGTTCATTTAAGGTAACAGACATCTCATATGAATCATCAGGTACATCAGTCACACTGTACTTTACAGTTGAAAAAACTTATGATACCAATGGGGATGGTCAAGGAAGGCAATGCTACATTGGTTGGACATTATATGACTCTGAAGGGTACATCATAGACAGTGGAGATGCTTATTCTGATTCTCTTAAGGTCGGGGATAAGCAGAAGAAGGTAGATGATGACATCTATGGTCTAGATAAGAATGAAAAATATAGGTTAGAGATCGTAAGTGTGAATGGAATATAAGTGGATGCAAGAGACTAAATCTTTCAAAAAGAGGTAAGTGTTATTACTGGCCCTATTTTATAGATTCAAGTTATAGGAAAGCAAAAAACTATGCGTAATTGCTATGAAGCACAGATTTTTTCGATAATGCTTGATGGCAACAGTAATATACATAGGGTTATAGGTAATTATTTGCATATATTAGATAAGTAAGAATAAATTTGTGAAAATGGCATGACAAGTGCTTTTAACTAAAAATGAATTGATAGTATTTTTATAAGTATGGGAGATAAATATGAATAGGAAACTTGCAAGAAAATCGTTTTACATAATAATGATTGTAAATTTTTTGTTGTTGATAATGCCCATTATTCATTTAAAGGCATATACGACATATGAAGGAAAAATAGTTAAACGTGGAGAAGAATACTGGTTCCAGGGGGGCTATCAGTATGTATTAGATTTAGATAGTGATATGACTATTGACGGGAATTTCCATATGAACAATGGGTATTTGCGTACTAATGGACATAAACTGACAGTTACTGGAAATTTGTATTTTGAAAAGCCATCTAGTAATATTAATGATAGCGATATATTCCTTCAACCGGGCATGTTGGAAGTTGGTGGTGATGTATACTTAGTCAGTGGCTCGGAAATAAGAATGAGTGGTAAAGGAACAAAGGTTACTATCAATGGAAATTTATATGTGAAAGGCGGAATCATTAGTAATTCAGGAACAGAATCGAATCAGTTTATAGTAAAAGGGGATGCAGTATTTGCAGATAAAGATAGTTCTGGCAAGATATGTTTAATAGATTATTTTACTTTATCTGGCGGGTCGAACTTTGTTTTTAAGATTGGAGGGAATTTAATTACAGCGCTTAAAACAGGTAAGGATTATCAATCTACAAAAATATCTTGGAAATCAACTGTCGAGCTCGGTGGTAATTGGGAATATTATGGTGGAAATGTTACTGGTAATACTTTAGTGTTAAACAGTGATAAAACCCAAAAAATTATCAATTTAAATGGACTTAATGCTATGTCGGTACCGGCACTTGTTGTATCTTGGAACGAGGATAAGTATATCGAACTTGATGGGTCAAACTTTACATTGGAATATATTTATGCTCCTGTAAAATTTATTACCTCTTCCAATCCAAGTATAAGAGTACTAAAGTGTGACAAAGATATTTGTATTGGTGGAGATGCTGATATTGAGTTAAATACCTCTATTGAAAACAATATAATAATAGATGGCAACACAAGCATAAAGGGAAATGTTTCGGGAAATGTTAATGTTAAAGGAAATGCTAGTTTAATAGGTAATTTCTCAGGAAATGTAACTGTTGAAGGCAATGCAGTTTTACAAGGCAAATGTACTGGAAAATTAGAGGCAAATGGAAATGTATCCGGTTCCGCAGAGATATCTAAGCTTATCTTGACAAGTGAAAATACACAAAGCCTAAAGGATGTAAATGTATCAGAATTGTTAGTGAATGATGGCAAGGATAGGAATTTAATCGTCCAAGGAGAAGTCAGCATAGGAAAACTACAAAATGTAGTGTCTGTTAAAGGAATATCAAGTCCTAAACTTACTATAAATGGTATTTCTGCTGACAGATTTAAATTTGAAGGCGGTTATGAAAGTCTTGATTTCACAATCTCTAATGCTAAGGAGATAACTGTTGGAGAGGATATTTTTAAAAGCGAAAATGATGCTGAAGAAGGTTCTATAACTGTAAAGAGAGCTACATCAGGCTCTAAGGCTAGTTATCAGATAGACGGAGATGTGGTAGCATGTTTTACAAATTATGATGCTCCATTTGACGGGGATATTGTAGTTAATGGGAATGCTACTATACAAGGATGCATTTCTGGAAAATTAACAGTGAATGGTAACCTGAAGAATGAAGGCATAGACCTAAAAGGAGGAAGCCTTGAAGTAACAGGAAATGTTACTGACGGTGATGAAAAAATAACCAAAATTGTTTCAGGCAAAGAGGTCATAAGCAATACTGGAAAAGTGTTGAAAGTTTATGGAGGCAGTTTAACAATCCATGGAAACTATGATTCATGTTTAAAAACATATAAGTCTGAAGATGGGAAGGAATGTATTATAAAGATAGATGGAGATTTCACACCAGTATCCTTTAGTACTGATGATGAAGCTACACAGTCTGAAATATCAGGCACGATGGAAATCGGAGGCAATGTATCAGGGAATGCATCTGGGTGCATCAGCATTGAAAAGCTCGTCCTGTCAGGAGATAAGACTCAGATTATAAAGGATGTTTCTGCTTCTGAGATGTCGGGAACTTCCGACACCATAAAGAATATTGAGGTGCAGGGCGAGGTCGCTGTTTCTAACATGTCGAATATAGCTTCTATCAAGGGAATCTCGAACCCTAAGTTGGCTATAAAGAACTTTGTCGGAGACTTGACGATAGAAGGTGATTTCGAGAGCCTTGAAGCAGAGTCTTCTACTCAAGGAAATATCACGGTAAATGGATCCTGTGCGGGGGCAACTGTACTTAAGGGTATTGTAAGCCTGCAGGGAACATATGACGGAAATGTAACTATTAGTGGTGATGCTACTCTGAAGGGGACATACACCGGCGATGTATCTGTAGATCAGAACCTAAAGAACGATGGCATAGAGCTTAAGGGAGGAAGCCTAGAAGTCAAAGGAAGCCTTTCAGATGGGGATGAAAAGGTTACAAAGACAATTTCAGGTAGAGTTATCACCAGTAGCCAGGGTAAGGAATTAAATGTATATGGAGGAAATGTTATAGTAGACGGTAACTTTAGTTCCTGCCTTAAGACCTATAATGATGAAGTGAATGGAAAAGAATGCGCTGTAAAAATTGGAGGAGATTTTACCGCTGTCTCATTTTATAGTGATGATCCTGCTTTTGAATCAAAAGTTACAGGTATAATGGAGATTTCAGGCAATGTGACCGGGGCCGCGACTATTAATAAACTAGTAATGGCTGGAGAAGAGACTCAGGTTATTAAGGATGTAATCGTTACTGAAATGGAAGGAGCAAACGGAGGAAACAGATCCATAGAGGTGAAGGGAAATGTCACTATAATGGACATACGAAATATCGGTACTGTTACAGGCACGGAAACCCCTAAGTTAACAATCAAAAATTCTTCTGAAAATATTGAGATAGCCGGTGATTTTGAACATATCGAGATAACATTACCTGAATCGGGAATAGCAACAATAAACGGACATAGTTTTATTAGAGATGATATGAGTAAAGGTGATAACATAGTTATCACAGGGGAAAATGTAACATCACAATCAATGAACGATTTGGAGTCCGATGACACGGAAGTTGCTTTGAAAACTAGTATTCAGGTTGACGGTGATGTAGATATTACATTCAACCGTATTACTCCATTCGTGGGGAGTGTAACAGTAAATGGGGATGCTTTATTAACCGGAAACATGACAGGAAATGCAGTTGTTTCAGGTAACGCTGCTATGCAAGGAACATTTTCCGGTAATCTGACAGTAAATGGTGATTTAAAGAATGAAGGAATAAATATAGTAGACGGTAATCTGGTTGTTGATGGAAATATGTATTATTCTTATGGAGATACTAAAATATCAGATGGTAAAATATCAGTAAAGAAAGATGTTGTATTAGCAAAGAAAGAAAATGAAGGTGAATTTGAAACCGCTGAAGGATCACTGACCATGAATGGCGAAAATGCAACTATGGAAATCGGAGGTTCTTTGTATACATATCTAAATGCTGATATCACAGAAGGTATGATATTCATTGGAAAAGACTGGTACAACAGCGGGGACAGATTTATTCTGTCAGATGATGCGAAGATTGTGCTTAATGGGGAACAGGAACAGAATATTATCCAATATGACAAGAATTTGATAATACCGGAATTGAATGTTCTCTATTGTAAGGGAAGGAGCATTACGTATGATCCTGCGAAGGTTATTGTAACAAAGCGTAAGAATTACCCTGAAACATTTGAACAGGGCATGATTGCCGTTGGAGATGTTAATACTGATGGTGACGTAAATGCCAAGGATGTGACACAACTAAGGCGATTCTTGGCAGGTGGCTGGAATGCAGAGATTGAGGAAAGTGCTGCGGACATAAATGGAGATAGTGAGATTAATGCTAAGGATGTGACTATGCTCAGACGGTATCTTGCCGGTGGATGGGGGATAGAGAGATCTGAGGATGGTGCATTTGTAACATCTTCAACAACGACTCCGACTAACACAGATACACCTTCTCCAACAGAGACACCTGAAACTCCTACACCAACAGAAAAAGCAGCAACTCCTTCTTTTACTGCACTTTTGGTTTATGGAGATACAGGATATGCGAATTTGGTTGGAGTTGGAATTAATAACTTAGGTGATAAGACTTTAAAAATTGGTGGGGCTGATAATCTTAATGTAGCTTCTGTATATCCCATTGGGAAAAATGGTTATAACTTTAATGCTGTGCTGGTTAATCCGGAGAACCCGTTACAGGATTTGCAGTACACATTGGTAGAACCGGGAGCAGATGAACTGGTAATTTTTAGAATGAATGATAAACATTATTTTTCAAAAGGAGCATTGATAGGCTTTGCTTTTGAATATGATGGAGTGGCATACGTATGCGTTGTTGATGATAGTTGGAATAAGAAAATTGCGACACTTGATTGATAAACATTGTATGTGAGACGGTTTTCTAAAGCAGATAATTATGTAGGACTGTGGCATTTGCTACAGTCCTATTTTTCTTGACAAAGAAAAATCGCTGTTGTAGTATAATTACAATAGTTTAATTTTGGAGTTACGAAGGAGAGGTATGGACTTATGCAAAAAAGAAGAAGTATCAAAGTGATGATAAGTGCATTACTGGGTATGGCTATGTTTATAGGTATGCTTGCAAGCACAAATCCGGTCACTGTTGCAGCTGCAACTGACCAAAATTCCCAAAACAAGAATAGTTACGATTTCTCGAAGGTAAAATCCGGAGATGTTATAACTTTTGGATCGTATGAGCAAGACAATAATTTGGATAACGGAACGGAACCGATTGAGTGGATTGTACTGTCAGTTGAGAATGATAGAGCATTTTTAGTTAGTAAGTATGGTCTTGATTGCATTCAATATGATGATAATGAGGATTTAGGAGCTCAGTGGGATTATGATAATTTTCTTTCCTGGGAAAAATGTAGGATAAAGAACTGGCTGAACGATGATTTTTATAATACCGCTTTTAATACAACTGAGCAGAAATTGGTTATTGAGACTAATTTTTCGGAAGAAGGTTTCTGGACTAATAAGCGTAAAGTATCCCTTTTGTCCTTGGAAGATATTCGGACCCCTGAATATGGTTTCAGTCAAAATCTTTATGAATGCGATATAGCGCGTATATGTACACCTACTGAATATGCTAAGGCACGAGGCGTAAAACTTTTTGAAGCAGACGAAGATGAAGAGGAAGAATATCTTACTAAGGATGGGGAGCCTTCATGTTCCTGGTGGCTTCGTTACCCGGGCTATAGTGGAAGATATACGGATGGTATAAGTTTTGATGGCAGTTTGAAAGTTCGATACTACGATGTGGCTGATAACAGTATAGCGGTCCGTCCGGCTATTTACATATATATATGCCCTAATCTTAATTTATATCCTGATTTTGATCTGTCGTCTGCCAAAACAGGTGATGAGTTGCTATTTGGGTACTATGAACAGGATAATAACATAGAAAATGGGGCAGAGTATATAGAGTGGATTTTGTTATCAAAAGAGGATGATAGGGCACTCTTGCTAAGTAAATATGGTCTTGACAACAAGGCTTATGATGATCTTGACGATGTTGGAAAAAGATTCCCCGGAGAGGAAGGGGATAATGCTTATATAGATAAAGATGGAGAATTGAAGTATTATAAAAGCGAATTGATCAATGTTACCTGGGAGGATAGTACGCTTAGATCGTGGATGAACAATGATTTTTATAATGAGGTTTTCGATGATTCTCAAAAGAATAAAATAATTGAGACATTATTGGTCAATTCAGATAATCCCAATCCTGATTATGGGACAAGCGGTGGCAATGATACATATGATAAAGTATTCTTACTTACATCGGAGGATGTTACAAACGAAGCATATGGGTTCAATGAGGACCCTGCCGAACTTGACTTTGCCCGTAGATGCCTTCCAACCACATATGCAGCTGAAAAAGGTGTAGGTATGGAATGGATGACAAGTGGGATGGGCGGTCCGTACCCTGAAGATATGTCTGATTATCCGGAAGGTGGCTTTATTTGTAATTGGTGGCTTCGCTCTCCGGGTACAGATGCTGCACATAAGGAAAGTGTCAGATTTTATGGAAGAATTTTCGAGAATGAAGTATGTAGTGTTACTATAGCGGTACGTCCTGCTATATACATTGATATCAGTGATAATATAGGCACCGGTTTATCTGAAGAAGAAAAGAAAACAGATTTTGAAAACATAAAAGTAGGGGATTTGGTTTATTTTGGATCATATGAGCAGGATAATGATCTTGAAAATGGAGCAGAGCCAATAGAGTGGATAGTATTATCAACGAATAAAGGTAAGGCACTTTTATTAAGTAAATATATACTAGACCACAGGTTTTATGATGAAAATGATTACTATGACGATTATTTAAAGGAAAGATTCCCGGATGGGGAAGGTGGCATTGATTGGGATTCTGTGAATATACCATGGGAGGAGTGCACTCTTAGTGTGTGGCTCAATACGGATTTTTATAATTCCGCCTTTAATAAGACAGAAAAAGAGTTAATGGCAGATGTCGAATATGAAGATGATCAATATACCATTTCAGGTGAAAATGCGGATCCGGATAAAGTATTTCTTCTTTCTGAAAAGGACATTACTAATCCTGCATATGGTTTTAGCACTGATACCAATGCTTTAGATGTGACCAGGAGATGTTCACCGACAGCTTATGCTATAGCTCAAGGAGCAGAAACCCTGGAGCAGATGGCAGAGTATATTGATGTAGACTGGAAAGATCCGGTTTATCTTACCGGTGAAGGAAAGCCTGCCGGATGGTGGTGGCTTCGTTCTCCCGGATATCTTCTTGAAGATGGACCAAAGATGGTTTGGTATACGGGTGCAGTTGGTTGCAGTAATTATGCAGACGGTTCTTGCTATGGTATACGCCCGGCCATATATGTTTCACTGGATGATAGCACATCGGATAACATTGTACATATAGGAGATGTAAACGGAGACGGCGAGATTAATGCCAAGGATGTTACTCAACTTCGCAGGTATCTGGCGGGAGGATGGAATGCTGAGATACATGAAGAAAACTCAGATGTTAATGGAGACGATGAAGTAAATGCAAAGGATGTCACGATGCTGAGGCGCTTTTTGGCAGGTGGCTGGGGAGTTACTCTGTGATACCCCTAAAAAATAACTACAATACCTTTATCTGAAAAAGAAAGAAAATGTCGGATGAAATTTTCTAATGACAGAAAATTTGTCCGGCATTTTTGAGTTTTCTAAATTGAACTAAAAATGATGACGCATACGCCTAAAATTTCTAACTCAAGTTTTGAATTTTTTTATTGAACACTTGACAAGAATGTGCTACTATTACTCTAATGGGCTTATGGGGGCTGAAGTACCTCATCCGTTGATAAATGAAGAATATTCTAGGAGGCAGATCATGGGAAAGAGAAATGACATTAACAAAGTACTCATTATCGGTTCTGGTCCTATCATTATAGGACAGGCATGTGAATTTGACTATTCGGGAACTCAGGCTTGTAAGGCATTACGCAAGCTGGGTTATAAAATTGTTCTCGTAAATTCAAATCCCGCAACTATTATGACCGACCCTGATACGGCCGATGTTACTTATATTGAGCCCCTTAACGCAAAGAGGCTTGAACAGATCATTGCAAAAGAACGACCGGATGCTATTTTGCCCAATTTAGGTGGTCAGTCCGGTCTTAATTTATGCTCCGAGCTTGGTAAGACAGGCGTACTTGACAAGTACGGAGTAAAGGTTATCGGCGTACAGCTGGATGCCATCGAGCGTGGAGAGGATAGAATAGAGTTCAAGAACACCATGAACAAGCTTGGTATCGAGATGGCAAGATCTGAGGTTGCTTACTCTGTAGATGAGGCACTTGCTATAGCTGACAAGCTCGGTTACCCGGTAGTTTTAAGACCTGCTTACACCATGGGCGGTGCCGGCGGCGGACTTGTTTATAACACCGAAGAACTGAAGCTCGTTTGTGAGCGTGGTATTCAGGCTTCACTCGTAGGCCAGGTACTTGTAGAAGAGTCCATCATGGGATGGGAAGAGCTGGAGCTCGAAGTTGTACGTGACGCTAAGGGACAGATGATCACAGTATGTTTCATCGAAAATATTGATCCCATGGGCGTACATACAGGTGATTCATTCTGTTCCGCACCTATGCTTACCATCAGTAAGGAAGTACAGGCTCGTCTCCAGGAGCAGGCATATAAGATCGTAAATGAAGTACAGGTTATCGGTGGAACTAACGTACAGTTTGCACATGATCCCGTATCCGACAGAATTATCGTTATAGAGATCAATCCCAGAACATCACGTTCATCAGCACTTGCTTCCAAGGCTACAGGATTCCCTATCGCTATGGTATCTGCTATGCTGGCATCAGGACTTACTCTTGATGAGATCCCTTGCGGTAAGTACGGATCACTTGATAAGTATGTTCCTGACGGAGATTATGTAGTTATCAAGTTTGCACGTTGGGCATTTGAGAAGTTCAAGGGCGTACAGGATAAATTAGGAACCCAGATGCGTGCCGTAGGCGAGGTAATGAGCATCGGTAAGAATTACAAGGAAGCATTCCAGAAGGCCATCAGAAGCCTTGAGACCGGCAGATACGGACTCGGCTTTGCAAAGACCTTCCACGATATGGATCTTAAGGAGCTCTTAAAGCTTTTAAAGAATCCTTCAAGCGAGAGACAGTTTATCATGTATGAGGCACTCCGCAAGGGCGCTTCAATAGATGAGCTCTATGCACTTACAAAGATAAAGAAGTACTTCATCGAGCAGATGTTAGAGCTTGTTAAGGAAGAGGAAGCTCTGATAGCTATGAAGGGTTCGGTTCCTTCAACAGACGTTTTAAGACAGGCTAAGCAGGACGGCTTCTCAGATAAATACCTTGCAAAGCTCCTTGAGGTTAGCGAGGATGACGTTAGAAAGGCAAGAGTCGATGCCGGTATCGTAGAGCGTTGGGAAGGCGTACATGTAAGTGGTACAGAAAACAGTGCATATTACTACTCAAGCTACAATATCCCTGAGGGTAAGGGTGCAGAAGCAGTAGACAACGGAAAGAAGAAGATCATGATCCTCGGCGGCGGTCCTAACCGTATCGGCCAGGGTATCGAGTTTGACTACTGTAGCGTACATGCAGCTCTTTCACTTAAGAAGCTCGGATTTGAGACCATCATTGTTAACTGTAACCCTGAGACAGTTTCAACAGACTATGATACATCCGATAAGCTCTATTTTGAGCCCCTGACACTCGAGGATGTATTAAGTATATATAATGAAGAAAAGCCCGTAGGCGTAATCGCTCAGTTTGGCGGACAGACACCTCTGAACCTCGCTTCACAGCTCCAGGCAAACGGAGTAAAGATTCTGGGTACCACACCTGAGGTTATTGACCTGGCTGAGGACAGAGACAGATTCCGTGCCATGATGGAAAAACTGAACATCCCTATGCCTGAGGCAGGAATGGCAGTAAATGTTGACGAGGCTATAGAAGTAGCAGAGCGTATAGGATATCCCGTAATGGTTCGTCCTTCATACGTACTCGGCGGACGTGGTATGGAAGTCGTATATGACAGAGATACTCTTAAGGAATACATGGCAGCAGCAGTAGGTGTTACTCCTGACCGTCCCATCCTTATCGACAGATTCTTACGTCATGCTACAGAGTGTGAAGCAGATGCTATCTGTGACGGACAGCATGCATATGTACCTGCGGTTATGGAGCATATCGAGCTCGCAGGTATTCACTCAGGTGATTCAGCATGTATCATTCCTTCGCTTAATCTGTCACTTAAGAATATCAAGACTATTGAGGATTATACAAGAAAGATAGCAGAGGAGCTGCATGTACAGGGACTTATGAATATGCAGTACGCTATCGAAAACGACAAGGTTTATGTTATCGAGGCTAACCCCAGAGCATCACGTACCGTGCCGCTCGTTTCAAAGGTTTGTGCTGTTAACATGGTACCTATCGCTACAGAGATCATCACAAAGGAGATCACAGGCCGTCCTTCACCCATACATGACCTGAAGGAGCGTGATATCCCTTACTACGGAGTAAAGGAAGCAGTATTCCCGTTCAATATGTTCCCTGAGGTTGACCCCGTACTCGGACCCGAGATGCGTTCTACCGGTGAGGTACTTGGTATCTCAGATAACTTCGGTGAGGCATTCTTTAAGGCTGAAGAGGCAACACAGACCGTACTTCCTCTTGAAGGAAAGGCACTGGTTAGCGTAAACGACAGAGATAAGACTGAGGTACTTGAGGCAGTCAGAGACCTGGCTGAAGCAGGATTTACATTTGTTGCTACAGGCAAGACCTACGAGCTCATCAAGGCAGCAGGCTTTACCGTAGAAAAGATTGACAAGCTTGGCGAGGGCCGTCCCAATGTGGAGGATATCATCATCAACAAGCAGGTACAGCTCATCATCAACACCCCTGCAGGTAAGAAGGCAGGTAACGATGGCAGCTATATCAGAAAGTCAGCTATCAGAGAGCATGTACCTTATATCACAACTATGGCAGCAGCAAAGGCAGCAGCAAAGGGTATCCTTGCTGTAAAGCGCGGCCAGACATCTGAGGTAAGGTCACTGCAGGAGTTACACGCATCTATTCGTTAACATAAGGCTTCACCTTGAGGGAAGCTGTCTGCGGAGCAGACTGATGAGGTGAAAATTACAAAATTACGGAGAACAGTGTGAAAAAACAAACAATCAGACAATACATATTAAAAGCATTGGCGGTTTTGCTTACAGTAGCATTATTGTTTGAGATCCCTTGTGTACATGTTAAGGCTGACGAAAATGAGATCGGCTTTAACTATACAACCAAGAAGATCTACACCGGTAAAAGCTTTAAGCTGGTACTGAACAATGCTCCTGCTAAGATCAAGTGGTTTGCAAGCGCCGATGAAAGTATCGCGACGGTAACCAAAAAGGGTGAAGTAACAGGTGTAGCACCCGGTACTGTCAAGATAAAGGCAAAGTGCAATGATGTAAAGTATACCTGTGTGGTAACAGTCATCGATCCTTATATAAAGGTTGAGAAAAACTATTTCAAGGTTGGAACAACCATGACTGCGACCATGAAGGGCGCAAAGGTGCTTAGTTATGTATCATCAGCACCCAATATCGTTTCCGTAGATAAGGACGGTACACTTACAGCGAACGCAAAGGGTGTTGCCAATATTACAGCATATTGCAAAAACGGCAAAAACTACAGTGTAGAGATGCATGTGTATGAGGATATCAAGATTATCGAGAACCCTACATTTGATGATCTGGCACCCACTACTCACATGACATTTGAAGAGCTGGTAGGCGATACCGGTGAGAGAGGATATCCGAAGGCTATGCCCACTCCCGATACATACAGGATCACAGTTGACCTGTACTGGAAAGTGGTTATGGTATATGCCAGGGATAAGGAAGGAAATTACACAGTACCTGTCAGATACATGATCTGTTCACCCGGTGCATCCGGACACAATACCCGTCAGGGAGTGTTCAAGATGAAGGGTACCAGAGTACGATTTGCAAGATTTAAGGGACTTACAGTATGGGCACAGTACTGGAGCCTGATAGTAAGTGCAACATATTTCCATTCGATCCTGTATAACTCAGGCGATGCAAACGATTATACAACGGCATACAACAACCTGGGTAAGGCAGTATCGCACGGATGTGTAAGACTGACCGTACCCGATGCAAGATGGATATATTACAACTGTGCACCCGGTACCGAAGTAGAGATAAGAGCCGGCTCATCAAAGGATGAAGAGACCAAGGCCATCAGAGAGCAGCTGAAGCTCGCACCGATGCCTTCTAAGCGTACCAATATGAAGGCAGGAGAGATCCCGTGGACAGACAACTGGGAGATAGACGAAGTACCGCAGGATTTTGAGTACGTGTATGTACCGCAGTAAAATGCAGATGTAAGGCTTAAAGACACTTTCTAAAAAGATTTTTTTAGAGGGTGTCTTTTTGTTTTTGGGGAGAAACAGAGAATGCAGCCTGAAAAACAGTTTATGGTAGAGAAAATGATATACATTCCTGATAAAATGGATGATATCGGATGGAGTGAGGCTCTTGACATGATCAGGGTTTTAAGAAAGATGCATACTAAAATGACAGATACAGTTTCACCGGAAAGTGTAAATTAAGCAACAGATTCCTACAAATGTGTAGCATAAGCGACATATCAGCGCTGTTCTGAATATTGAATCTGACGGTTTGCAGGAGTATTATAAAGTCACAACGAAGGAAGCAGAAAACAAAACGAAAGGCAGGGTACAACCATGGAAGATATTTACTACTACGATGCAGACGATCAGGCTGAATATGATATGATGAGAAAAGACGAAGAAACTCATATGCTTTATCAGGATAGTACGGATTTTAGTTATTAAATCAGATTATAAATTAATTGAGGGATATAAGCGCTACTTGCGTTCGAAACAGATTACTGAAAGTAAGCGGAGGCTTAAGAGAAATCTTATCCCTCCGCTTTTTTGTTAACGGAGCAAAAACAGCTTGTCTGTATTTAAGTAAAATGAATTTAAACTTGAAAAAACAAGTGGTCAGACTGAAGATTCCTACATAAAATAGGAATCTTATAATAAATATTTTTAATACTCAAGGAACATTTTTTCAAGTGTTTCCTGATCTGCACTGTTCAATAATGCAAGTCTTAAAAGGATTGTTGCTTTCTGAGGTGAAAGGTTATCAGCTGCAACTGTATTCTTGCAAAGCAGATTATCCTTTGTAATAACACCGTCATCTATTCTTGAACTGATAACTACAGGAATTTTTAGCTTCTTAATGGCTTTAATCCATTTCTTACTGAACTCTCCAGCTCCTGCACCGGCAATAACCAATCCATCCGAATTTTTTGCTGCGTATTTAACAAGCTTAGGACTTGCATCAACAGAGAAATAAAGAATTGAAACCTTAGGAAGGTCTTTTAAACCGCTTACGTCAAATTCTGTTTCAGTTGTATGCTTCTTAGCCGGGCTTTCATAAATGAGTACTTCACCGTCACGAACTATACCGATCGCTCCGGTTTCACCTGAACTTATCGCAGTTACATGATAAGTACTTGTTTTTGTAACTGTTCTTGCGGCAAATATCCTGTCTGAAAATACTACAAGAACTCCCTGTCCTACAGCCTCCTCAGAAGCTGCAACACATACAGCCTCATATAGATTCATAGGACCGTCGGCTGAAATTGAAGTAGAAGGTCTCATTGAACCTGTAAGTACAACAGGCTTATCTGTTTTTACAGTAAGATTAAGAAAATATGCGGTTTCTTCTAAAGTATCGGTACCATGAGTGATAACAAATCCCTTTACTTCGGGATCTGCTGCTTTTTCGTTAATTGTATTTACAATAGTAAGCCATGTTTCCGCTGTAATATCATCTGAATTAACGTTACATATCTGTATTGCCTCTATTTCGGCGACATCGGCAAGCTGAGGGACAGCAGCAAGAAGCTCCTCTGCAGTCAATGAACCGGGCTTATATCCGGCAGTTTTTCCTGCATCACCGACACCTGCTATAGTACCGCCTGTGGCAAGAACAACAATTTTACCCTTAGAGCCGGGATCTGTAGCTGCATTGGCATTTATCGGTACAATGTAAAGTACTAAAGCAATACAGAGAATAAAAGCAAGAATACCTTTCATAAACAACCTCCTGATTAAAATATTTATATTTTTTTCGAGGAAAAACGCCGGACGCATCCGAGCGAGTTCCCGTATATCTATGAGCAATTAAGATTATTATATATCCCTAATATAAGTCTCTGATCAATCTTATCTATTATCTTAACATACTGTAAATTGTATTGCAACAAAGGATTACCATCTTAGTGGTTATTTTACAGTGGCAAATGCAAGATTTCAGATGAAAATACGGTTCTTTCATTTTTGAATTTAGTAATATTATTATTTACTTTCATCTGAATAGGTGGTAAAATTTGGTTATCTTATAAAAAGGAGAGGCAAAGTATGAGCAAAAAGACTTTTAGAACATTTGGCAAACTTTTTATGGCTTTGGCAGTTGTTTTATTTGCAGTCATAGCGGCTAATACCATCCGTGTAAAGGCGGATAACGGGGAAACAGTACGTGTTTCTACTGCGAAAGAACTTAAAGCTGCCATGAAAAATGCAGAAGTAGGAACTATCATTTTTAGGACAAAGGCATATCAGACCGTTACCATTAAGGCTGACAAGGCTGCTAAGAGCAAATCCCTGATAATTGATGCTCCTAATACTTCATTTACAAACAAGGCAGTATTCTACAATATCAACATTCTCAATGCTAAGGCATATACCGAGGCAGCATCGGGAAATAATATTACATTATCGGACTGCTATTTATCCAACGGTATTATTGTAGCAAAGAAAAAGAAGGTTAAGAGTCTGACAGTGATTGATTCCTACGGGACATTCAGTATGGACTATACATTGAGAAAAGGCGCTAAACTGAATAAGCTGGAACTTGTTTATGCCGGTGAGCTTTTACCTGTGAAGAGCAGTTATAACAAGAGCAAGAAAACTGTTACTCTGGATTTCACAGATTATAATGAATGCCAGCGTAAATTTACTATCAAGCTTGACAAGAATGGACGTGTATCAAAGTATTCATGCGTTTCTAACTGGGTTGAATATACATATGATTATACCTATAAGTATGACTCAAATGGTAACCTTGTAAAGATGACCGGTACCGACAATGACGGCGGCAAATTTACAACCGAATACACCTACACCGGAAATGCATTAACGTATTATACCTATACAGCTGATTATGAGTCAGGTGAGAGAAGGTATAACCGTGACTCAGAGGGCAGAGTGCTCTATGATGAATACAATGGCAAGGGTAGCATGGATGGTATAGAATATACATATACCAATACCGAAGAATATGAGTATGACAAGGAAGGCAGAGTATCATATGAGAGATGGGAGTCTCCCGACAGCGGCTACTTCTCGGAGACAGTTTATACTTATGATTCAAAGGGATTTTTGACCGAAACCTGGACAAACAACTCCGGCAGTGAATCCATCAATACCTATAAGTATAACAAAGCAGGCGACCTTATTAGTGAAACATATACTTCTGAAGGATATTCAGATACAACAAATTATACTTACGATGATTTAGGTTATCTTGTAGAAATGTAATCTTAGGAGGCAAATGATGCATATTACATTAACCGGTAATTTGGGAAGCGGAAAGTCGACTATTGCAAAGATTATGGCTGAAAAGTATGGATATGAGATATATTCTACAGGCAAGATCCAGAGGGAACTCGCAGAGGAGAGAGGCCTTACTGTACTGGAGATGAATAAGCTTATGCAGCAGGATCACTCCTTTGATAACATTATCGATGAAAAGGTTACCCAGCTGTCCAAGGAGAGTCAGAAGGATCTGTTCTTTGATTCTAGACTTGCATGGCATTTTGCAGAAAATGCTTTTAAGGTATTCCTTACCGTCAGTATAGATGAGGCGGCCCGCCGTGTGTATAATGATGACAAGCGTGGTGATGTAGAGAAATACAGCTCACAGGAGGAGGCCAAGGCAAATCTTATCGAGAGAGCTCATACAGAGGATGTAAGATATAAGGAAATCTACGGTCTTGATTATTTCAATCTGAACAACTACGACCTCGTGCTGGATTCTACATTTACCAAGCCTGAACTTTTGGCAGAGATACTTGTAAGCGAGAAGAGAAGATACGAGGAGACGCTCAGTGCAAAAGGACTTTCCAACTTTGATAAAAACAAAACTGATGATCCTGACTTAAAGAATATGTTTTTACCCAGGATACTTCTGGCTCCTGCCAGACTCCTCGGAACATCAACGGGCAACACCAGGGATAATGATGAGATATTTGATTCTACAGTAGTTGTTAAGCGTGGCGCTGAGGATATTGAAGTTGTATCCGGCCTTGACCAGATAGATAAGGCTGCAAGGGAAGGATATGAGTTTATATCCGTAGGATATGCAGGATAATGGGGTGGTCTGCAAAATACGAGGAGGTCAAAATGGGAAAGTCAAAAACTAGGCATCACAGCCGTTTGCGTATGCTGAAAATCGCGGTTGTTTCTTTGATAGTCATGCTGAGTATCATTATCTCTGCGAAGTTCAACAAGGTATTTGCGGCATCCTATGCAAAGACCATAGAGGTTAAGCTGACGGACGGACAGGATGCGACAAAGGAGATACAGGCTGCACTTGACGCTGCAGCAAAGGCCGGTACAAAAAAGAAGCAGGCTTTGGTTAAGGTGCCTGCAGGAACCTATTATATAAGTAAGACCTTGGTCATAGGTTCAAATACATATCTGAAGCTTGACAAGAAAACATATATAAAGAAAAACAAGAATGCAAAGGATCCCATCCTTCACATGCTTCATGCAAAGCAGGGTACGAAGGGTAAATATGCCGACAATGCGCGTATAACGGTTGAGGGTGGTGTATGGGATGCGGAGTATATCCTGTATAACAGCAAGACCAGTGGTTCGGTATTTATGTTTGCACATACCACTAAGCTGAAAATCATTAATGTTACGATGTGCAACAGCTTTGGTACCCACCTCTTGGAGCTCGGTGGAGTAAAGGATTGTACAGTAAAGAACTGTGAGTTTTATGGTTTCAAGGCGGCTGATGATAAGACTCAGAAAGAGGCTATACAGCTCGATGTCTGCCATGACTCAACACTTCTTACTTACGGTGAGCCCTATGATGATACTCCCTGTCAGAAGATAACCATTACTGGCTGTAACATACATGATTATTCCCGTGGTGTGGGATCACATATCATGGTTGAAGGTATCTATCATAAGAATATTAAGATCACCGGAAACACTTTCAAGGATATACCCAAGGCAGGTATTTACGGATATAATTATGTGGACCTTACCGTAAAGGATAACACGATGGTAAATGTTGGCTGTGGTATCCAGCTCAAGACCGATTCCACAGAAAAGAATACCAAGGTCTCAAGAAACAAGGGTGTAAAGGCTATGTCGGTATCGGGCGGTGACTTTAAGATAAACCTGACCGGTAACACCATAAAGCTCAATGAGGATGTTTCACAGACTGATAAGGACTATGGTAATTCAATAGGTATCTTTATTTATGGCTCAGATGTTTATCCCATAAAGAATGCAAGCATAAGCAACAATACAATCAGCTGTGCTTCATCAGGTGTATACCTGAGATATGTTGGCTCAGCTAATATTTCGGGGAATACTCTGGACAGATTCTCAAATACATATTCAAGCGAGGATACCAAGTTTGCAGAGGACGCTATAAAGCTTCTTGATTCAAGCAATGCAACAATCAGTGGCAATATCATTTCAGGTATAACCTCGACCAAGTTTGAAAACGGTATTGCACTGCGTGAGGGCTGCAAGAATGTGACTATCAGTTCCAATACGATCAATGCAACCACAAAATCAGGCTTAGGCATATATGACGGCAGTACGGTATCGGGTGGCAGCAACAATACTATCTTAAATTCCGGACTCAACGGTATCACGGTTATGGGCTCCGAGGTTACTTTATCGGACAGCGTGATCAAAGGTGTATCACAGCATGCTGTTTCCATACAGCAGAATTCAAAACTGAGTCTTACAGGTTGTACTATCAGGGAAAACCATGGTAATGCTCTTCAGTTAAAGGAAGCTGTGATTTATATATCCGGTAATACATTTGCATATAACTGTCAGGATGAAGTGGACGGCAAGGCTGTTACCGTGCTTTCGGGTATTTCCGGAGAGATCAGTAACAACACATTCTACAATCCCAATACAAAGAGCGAGCTATGGATATCATCTGATGCATCCTTGAGCCCTTATGTAAGCACCGTAAAGACAGCTAAAGCAGTTGGCAGTGATGCGGCCGGCAATACATTTACATATTTAAGCTGATGTTCTGTAATTTCTGATCTATAAGCAGGTATGGTATGTTTTATAATGTACCACACCTGTTTTTTATTGTATAATTTTCCCATTATTGTATTATTTTTACAAAAAGTATTGTTTTTTTTGAAAATTTCGTGTAAACTTACTCTGGGTATATGGCCTAAAGAATACTTTAAATTTGTTTTATCGGTACAGAAGGAAAAGGTATTTCTTATGGAAGAAAACAACAATTCTAATGAGACAATCGAAGACGGTTTTGAAATCATTGCTGCTTCTGAAGAGGAAGAGGAAAATGATATGCCCGCCGATAACCAGGTTTATTCCGGTTACAAGCGTCAGCGTGATATGGCCGAGAGAGTAGCGGCTGCGCAGGAGGCCGTAAAAAAGGATAAATTTGCTTCCGCTCCCGAGAGGGAAAAGGTAGAGGTTACGGAGGAGCAGACCCGTTCTCCTGAAGAAATATTTAACGAAAGTTATGCTATCTTAGGGGAGATAGGCTCAGGCGAGGGTACTGCCTATAAGGCACTTGACCGCAGGAGCTCCCGCCAGGTTGTAATAAAAAAGGTTCATATGCAGATACAGAACCTTCGGGAAATGAAGCCTTTGGTGGAGAAAATGAAGAGCATGGACCATCCGTCTCTTCCTAAGGTGATTGATTATGTAATGTATAACGGCTATGTTTATTCCGTTATGGAGTATATTGAGGGCCGGTCTTTGTTTAAGTCCATGGAGGAGGGTACCAGATACCCTGAAAAACAGGTGAAGGAGTGGGCTATCCAGATAGCAAGTGCTCTGAAATACCTGCATCATGCGTCTCCCAGGATCATCCATGGCGATATTAAGCCTTCAAATATCATACTTGCATCAAATAACAGAGTGTTCCTTATCGATTTCAATATCGGTATCCAGGAGGAGGCCGGAGCTCATTCGATAGGATATTCCGACGGATATGCTCCTCCCGAGCAGTATGATTTTATTTCCGCAAATCAGTATTCGGCAACAGGCAGATATGATGACAGATATGCAAAGACTATCGTGACTAACCCTGACAGTGTATATACATGTCAGTCCGGATATACCTATGATGCTTCTTCTAGGGCTTATGCCGTTATAGATGAAAGGTCCGATATTTATTCCTTTGGTGCCACCTTCTATTATGCCATGACAGGCATGATGCCGGGTTCATCCATGGATAAGGTTACTCCGATTTCTGATACCGGAGTTCATATAAGTCACAAATTTAAGAAAATCATAAACCGTTGTATGGAGCGTTCATCCAAAAAGCGTTACCAGTCAGCGGGTGCTCTTCTGGATGCTTTAAAACAAAAGATAATTACCCTGCCTATGGTAGGGGCAGCAGCGGGAGTTCTGGTTTTGGTGGTCGGCGGCATCGTGCTGGGATCGTTACTGAAGGATAAGAAAAAGCCGAAACCGCAGATGCTTCCACCCGGAGCTGAATCCGTGGATGCCGGAGGCATGCCGGCACCGGTACTGGTTTCTGCTTCGGATGAGGTTATTTCTACTGATGTATTAGAAATAACAACAGAGCCTGTAGTTACTGAGGTGGCTGATGTTACAGATGTTCCGGTAACACCTGAACCTACGGAAGAGATCACTCCTGACCTTACGGAAGAGGTAACACCTGAACCGACAGAAGAGGTTACGCCTGAGCCTACAGAAGAAGTTACTCCCGAGCCTACAGAGGATGTTACTCCTGAACCGACAGAAGAGGTTACACCGGCTCCTACAGCAACAGCGACGCCTGCACCTACAGCAGGAGCAACACCTACACCTGCAGCTACAGCCACACCGATGCCTACATCGACACCTACACCTGTGCCTACATCGACACCTGTACCTACAGCAACTCCTGTTCCTACAGTAAAGGTTGATCCTTGGCAGGTATATAAGACTGCTAAGATTTATAAAGAGGGCGAGATCACCTTCGTTATGAGAAACGGTACCAAGACAACAAAGAAGGTTTCCAATCTTGTGGATATGGATGCAAGCAAGGCTGTCTATGTTTACTTCGGAGGATATCCTACAACTCTTGTAACCGATAAGAATGTTATTTCAGCATTGTCAAATGTATCCTTTAATTCAAGCGGAGTAGGAAAGCTGGATGGAGTAGAGTTTACAAAGGTTGAGTATAAAAACGGCAACGGAAGCACAGAGACCATCTACTTCCTGAACGAGTCACTTAAGTGGAGAGTTCTGGGAGAAGAAGACGGTGTCCTGACTCTCATCTCTGAAGATATCATTGATTATGAGGCATTAAAGAAGTCAGGAACCAGCAGCTGGTCTAACAGCAAGTTGGCAGACTGGCTAAAGAAGGATATGGTTTCAACACTTCTTTCCGATAAAGAAAAGAAACTGTTATCCGGTGATCCGGATGTACTTAAGAAGTCAGACTGGAGCAATGCAAAACTGACAGGCGGAGCCCAGTTGACAGATTATGCTAAGATGAGATGTAATTACGGCAGCAAGTCATATACCGATAAGGCTTCAAGCGGATGGTGGATAAGAAACGATAACGCCTCCGATATGTCAAAATGTCCTTATATTTCAAATGATGTAGTACTGTATACCGGTGCTGCAGAATCTGAGAAAAAGGGTGTAAGGCCTGTGATCAGGATCAAGGTTACACAATCTGCTTTTGACTGGATGAACAATAATAAATAAGCATAATAATAGGACGGTTCGAAAGAACCGTCCTGTTTTTGTGCTTTATCAAGCACTGATGCTGTCTAGTACTTTGTCATACTTTTCTTCAAAATCTGAATGTAATTTCTTGTATTCTTCACTGTTGGCTTTGATATCCTTTGTGTAGGCATGCATATCAAAGATTTCTCCCGCACTGTGACGCTCGAT
>JAEEVK010000038.1 GCA_016287095.1 Lachnospiraceae bacterium
AATTGCAGATATGCTGGTCAAAACTGATTTTGTTAATGTTGTTCAGCAGGAAACACTTTACCGATTCAGGGATATCGTTGAAGAAAAGACACTAATGTATAAAGAGGATGTAGCAAAAATTGTCAAAGATACATTAGGAATTAAAGAAAGTTATTCTTATTATGATCTAATTAAGTGTGGACTTTATATTAATAGAGAGTCAATAAAAAGTGTTGGTCTGGTTATAAATGGAAAAAAATAAAGAAATCATTACACAAAATGCACAAATTACACAAAAATTTAAGTTTGTGCATTTTGTGGAGAAGAATCTCGGTTATTTTTTAGGTAATTGGGTCTGCCTTTTTTTATATTAGAATATATTTCTTTGACTTTGTGTTCAAAGGCTGCTTGAGTCTTACATATTATTAATGCTTTTTTTACTTCATCGTCAAATTGTTGATATATGCCCTTACTAATGGTACTCAAATTATTACTGCTGATAAATGATTTGAGATTGTTTCGTGTTTTCTTTAAATATGAATCTGGTCCGGCAACAGCCTTACAGGACAAGTGGCTTTTGGGTAAGTATGCACATATATTTGTTGGCCTGCCTCCAGGCTGACGAAATAGACAACCACAAATATCACATTTTGTGTATTTAGATATGTTCTGATGTGTATATAGATTCATGATTTCTAGAGCTATTGCTTCATCGAATGTTGTTATTTGTATTATTTCTTCGGTAACTCCATCTTCAATGTAATACTTTGTGGTGATAGGTACAGAGTTAACATATTTGGCAAAAAAACTATTATTTGTGGTGGGATTACATAAGAAGTCTTTTAATTCAGATCTTAAGGCGGCATCAGTTAATATCCTTGGTAATAATTGAGTGATGTCATCCGAATCTGATATATAAGATTTATATAACTTATTGTACATTTCTATCTGAAAGATATCTATAATGAGCTCTACATACTCTAACTTAATAGATTTATCCTCTATCATTTCAAAGGGATACGTGGGTATTAAGCTATGATAGAGATAGTCATGCAGAGCATACATAGCATAGAATGTTTCTTTGGGAGTTGTAAAATCGATGTCTTCACGCATAAGTCTGACTTCCTCTAATGCCATTTGAAGATGTTTTATAGCAGGTTTAAAAGCATCTATGTTTAATGAAACTAAATGCATTAATAACTCTCCGTAATGAATTACTATATGATTTGCATCAACAAGGATATCACTATTGTATTGGAAAGATTCGAGTTCTTCTGTGCGTCCGCTAAGGTAAAAGTATCTATGTTCTTTTCTATCATGATATAAAAACATTCCTTCTTTCATAATACATCTCCCCAAAATCTGACGATACTTATAATCGAATTATCAAGTAAACGTCAGATTAAATATTCAGGTTTGTGGTTTAATAATATTAGCTTATCTAAGGCAAAAGATGTGTTAGATAACCATAGACAGTATTATTATACACAGAGAGGAGATGGTTTGCAATATGAAAACCAAAAATGTTCCAGATGGTTTGGCTAATGTAAGTCGGCGACTAATGCCTATTGAAGAAGCAATGCTTTATATAGGCCTTGGCAAAAGTTCTGCACGAAAATATCTTGATAGCATTGGTGCAAAGATTAAAATCGGCAGACGGACACTCTATGATAAGAATGTAATTGATGGAGTGCTTAGTACATTGAAAAAACAGGATGATGGGGAGGAGGATATCAATGTTGGATCAGAAAGACAATAACAATAAAATAGTTGCATCGCCTAATCTTGATGAGATGGATAAGTGTCAGACGATGCAGGAAAAGTTTCTGTTGTACCCGCCTGAGATATACTATTCCGAAGATGGGAAAGGTCTGGCGAAACTATTTGCCGACATCATACATCCATATTTACGGTTCAATATAGATCATGAGTATTGGATGTATTATGACGGTATGAGATGGGCACAAGACAAGGCAGATAAACATATTAAGATGGCAGCCAAAACATTTGCTGGAGAACTTGACAATTATATCCCGACTTTGGGTACTTATTCATTTAAGGAAAAAGATAATATTGGTAGTGCATCTGTAAGGAATAGCCTGATAAGGGATGCGACAGATATACATACTGTTGAAGATAAGGACTTTGATGTTGATCCAGATTTATTTAACTGTGTAAACGGAACAATTAATGTTCGTACGGGGACATTTCTTCCACACAGTTCAGAGGATATGCTTGCTACAGTTGCCAATGTTACATATAACCCAGGAGCAGAGTCTACATTGCTTGATGATTTCTTTAACAAAATATTTGATGGGGATGATAGTAGAATTAGATATGTTTTGAGAGCGTTGAGCCTATGTCTTACAGGACACACTAATGAACATTGTTTGTTTATATTTTGGGGTAAGCAGACAAGGAATGGTAAATCAACGCTAACTAATTCTTTTGCGCATATGCTTGGTGAATATGCTGTTAATATTGATATTTCAACCCTTGCTCAGCGTAGATACTATAATGGGTCTGCACCGAGTTCTGATGTAGCCCGTATTAAAGGAAAAAGATTTATTCTTGCAAGTGAGCCGTCACAGGACTTTGTTTTTGATGAGTCGAGGACAAAAGCTCTTACTGGTGGTGATAAGCTTACAGCAAGATTCCTTCACCAGAACCACATGGAGTTCCAGCCAGTTGGTAAGATATTTATCGGAACAAACTATAGACCTATCATAGAAGATGATGCTTTATTACAAAGTAAGAGAATAAGAATTATTCCCTTTGATCATTTCTTTTCACCAGAAGAACAGGACATCAAACTTCCAGATAAACTCAAACAGCCCGATGTGATGAGTGCATTACTAAATAAATGCCTTGAAGCCTACCAGGAGTACCTAACTATTGGTTTGAAGGAACCTAAGATAGTCCTTGATACAATGGAAGGTTATCAGACACGAACAGCATTAATAAAGACATTTTTTGAAACAGAACTTATTAAAGGAAATATTAATGATAAGATTCCTTTGGCTAAGATATATCCAATATACAGTTCTTGGTGTGCATCTAACAGCTTAAAGGCTGAAAAGAAACATAAGTTTGGAGACTTGCTTAGAAAATTTGGAATATTAGCTGATTCGGCGACTATAGGGAGCAAAACAATACGTAACGTTGTAATAGGATACCGGCTTAGGCAGGATAATATAGTGGAATCGAAAGACTCATGTGTCGTGATACCTCTTGTCGCAAACGGCGAAACAGATATGTATAAAGGTGGTTATATTATAAATAATCAAGATGAAAAATTATATATAAAAAAAATTGGAGACCTTAATGTCACTGAAGGTCTCCAGGATGAAAGTGATACAAGACATATAGAAGTAATATCACCTTTAATAGAAGAAGTTGATGATGCATATTATGCCGATGGTTATGAAGAGCAAATTGCTGATGATACTGACATCTGGAATATTTAGGCAGTTAGCAATGATTTAGCTTGGCGATAGTATTATTTCAAAATACCTGTGAATCATATTGTCATTATATCACAGGCTTTTCATTTTTAAAATACTTGCTATAAGGAGGAAAATATAATGTATAACTTTTTTCTTAACATAAATAAAGCAACCGACAGTGATGCACGTAACCAGATCAAACAATTACAAAAGCAATTTTGTACAATGGCAATGGAAGTGATGCAGATACTTGATCTACAGACATTTGAGAAAGATCTCATAAGGGAAGCTATGGAGCACCAAATGGTTAAACATGTAAATAAATATGAAGAACGTTATAATACGCTAGCCAAAGATTATTTGATGCTTTGTGGAATTAAGAAAAATCATGATATTGATTTATCGGACTGTATTATGCCTGTATCACCACTTTATATGGATATATTTGGTGACTTTGATCAAAACAGATTTTAATTAATACAGAATGCTTGAAGACCTATTAGAGGCAGTATATAAGGAAAGGAGGTGCATATGGGTATGGCGAGACATAGTGAAGAAATATTGGATTTTAAACAATTTATGGAGTTTATCGGTGTTCAGAAAACGACTATGTATAAGATAATGCATAGCCCGTATGCACCGAGATTCACACAAATAGGTTCGAAAAAACTTATCACCCGAGAAGCAGCTTTACAATGGATAGAACAATATGCTGGTATGCGTATTTACTGATTGTCTTTTGGATGGCTATATGATATAATCAATCATGCCCACGGAGGGCAGAATATCATGTTACCGTCCGCCAGGAAGGAGAAGTTATTGAATGGTAGACGAGTGAATGGCGACGGAAATCTTAACCGTATGCCAAATGGTAAAATAAAATATAATGTAAAATATCAAGGAATCCGGAAAACATTCTATGGAGACACAGAACGAGAAGTTAAGGATAAGTATCGCAGATTTATTATCGAGGTCAGTAATGGCCTTGATATCATAAGGATCACTGTTTCTGAAGCTATAGAGAAATGGCTCACGACTGTCAAACAGATGACCTTGAAACAGGCTTCATATGACCGGCTTGAAAGAACCTATGAGCTCTATGTCAAACAGGAGATTGGGAATATACAACTTAATAAGATTACTACGGTTCAATGTCAGAGTGTAATCAATAAGCATATGATGAGTATGTCATATAGTTCTGTCAAGAAGATATTTGAACTAATGAAATCTTGCTTTTCTTATTATGTGAAGACTGGAGATATTAAAAAGAACCCGATGGATTTAGTTGTAATGCCAAGGGAATCCCTGTTTGAGAAGAAGACGAAACAGATTGTAATACCGTCTGTTGATGAGATGGAGCAGCTTTATGAGGTTGCAGGTTACAAGCTGCCAAATGGAACGCCACTGTATACAAAGGCATATGTTGAAGCAGTGCGTATATTAGCAAACACCGGAATTAGGACAGGCGAACTTTTAGCATTGACTGAAGATAAGGTTTCATATGAAAATGCTACTATACGCATTGACAGGTCGATAAGTGAAGTCAAAAACAGGAATGCTGCCGAAAATGAACCTAAGATGAAGCGGATAGTGACAGAACCAAAGACAAAAAACGGTGTACGAACTATTACTGTTAACAGCATAACGATTAATGCTTTGAAAGGTCTTAAAGAATATTATAAAGAAAGAAAGTTTGAGAGCGAATACTTTATCTTAAACAACAAAGGTAAGCCAGCGAGTATCCATGATATAGAAAGAACACTAAGGACTATTTGTCAGGCTGCTGGTATAAAACCTTTTGGACCTCATACACTTCGGCATTATTTCGCATCTAGATGTATAGCAAATGGTGTAGACGTGCTGGCATTATCAAAACATCTTGGGCATTCAAGTGTCTCTATCACACTGAATACTTATGCACATCTGTTAGATTCTCAGAAGGATGCTTTTAAAAATGTTTTAGAGATGCTTTAGAATGAAAAAGACTGCAAAAAGACTGCAAATCGTTCCGAGTTCATTATAAGGCTTGAAAGAAGGCTGTTTATAGTGGGTGCAGGTAGAACTGCAACACCCTGATTCATCGGTTCGAATCCGATTGTCGCCTCTCTAAAAACCTTGAATTAATACTTCAAGGTTTTTATTTTTTGCTTTTTCTTGAAAATGTGTTATAGTATTTAAGGATTGTTTAATACTTTTATGTTATTTATATTATGCATGATAAAGATATATGAAAGGAATTTGAAATGTCCAAGAAAATTCTTATACCGGTTTTGTCCGGTGTTGCAGTGATTGTGGGAGTTGTCCTGTTTTTTGTTCTTGGCTCTTCTTTAGAGTCATATTATAATATCCAGATAATGGATACACTGGGTGGGGTTAAAGTCGACAGGGATGACAACGTGTTAGATGCATACGACGGGATGAAAATGCGTTCAGGGGACAATTTGAAGACTATGTCCGACGGATTTGCCCGTATCAACTGTGACCGAGAAACATATTCAAGGATTGAACATGATACCGAGGTAGCCTTTGTTGCCGACTCGAGCAAAAAACTAGTTATAGATCTTAAAAAGGGTGAAATAGTAGTTGAGGTCCAGAAAAAATACGATTCTGCTGAAGCATTGGAAATAACGACCCCCAATACCGTCATGGCAATACGCGGTACGGTAGTGGTTGTCCGTACATTCCCTATGGCAGGAGGAGGCATAAGGACTATAAATTACGTGCTTGAAGGAAGAGCAATTGTCGAAGATGCAAATGGAGATGAGCATACACTTGATGCGGGGCATGGCTGGTCTGTTGTTACTGATACAGAAGGCAATGTTACTGAAAGCCAGGCAACGGGAGCTGCTGATCTCGAGTTTAGCGGAATAGAAGTTAATTCCCTCAGAGGTGCGGATGATACTCCCATGATTCTTAATATGACTGTAGAAGATGCTATAGATGACGGTTCAAACGTGTCAAGCAATGGGACCGATGATACGGGCATTCTTGATTTGACGGACATTCCGGTTAATGAAGCAAACTTCCCTGATCCGGCATTCAGGCAATTTATATCCGATCAGGTTGATATGGATAAAAATGGAATACTTTCTGCCGAAGAAAGAAGCATTGAAAAGATGCAGCCATGTGCTCTTAAGATAGAGGATTTATCGGGAATTGAATTCTTCCCTGAGTTAAAGATTTTGTATTGTAACAACAACAAGCTGACCAGCCTGGACATTAGCCATAATACAAAACTGACGCTTCTTGAGTGTAAGGAAAATCAGCTCACTGAACTCGATATAAGTAAAAACCTGGAACTGAAAAATCTTGTCTGTGGTGACAACAAATTGACATCTATAGATATAAGTAAAAACCTTAAGCTGGAAGAGTTAAACATTAAGAAGAATAAGCTGACTTCGCTTGATACACGCGTAAATACGGCTTTATGCCATATCAGGATTGACCATAATAATGTTACTGAGTTAGATGTAAGCAAAAACACAAACCTTGCAGACCTGTTCTGTTTGAAGAATCAGCTGACCAGCCTTGATGTAACCCATAATCCCAGGTTGACATATTTGGATTGCGGAGGCAATGCCCTGACGGAACTTGATCTGTCCCAAAATGAGAACTTAAAACAGCTGTCATGCCACTCTAATCAGCTTACTACTCTCGATATCAGCCACAATGTTAACCTTATTGAAGTGAAGTGCGACAGTAATGGATTGACAACATTGGATACGAGCAACAATGTGAAGCTGACCACGATTCAGTGCAACGGAAACAGTCTGACCGGCCTTGACTTGAGCAATAATGTAAACTTGAAGTACCTCTCATGCAAGAATAACGATATTACCAGTATTGACTTAACGCATAATCCTGAAATTGCAATGGAATTATTCACTTATGATAAGGACAAAGTAACCATTACAAGATAAACTCGAGGGAAAAAACATGACCAACTTCACTAAGAAAGAGATAAAGAACACCTTCCTTGAAATGCTTGAGGAGATGCCGCTTAATCAGATTACTGTTAAGGGACTGACGGAAAGGTGTGGGATAAACAGGAACTCATTTTATTATCACTACCAGGATATACCGGCGCTTATAGAAGAAATCATAACAGAGGATGCGGATGAGATAATAAGTAATTACAGCAGTATAGACTCAATGCAGATCGGACTAAAGGCGGTACTTGACTTTGCATCATCAAAGAGAAAGGCGATTTTACATATATTTAACTCAGTAAATCGTGATATTTTTGAGAGAGATCTTTGGAAGGTGTGCGAGTATGTAGTCATACAGTATTTAAAACCTATACTGGAGGTCGGGCATTTGAGTGAATTTGATCAAGAGATAGCCTTTAAATTTTATAAATGTGAATGTTTCGGCTTCGCCATGGACTGGCTAAATAATGGAATGGAAGAGGAGGCCCAGGCACAGATAGACCGATTCTGCGAATTCCATACTAAAATGTTCGAGCAATTGCTTATGTGATTATTTGGGTTTTTAAACGTAGGATGCGGCTGGTGAGGACAACCCCATTAGCCACATCCGTGGCATACAGTTCACATATAACAAATTGAACATTCTTTTTAGACAATTTCAGCCACGTGCCTAAATTTTAGGCACGTGTATTTTTTTGCCCATTGTTAGCACAAGCTTATTGGTATATATTCTTAGCAGTCAAACAAAAGAAGTGCTAATAAGGAGGCTTAGCAATGAAGTTTTCTAAAGCGGTTGTTAAATACCGGGTAATAATACTGGTCATAGCGCTGGCAGCCATGATACCGTCATTATTCGGCTATATTAACACAAGAGTAAATTATGATATGCTAAACTACCTTCCGGGAGATATGGAAACTATCGTCGGTCAGGATGAACTGATGAATGATTTCGGGAAGGGTGCATTTTCACTGATCATCCTGGAGGACATGTCAGTAAGGGATGTATCGGTACTAAAGGAAAAAATCGAAAAGGTCAATCATGTGGATTCGGTAGTATGGTACAACAGCATCGCAGATGTATCCATCCCGATGGAAATATTACCGGAAAGCATTTATAATGCATTCAATACCGATAAATCCACCTTGATGGCTGTTTTTTTTGACAGTTCTACATCAGCAGATGTTACGATGGATGCCATAAGGGAAATCAGGTCCGTTGCCGGAAAGCAGTGCTTTGTATCAGGACTTTCGGCTATGGTCACAGACCTGAAAGACCTTTGTGAAAGAGAAGAGCCTATTTATGTGGCTATCGCAGTAGTACTTGCACTTGTTGCTATGATGCTTTTGCTTGATAACTGGATGATACCGGTTGTATTTCTTGCATCCATAGGTATGATGATCATATTAAACTTAGGTTCAAACGTCTTACTTGGAGAGATATCGTATATCACCAAAGCATTATCAGCAGTATTGCAGCTGGCTGTAACCATGGACTATTCGATATTCCTGTGGCACAGCTACAATGAGGCGACAAGTAAGATAAAGAAAACCGACGGATCAGGTCAGCTTGAGAAGGAAGATAAGCTTAATGCCATGGCAGAGGCCATCCACAATACGCTTACAAGTGTGGTGGGCAGTTCAATAACAACCATAGCAGGTTTCATAGCACTTTGCTTTATGTCATTTACGATGGGCCGGGATCTCGGTATCGTTATGGCAAAGGGTGTAGTACTCGGAGTCATCGGATGTGTCACTGTTCTGCCGGCTATGATACTTATACTGGATAAACCTTTATCAAAGCTGATGCACAGATCTCTGATACCAAACATGGATAAGTTCTCGAGTCTTGTAATAAAGAGATTCCCGGTATTCCTTATTATATTCGTGATAATCACAGTGCCTGCATATATCGGATATAACAGAACGCAGAACGAGGTTTACTACGATATGGCAGATTCACTGCCCCAGGATCTCGATTATGCGATAGCTAACAGCAAGCTGAAAAATGATTTCAATGTAGCAAGTACACATATGCTCCTGGTGGATGCAAAGCTGTCTGCCAAGGATACGAGAGCAATGTGTAAGGAAATGGAGAAAGTTGACGGTATCAAGTATGTATTGGGACTTGATTCACTTATAGGATCGGGGGTACCTAAAGATATTCTTCCTAAGTCTTTAAAGTCCTTACTTGAGAGTAATAAATGGAAGCTGATACTGGTCAATTCAGAATACAGAGTGGCAAGTGATCCTGTAAACGAGCAGATTACAAAACTGAATACCATACTTAAAAAATATGATAAATCAGGCATGCTGATAGGTGAAGCTCCCTGTATGAAGGATATGATCGATACCACAGACAGGGATTTCAAGGTAGTAAATATCATCTCTATCGCAGCGATATTTATCATCATAGCGCTGGTTGAAAAGAGTATATCACTTCCTTTCATATTGATAGTTGTTATAGAAGCGGCGATATTTATCAACCTGGGTCTGCCTCACTATCTGGGAGACAGCCTGCCGTTCATAGCACCTATATGTATCAGTACTATCCAGCTTGGTGCCACAGTTGACTATGCTATACTGATGACTACGAGATATAAAAAGGAGAGGATCGAAGGCCTTTCAAAGGCAGATGCAGTAAAAATTGCCCTCTCAACCTCCATCCCGTCCATCATAGTTTCGGGTATGGGACTTTTCTCAGCCACATTCGGAGTTGCAGTTTACTCAGATATCGATATGATCAGTTCAATGTGTATACTGCTTGCCAGAGGCGCGATAATCAGTGTGGTTATGGTAGTGCTTACATTACCTGCGATGCTGATGCTCTTTGATAAATTGATCATAAAGACTACTGCGGGTATGAAGGAGTGCAATTTGTTGAAAGATCCTTCGCCTATGACTCAGAGTGACATATAATGTTAACGTGATAATAAAGAATTAAAGAACAGTAATTATATTTTGTATTTAAAAGAAATGGGAGGAAATCACCATGAAGAAGATTACAGCCGGGATTATTTCTGCAGGACTTTGTGTGGCACTGATCACAGTTGGTACAAAGACAGCATCAAAGGTAATGGCAGAAGACAGCGATAACAGTACTATAGAGACTGTCACAGTGAGCACCGAGAGTCTGGAGCCGCAGACAGGAGATGTGACAACTGATGGGACGGAGCAGCTTGGAGCAGAAGCAAATGATATCATAAAGACATTGCTCGCATCATCGGATACCCAGGCTACAGGTACTTATAAGGAAGAAACAGTGTATGTGGTAGCTGATGCAACAGGAAAGTCACAGAAGATAATAGTCAGCGACTGGATCAAAAATGCTGACAAGGACAATAAGCTTAACGATAAGTCAGACCTTACCGATATTGAAAATGTAAAGGGTGACGAGACCTATACAAAGAACGGCAGCGAGTGCGTATGGGACGCAAACGGTTCGGATATCAGTTATCAGGGTAAAACCGATAAGGCTCTGCCCATCGAGGTAAAGGTTACCTATGAGCTCGACGGAAAGGTAATGAGTCCTGAGGAGATAAAGGGTAAGTCAGGGCATGTAGTTATCAGATTCAACTATGAAAACAAGACTCAGGAAGAAGTCATCGTTGACGGTAAGAAAGAGAACATGAGCGTACCCTTCGTTATGCTTTCAGGCATTATCCTTGATGATGACAAGTTTACAAATATAGTTGCACCCAACTGCAAGCTTATCAATGACGGATCCAGGACAGTAGCTATAGGTATAGCATTCCCGGGACTTCAGGATAACCTCGCTATAGACAGGGAAAAGTTTGAGATACCCGAATCACTGGAGATAAGTGCCGATGTAGAGGATTTTAGCCTGGCTATGACGGTTACGGTAGCTACAAATGAAATATTCGGAAGATTTGCTAATCTTGATATAAAGGATCTTGACAATTTAAGTGATTCAATGGCAGAGCTTACTAATGCCATGACACAGCTTACCGACGGATCGGAACAATTAAGTGACGGACTTGCCACATTACTTGAAAAATCAGATGCGCTTGAAGAAGGTGTAGGAAAGCTTGCCGATGGTTCAAAGGCTCTTAAGGATGGTCTGGTTTCAGCCGATGAAGGTGCAGGAAAAATAAGTGAAGGTGCAGGAACTCTTGCAGATGGGGCCGGACAGTTAAGCGCAGGTGCCGGAGCCCTGGATGAAGGTATAGGAAAGCTTAAGGATGGAGCAGGTCAGCTTAAGGCCGGTACCGATGCATTGAGTGACGGTGCAGGACAGTTAGCAGGCGGAGTAACACAGCTCGACACTGGAGCAGGTGCATTATCGGATGGAGCAGCACAGCTTAAAACAGGTCTTGATACACTGGCAGGTAACAACGATGCTCTGGTAGGCGGAGCACAGCAGGTATTTAATTCACTACTTGTAACCGCAGAGTCCCAGTTAAAGGATGCAGGAGCAGAAATCCCTCAACTGACCATAGAAAACTACGGTCAGGTACTCGAAGCAACCGCAGCTAAGCTCAATGAGGCAGCCAATGCTTATGCAAAGGCAGATCCCCAGACTGCAGCAGTATACCAGGCAAAGGCAAAAGCAGTAGCAGAGCTTAAGGCTTCACTTGACGGATATAATACATTTTATGTAGGACTTAAGACATATACAGACGGTGTTGCACAGGCAGCTACAGGCGCTGAAACCTTAAAGAACGGTGTTGATACTCTTAAGGCAGGTACAGGAGCTCTGAAGGACGGAGCTGATGCATTAAAGAACGGTGCCGATGCATTAAAGGGCGGCATGGCCGAGCTTGATACAGGTGCAGAACAGCTCAAAGCAGGTGCGGATACTCTCCAGGCAGGCGCAGATCAGCTTAAAGGTGGTTTGGATCAGCTTAAAACCGGTGCAGACAGTCTTAAAGACGGGACAGGAAAGCTTGTATCAGGTGCGGATCAGCTCAACGGCGGACTTGACGAATTAAAAGGTAACATCCCTGCTTTAAAGGATGGTGTCACACAGCTGCATGACGGTTCAGTACTTTTATCAGACGGTATCAAGGAGTTTAACGAAAAGGGGATCGAGAGGATAACCGAGGCAGTAGAAGGCGAGCTTGAAGGTTTGGTAGAAAGAGTTCGTGTAATGAGCGATCTGTCAAAGAAGTATTACAACTACTCAGGCATCAGTGATGATATGAACGGTCAGGTTAAGTTCATAATCAGAACAGAAGAGATCAAATAAATACTATAAACAATGGTTTGTCAGGCGGTGCTTTGAAAGAGAAATGCCGCTTGACAAATTTGCCTTTTTGTGAGATAATGAGCATGAGTAAAAATATCGTTTTGGAAGGAGGATGCTATGGATCTTAAGATAACAAGCTTATATGAAAACAATATGATTTATCCTATGACCAGGAGTAATATCGGTACCCCGGTTGAAAAGATAGCACCTGTTTCTAAGACTGAGATCGAGAAGCCTGCGGCTATCTACGAAAAGTCAGAGGAAAGTGATCTTAAGCCTACTTATTCTATCAACAAGATGAGTAAGGAGGAGCGTGCAAATCTTGTTTCCCAGCTCAAGGCTGATCAGGAGTATCGCCAGAACCAGTTTGTTGATCTTGTTTCCAAGATGGTGACCGGTCAGGGCAATACCTTGGCAAAGACCGATGACATATGGAAGTTCCTCGCATCGGGTAACTTTACCGTTACTCCTGAAGTAAAGGCTCAGGCACAGGCCGATATAGCTGAGGACGGATACTGGGGAGTAACCCAGACATCCCAGAGACTGTTTGATTTTGCTTCTGCTCTTGCAGGGGACGATGAGGACATGATGAAAAAGATGGAGTCCGCTATGGAAAAGGGCTTCAGACAGGCTACAGGTGCATGGGGTAGAGACCTACCCGAGATAAGCGGCAAGACTATGGATGCCTCCAGAAAGCTTTTCGCAGATTATTATGCAAGCAAGTCTAAAGAAACAGATGTGGCAGCCGCCGTGTGATACAGTAGTTGATCAAATTGAAAATTTTGATATTTTTGGACTCATGATTCATATGGATTATGAGTCCTTTTTTATTGCCTCAAATAAATGCCAACGATGAGAGTTTGTTATATAATTGTGAGCCGGCATCATAGGATTTGGGGTTGAGCCATAAAACTAATACTATATTTAGAAAAAAGGTTGCATAAGAATTTGAAATAGGTTAAAATAGAAATAGCGTGCTGATGCACCTTTTAGACTAACGGTGAGGGATTACAGAGATGAAAACATTTAGAGTCGACCTCTGGCAGGAGGGAGAATATACTTATAAGCAGAGCTACGGATTTATGCCGAATATCATGGCTTTTTTACATGAAGAGGATGCCTCAAAAAGAGACTGCATCCTGGTTGCCCCAGGTGGCGGATATTGTATGTGCGCACCGCACGAGGGTGAACTGGTAGCCATGGAGTTTTACAAGAAAGGGCTCAACGCATTTGTTATAACATATACTACGGATATCACATTCTCGGAGCCTTTAAAGAAGCAGCCGATGAACGATATCGCAAGGGCAGTCAGGACCATTAGAAAGAATGCTGAGGAATACAATATAATTCCGAATCACCTGGTTATCTGCGGTTTCTCTGCAGCAGGACATCTGTGTGCGACTCTTGCCACACATTTTGAAGATGCGACGGATAGCAATCCTGAGTATGCCGGCATTTCGGCCAGACCTGATGCCGTTATCCTGGGATATCCGGTAATCACATCCGGCGATTTTACACACGGCTCTTCGATGGATGCGCTTTTGGGAAGGGATGCTACTCAGGAAGAGCGTGATTATTATTCACTTGAAAAGCAGGTTACTGAGAATACGCCTCCCTGCTTTATATGGCAGACAGTGGGCGACAGCCTGGTACCTGTAGAAAACAGTTATCTTTTCGCAGATGCTCTGAGGGCTAAAAAGGTACCTTATGCCCAGTATGTGTTCCCGTTTGGCGATCATGGTCTTTCTGTAGCAAGCTCCGAGCAGTTTGCAGGCTGGAAAGGCGGAGAGTATTCCATGGAGCAGTTAAACAAGGTGCTTCCTCATGTAAAGGACAATACTCTGATAAATGTTCCGGAGCGCCGCAGGAATGAACTGATCCAGCAGTTCTTCCCGGAGAAAAAGCCCGAGGCTCCTAATCCGGAGGATAATCCCGAGGCAAAGAAATTCCGGGAGATGATGGCAAAGGGCAATCCTTTTGCAGATGTAAATATGTGGCCCGAATTGGCATACATATGGATGTCACGTTTGTTTTCGTAAATATTTTTGAAAAATGTATTAATATAAAGACAGGAGATATTTGAAGTTTAAATGTCACAAAATGTAAAAAAATCAAGTAATAAAGGGAAAAAGCCTTCTCAGACCAAGAGCACTCAGAGTGCCGCTCAGAGAAACAGTACGACTGCCAAGAAGAGCGGAACCCTGGGTGAAAAAAACGGTGCCGGGAAGAAGCCTCCGCTTCAGTCGACAAACATGAATGCCAGAAGAAGCGAGAGAAGCAAGGCAGCGCTTGGTGAACTCGAGGAGAGAGGCTATGTAAAGACCAGATCCACAGGAAAGGCCGATCCGAATGCACAGGCTAAAAAGGATGATATCATAATCATAGTGGTAACCCTTGTCTGCATTCTGATGGTATTAAGTTATGTAGGCATCTGCGGTATAGTCGGTACAGGTATAAATGCGTTTGTATTCGGCCTGTTTGGCAGACTAGGTTATATACTGCCTTTTATCATCTGGGTACTGACCTTGTTTATCATAGCAAACAAGGATAACGGAGTAAGTCCGCTGGGCGTAGTGTATGCAGTGCTGCTTTCAGCGGTCTTGGGAGCACTGATACAGCTGGCAGCAGGTGGATACAACGAAGAGATAGGGCTATTTGACTATTTCACAAATTCGAGCCTTAACTATGAAGGAGAGCTTACCACATATGGAGGACTGCTTGGAGGTATTTTTGTAAAGATCCTGTGTCCTTTTGTAGGAAAGGTAGCATCGGTACTGATACTTATAGCGCTTTTGCTCATACTGTTCGTTCTGATGACAGGAAAGCCGTTTATCATGGCTGTTTTCAGAAAGATCAATAAAAGGATCGAAGACTTCAGAAGACGCCGTGCCATCGAGAGAAGCGAGCAGGATCTGTATGACGATACTGTAGATGAAGCCGAGGAAAAGCCTGTACACAAGGTAAAATACGGAGTTCGCCGTTTGCCACGTAGACGTATGGGTACGATGGAGGTATCTTTCTCCAAGAATGGAGAGAATATCTCATCAAATGGTAAAGCTAAAGCCGATACAGCCAAGGACAGAAATAAAGGAAACAAAAATAACGAGATAAAGACTGTAAGTCTCGGCAGGGGCGAGGCTGAGGTTAAAACCGAGAAATTTACCTCTGGCAAGAAGGATCCCGGCAGCCTGTACATACCCGGAGTAGGAAATGTAAGACTGGGTAAGGATGCTTCGGACACCAGGGAAGAGGAATATACCGAGCAGGATTTTGCAGAGACTGCTGAGAACACGGCACCAAGAAAGGAAACCACCCGTCGTGAGAATCCTTTTGAGGAGGACGGCAGGATCACATCTGTCGGAGTAAAGAAGCTTCATTCCGGCAGCCTGAACGGAAGCGGAAATGTAACCGGTTTACATGGCACCGGTCGGGATATTGAGAATGATTATGATGATTATGAAGACAGGGAAATCTTAAGTGAGGACAGGTCTTCAAAATCAGGTGATTCAAATATCATCAGTATCTTAAGTGAGAAAGGACGTACTTCAGAACATCAGGCAAATACAGGATACTCAGATGACAGGGAGATCGCTGAGAGCGTAAGTGAGTTCATGGGTGATGATACCACTCCCGATTATTACAGGGAGGATGACTCATACACAGATGATTCCCATGCGGATACGACAGAAAACAGGTCTTCCGGAGGCTATGAGAAGGCAAATAAATCTGTTAGAGCCGAAAGCAGCAAGCCTGTAGAGGTTTCTGCGGATGATATAAGGAACGCGGATGCAAATGAGGCAAAGGAGCAGTATTCAAAGGTTACACGCATAGGCTCGGGAGCTGCAGTATTTACCGATATGTCCAAGGAGCCGGCAAAGCCTGCCACACCTCCTATGCCCGAGTACAAATTCCCTTCCGTAAGACTGCTTAATAAGAGCAGGAACCAGCAGCAGAACAATTCATCTAAGAAGCAGGAACTTGAAAATACCATACAGAAGCTTCAGTCAACATTTGAAAGCTTCGGCGTTGGTGTAAAGGTGACTGATGCGAGCGTCGGTCCTACAGTTACAAGATATGAGCTTTTACCTGACCAGGGCGTAAAAGTAAAGACCATTACATCACTCAGTGATGATATCAAACTGGCACTTGCGGCACCCGAGATCAGAATAGAAGCACCCATCCCCGGCAAGGCTGCCGTAGGTATAGAGGTGCCCAATAAGGAAAGTGCCGCAGTACTTTTCGGAGATCTGATAGATACCGATGAGTTCAGAAACTTTAAGAGCAACCTGGCATTTACAGTAGGTAAGGATATAGGCGGAAAGTCCATTATTTCCGATATCGGAGATATGCCGCATGCACTTATAGCAGGTGCTACGGGCTCAGGTAAATCGGTATGTATCAATGCCCTTATCATGAGCATCCTGTATAAGTCAAAGCCCACCGATGTCAAGATGATCATGATCGATCCCAAGCGAGTTGAGCTTGTCGGATATAACGGTATACCTCATCTGATAGTTCCCGTTGTTACCGATGTAAAGAAGGCAGCAGGAGCACTTGCATGGGCTGTAGCCGAGATGGATAACAGATATAAGCTCTTTGCCGATGCAGGTGTAAGAGACCTGGCGGCTTACAACAGCCATATGGTAGAAAAATGGATGGAGGAAAGCAATGAGGGCGAATGTCCTGACAAGCTGCCTCAGATAGTTATCATCGTTGACGAGTTGAACGACCTGATGATGACAGCTAACTCCAAGGATATCGAGGGCGATATTGCCCGTCTGACACAGCTGGCACGTGCCTGCGGCATACATGTAATACTTGCTACACAGCGCCCCAGTGTCAATGTTATCACGGGTACCATTAAAGCCAATATACCTACCAGAATTGCATTTGCGGTTTCTTCAATCGTTGACTCACGTACCATACTCGATCAGGCCGGAGCCGAAAAACTTCTCGGAAAGGGTGATATGCTCTACTATCCGAGAGGTTATGCAAAGCCTGTACGTCTGCAGGGCGTATATGTTTCCGACAAAGAGGTTAATGAAGTTGTAGACTTCATAAAGAAGCAGTATAAGGAGATGAAGTACAACGACATAGTCAGCCAGCATATAGAAGCCAAGGCAGCAGGAAACTCACAGGCAAAGGATGAAGGAGCCAAGGGCGATGATAACGGCTACGATGAGCTCTTTGAAGAAGCAGGAAGATTTATTATAGAAAAGCAGAAATCTTCCGTAGGTATGCTTCAGAGAGTATTCAAGATTGGATTTAACCGTGCGGCCCGTATCATGGACCAGCTGGCCGATGAAGGTGTTGTGGGTCCCGAAGAAGGCACCAAGCCCAGAAAGATACTTATGACCAAGGAAGAGTTTGAAGCTTACCTTGAGGGCAGAGGATAAAAAAGGAAAAATTTTCAAAAAAGTAGTTGACAAACAAATGTTCGTGTATTATACTTTCAGTGTGTGAATGAAAAAATTTGTTATATTGCGAGTGTAACAAATAAGAAAGGGGAGCCGTACAAGGGTACGGCACAAAACAATGGCGAAGGAAAAAGAAACAAAAACAATCGGTACAGACGATAACAGACAGAGAGCATTGGAGTCAGCACTTGCCCAGATAGAAAAGAACTTTGGTAAGGGTTCTGTTATGAAGCTGGGTGACAAGAGTGCTCATATGAATATTGAGACAGTATCCACAGGATGCCTGAGTCTGGATATAGCTTTAGGACTCGGCGGAGTACCCAAGGGCAGGATCATAGAGATTTACGGACCTGAGTCCAGTGGTAAGACCACGGTTGCACTCCATATGGTAGCCGAGGTACAGAAGAGAAACGGTATCGCAGGCTTTATCGATGCAGAGCACGCATTGGATCCCGTATATGCAAAGAATATCGGAGTAGACATTGATAACCTGTATATTTCACAGCCTGACAACGGTGAGCAGGCATTGGAGATAGCTGAGACCATGGTTCGTTCAGGCGCTATCGATATCATCATCGTGGACTCCGTAGCAGCACTTGTACCCAAGGCTGAGATAGAGGGTGACATGGGTGATTCACATGTAGGACTTCAGGCACGTCTTATGTCACAGGCTTTGAGAAAACTTACCGGTGTTGTCAGCAAGACAAACTGTATAGTTGTATTTATCAATCAGCTTCGTGAAAAAGTCGGTGTTATGTTTGGTAATCCCGAGACCACCACAGGCGGTAGGGCGCTCAAGTTCTATTCTTCCATAAGAATGGATGTCAGACGTATCGACAGCATCAAGAGTGCAGGCGAGGTCATCGGTAACAGGACCAGAGTAAAGGTTGTTAAAAACAAGATCGCTCCTCCTTTCAAAGAGGCAGAGTTCGATATCATCTACGGCAAGGGTATATCAAAGCTGGGTGATATCATCGATATAGCTACAAATGACAACATCATCGTTAAGAGCGGTTCATGGTTCTCTTATAACGGAGACAAGATCGGACAGGGCAGGGACAATACCAAGCAGTTCCTTTCCGAGCATCCCGATATTGCTGCAGAGATCGAGCAGAAGGTTAGGGATAAATACGTGATCAAGGCTGATGAAGCTTTAGACGGTGCCGATGTTGATGACGAAGAGTTCGACGAAGACGCCGAGGACTGATAACCGGTTTTAGGGTATCTGATTAATGTGAATATATGAGCTGAGTTGGGTGGGTATGATATACCCACCCTTTGTTGAGTGTGACGGTGAGGTGATATAAATAATATGGAAATAAAACTTGGAGAAAAGGCGGGAAAGAAGATCCCGCTTTATGCCGACGGCAATCTGATAGGCTCCCTGTACCCTAAGGAGATAAATACATATTCTCTTGAGGACGAGTGTGAAATATCAGAGTCGGAATACGAGAGGATAATAGAGGAGACTCTGCTCCCGAGAGCAAAGCGGTATGTTATGAATCTGCTTGTAAAGTCTGATAAGACAGAGGCAGAGCTAAAACGTAAGCTCAGGCAGGCCGGATACGGAGATATTATTGCGGAAGGAGCCATAGAGTATGTCAGGAGCTTTCATTATATCGATGAGCTGCGTACTGCGGAAAGCTTCATCAGGACCAAGATGGACTGTTCGAGTGAAAAGGAGATAAGATATAAGCTCTCTGAAAAAGGTATCAGTGAAGAGACCATTGATATGGCATATGATCAGTTTGCCGAAGTTGAAAACACCGAATTAAAAGCGGCCGAGAACTTTATCAGAAAGAAGCTCGGTACACGTTTGTCAATGGTTACAGATGATGAAAACGAGGATATCCTGCCATATGAAGAAAAGCAGAAGCTTATGGCCGCAGCCTTCAGAAAGGGTTTCAGGCAGGACAGCATACGAACGGCACTTAAAAATCTAAATGTTGACACATAAAGGCTTTAAGGATATTATTTGGGATATTAGTAAAAATATAGTTTACTTTTAAGGATGGATTGTGGTATTATCTATTCTTGAAAAAATGAAACAAGGAGATTAACATGAAAAGAGCAAGGTTATTATTTGTGCTTTGTCTTATGGTATTTACCTTAGTGCTTGCCGCTTGTAACAAAAACGGAGAGCTGGATTTAAAGACCGGTATTTTAGAGACAGGCACACCTACACCTGATGAAACAGAAACCACACCGGAGCCTACGGCTACCGCAGAGCCCACCAAAGAGGTAACACCTACGGCAGAACCCACGGCTGAGCCTACTGCAGAGCCCACCGAAGAGCCTGCTGAGGAGCCTACACCTACAGAACCTGAGGTTACTGAGGAGCCCACCCCTACAGAGGCTGAAAATAAATATGCCGATGAAGATATAGATTATGAGAAGCCCGAGCTGCTCACCCTGGGTGCATGGGCGGACGGAAAATCACGCTATACCGAGGACGGAACATACAACAAACTTTACGAAGTATCCTATGATATGCTCATGCTGGGAGATGAGGATAAGGAGAAATATCCCAACCTGGCTCTGGGTATCGATGTATCCAATTTAGAGTTCAAGGATTACATGCAGAATGCTATCGACAGGTTTGAAGGCTTTGTAAGTGACGGAAATAGTTTAGACGATCACTACTATTTCAGCCGTGTAAAGTATGATATTTTAAGAGCAGACTCGTATGTAGTAAGTGTTAAAGAGAGTGACTCGATATATGAAGGCGGCGTACACCCCGATTCAGGAATAGTAGGATATTCCATAGATTCCGAAACAGGTGACAGACTGACTGTACAGGATGTATGTAACGATCCTGACTCTCTGGGTACCATGATCGCATACAAACTTGAAGAAAAGTACGGTCTCTGGGAAGAAGACGGTAAGATAGAAGAGCTTACCTCTTACATCGATGGCAAAATAGCCGATGGCAGCCAGTATTTTGCAGTAGGGTATGAGGGTGTTACATTCTTCTATACACCTTATGAGATAGGTACCTATGCAGACGGCAGCTTGTCAGTTACTCTTTCCTTTGAAGAGTCATTTGTAGGTGAGACAGAAAACGGTCCCGAGCTTATAGGTCTGTTTAAGAAGAAATACCGTACTGTACCCGATAATTATATGATAACCATGACTTTGGGCGAGGGTATAGACCTGCTTGATATAGACGAGGAAAAGAGCGGTTTCAGTACATTTATAGCTTGTGAAATTCCTAACGCAGAATATGAATATGCTCTTGACGGTGTTTATTTCATGGTAAATGATAAAGAAATGCTTGCTATGAACGATCGCCAGTTCTACAAAAATGAGGTGGAAATCAATCTGATAAAGATGGGTAATGACAGATTTATTATGATGAGGACCGAACAGGACAGTGACGATACCTATACTTATCTGCTGAGACTGTATGATAACGGTGAAGTAGGCTGTAATCCTGAAAGGGATATCTACGATGCATCAGGCTTTACCGTAGCTCCTTTGAAATATGTATACGGAGAAGAAGACTGGGATTATAGTTTTACTGATAAAACTGTGTATGATCCTATGAATATCAAGGTTAATTTCAGATATGACGTAATCGGAACAAACTTTGTGAGAGCATCGGTACATATTAATCCTGACGAAGAGGATTTCGACTTTTCAGGCAGATTTTTTGAGTTTACCTACAGATGGCCTCTGACATTAAAGAAAGATTTTAAAGCCGGCATGATAGATCCCGAGCTTGCATTTAATGAGAATGAGGATGTGACAGGAGAGACTGATGCAGAGGTTGAACTTGTTGCCGGAGAGGTTATTTACCTTGAAAAGTGTACGAGCGATAAGCAGGTGTTCTTTAGTACAGATAACGGTGAATGGGGAACCTTTGTTATGGATAAACCCGCAGATCCGCTTGATGAATTTGGAATTTACTTCTATTCGAGTACTATAGCCGGTGAAGATATCGACGATCTGTTCGAGGGTATCTCATACGCTGACTGAGTAATAGTACCATGTAATGATAAATAAATACAATCATACATATACAAATGTCCGTCTTTGACGGACATTTTTCTTTTTTATAAAAAAAGATGTTGCATTTCGCATTTTTATCTGTATAATGGTATTTGGTGAAAATTGGAATAAATTTATTCATGGAGGTAAACGATGAGTAACACAACTAAATTGTCCGCTCGTGACCGTATTGCTACGCTGCTGGACGACAATAGTTTTGTAGAGATCGGTGCATTGGTTACAAAGAGAAATACCGATTTTAATCTACAGACAAAAGAAGCGCCTTCAGATGGTGTTATCACCGGATATGGCGTTATCAACGGAGCTCCTGTATATGTATACAGCCAGGATGCTTCAGTGCTTGCCGGTACTATCGGTGAGATGCATGCGAAGAAGATCGCAAATGTTTATGACCTCGCTATGAAGTGCGGTACTCCTGTTATCGGTCTTATCGACTGTGCAGGTCTTCGTCTTGAAGAGGCTACAGATGCATTAGAGGGACTTGGCGAGATCATGTCAAGACAGGCTCTTGCTTCGGGACTTATCCCTCAGATAGCTGCAGTATTCGGAAAATGCGGCGGAGGTCTTGGTATTTCAGCCAGCATGAACGATTTTGTATTTGCTACAGAGGAAGCTAAGCTTTTTGTGAATGCTCCCAATACCATCAAGGGCAACAACGAGGGCAAGTGCGATTCAGCATCAGCTGCTTTCAAGGCAGAGTGTGGTGAGATCGATTACGTAGGAAAGGATGATGTTGATGTCATCAATGCAGTTAGAGAGTTAGTATCTCTTATTCCTTCCTGCAATGAGGATGAGGCTGTTGCAGCTGAGTCTACAGACGATCTTAACCGTGAGACACCTGAGTTATCATCAATCCTTGCTGACGGCGCTAAGGCTGCTGCTGCAATCGGTGATGACAATGACTTCTTTGAACTTGGAAAAGCATTCGGAAAGTCCATGGTTACAGGCTTTATCAAACTTGACGGTGCTACAGTAGGTGTAGTAGCCAACAGAACCGCTATTTTAGGCGAAGATGGAAAGGCTGCTGAGAAGTTTGATCCCGTCCTTACTGTAAACGGTATGAGAAAGGCATTTACATTCGTTAACTTCTGTGATTCGTTTAATATACCTGTACTTACTCTTACAAACGCTGAGGGCTTCTGCTCTTGTTGCCTGGACGGAGAGAAGAGAATGGCAACAGCTGCTGCTAAGCTTACAGCTGCTTTTGCAAACGCAACAGTACCGAAGGTTAACCTTATCGTAGACAAGGCCATCGGTTCAGCATACACAGTTATGAATTCAAAGGCACTCGGTGCAGATATGGTATTTGCATTAGAGGGTGCTTTAGTTGGACCTATGAAGGCTGATCTTGCAGCTCAGATAGTAGCTGCAGACGGAGACAAGAAGGCAAAGGCAGATGCAGAGGAGACTATCAAGGCTCAGATTTCTGCTGAGGCTGCTGCAAAGCGCGGTTATGTAGATTCTATCATTACTGCCGAGTCTGCTAGAAAGAACCTCGTTTATGCTTTCGAAATGCTTTATTTAAAAGCAGAAGGTCGTCCCGAGAAAAAGCACGGAACAATTTAAGTGAGGTGTTGAGATGATACTTAGTACACTAATGAATTTCGTTTTCCTTGCTGAGGATATTACATTTGGTGAGGCAGGACTTAATACTGCAATGGGTCTTGGTATAGTATTCTGTGCCCTTGCATTTATCTCACTTATCATTTCCCTCGAAGGAAAGATATTCGGTGCATTTGGAAAGAAGAAGGCAGCACCGAAGACTCCCGAAGTTCCTGCCGCTCCTGCTCCCGCAGTAGTAGAGGAAGTTGAGGAAGATACAGATGACACCGAGCTTGTGGCTGTCATCACAGCTGCAATATATGCATATGAGGCAGAAAACGGCGGAGAAGTTCCGGCTGACGGCCTTGTTGTTAGAAGCATCAGACGTCTTGGTTATGCAAGATAATTATTTTAGATTATTAGGAGGTTAATTCCATGAAAAATTATACCATTACGGTAAATGGCAATGTTTATGAAGTTTCAGTAGAAGAGGGCGGCGCAGGTGCAGCTCCCGTAGCAGCAGCACCCAAGGCAGCAGCTCCTAAGGCAGCACCCAAGGCAGCTCCTAAGGCAACAGGTGCAGCAGGCAGTGTTAAGATCGAGGCTCCCATGCCCGGCAAGATCCTTGGTATCAAGGCTAACGTTGGCGATGCAGTAAAGAAGGGCCAGGTTATTATGATCCTTGAGGCTATGAAGATGGAAAATGAAATCGTTGCAGCTCAGGACGGAACAGTTGCAAGCATCAACGTAGCAGTTAATGCAGCAGTAGAAGCAGGAGATGTTCTTGCTACACTTAACTAAGACAGATAAATAGGAGAATTTTATGGATTACGTATTAGATACATTGAGCAACCTTGCCGAGCAAACAGGCTTTGCGAAGCTCGGATGGGGCAATGTCCTCATGATCCTGGTTGCATTCATTTTCCTGTATCTGGCCATAGGAAAGGGCTTTGAGCCGCTCCTTCTCGTTCCGATTTCATTCGGTATGCTTCTTGTTAATATGTATCCTGAAATCATGTACGAAAAAGGACAGATCTTGGCCGACGGTACTGTAGTAGAGAGTACCGGATTGCTCAGATACTTCTTTACACTTGACGAGTGGGGCATAATGCCTTCACTGATATTCATGGGTGTAGGTGCAGGTACGGACTTCGGTCCCCTGATCGCAAACCCTATCAGCTTCCTTCTGGGAGCAGCTGCACAGCTTGGTATTTTCGTTGCTTACCTTCTTGCAATCGTATTCGGTTTCAACGGAAAGGCAGCAGCAGCTATCTCTATCATCGGTGGTGCTGATGGTCCTACTTCCATCTTCCTTGCAGGAAAGCTTGGACAGTCAGAACTTATGGGACCTATCGCAGTGGCAGCATATTCATATATGTCACTGGTACCCATTATCCAGCCCCCTATCATGAAGCTGTTTACTACTGATAAAGAGAGAAAGATAAAGATGACTCAGCTTCGTCCCGTTACAAAGCTTGAGAAGATCCTCTTCCCTGTTATCATCACAGTTGTTGTAGTACTTATCCTTCCCAGCACCGCACCCCTTATCGGTATGCTGATGCTCGGTAACTTATTCAGAGAGTGTGGCGTTGTTAAGCAGCTTACAGAGACCGCTTCCAACGCACTTATGTACATCGTAGTTATCTTACTTGGTACATCAGTTGGTGCTTCTACCAGCGCTGAGGCATTCCTTAAGGTTTCTACCCTTAAGATCGTGCTGTTGGGTATCATAGCATTTGCTTTCGGTACCGCTGCAGGCGTTCTGCTCGGAAAACTGCTCTGCCTGATCACAAGAGGCAAGATCAATCCGCTCATCGGTTCTGCCGGAGTTTCGGCCGTTCCCATGGCTGCCAGGGTTTCACAGAAGGTGGGTGCAGAGGAAGATCCTACAAACTTCCTGCTGATGCACGCAATGGGACCCAATGTCGCGGGCGTTATAGGTACCGCGGTCGCAGCGGGTACTTTTATGGCAATATTCGGTATCTAAAAAATTAGTATTTTAAGGAGAAAAACAATGGGAGTAAAAATAAACGAAACCATCCTGCGTGATGCTCATCAGTCCCTGATCGCAACCCGTATGACGACAGAGCAGATGCTGCCCATCATCGACAAGATGGATAAAGTCGGATATAACGCAGTAGAGTGCTGGGGCGGTGCGACTTTCGATGCATGCCTCCGCTTCCTGAAGGAAGATCCCTGGGAGAGACTGAGAAAGCTTCGTGACGGTTTCAAGAACACAAAGCTTCAGATGCTCTTCAGAGGACAGAATATTCTGGGTTACAGCCAGTATCCGGATGATGTTGTGGAATATTTTGTACAGAAATCAATAGCCAATGGTATAGATGTTATCCGTATCTTTGACTGTCTCAATGATGTCAGAAATCTACAGACGGCTGTGAAGGCCACCAAAAAGGAAAAGGGTCATGCACAGGTAGCGCTGTCATATACACTGGGTGATGCATATACTCTCGATTACTGGATGAACACTGCCAAGAAGATTGAGGATATGGGTGCGGATTCTAGCTGTATCAAGGATATGGCAGGTCTTCTGGTGC
>JAEEVK010000039.1 GCA_016287095.1 Lachnospiraceae bacterium
ATCTTAAGTCAGCTCTTGAAAGCTATACCAAGCAGTTCATATCTTTAAAAGGAAATAAATAATAAATTAAGGAGGAAGCAACATGGCCGGTAATATGAAGGCAGTAAAGCTGCGCATCAAAAGTGTGCAGAGCACCATGCAGATCACCAAAGCAATGGAATTGGTCGCATCCTCCAAGCTGCGCAGGGCAAAGGAACGTTCGGAGAAATGCCGTCCGTATTTCGATGAACTGTACAGCACCCTGGTTAATATCGCAAACAGCAATACAGATTTTTCATCGATATATGCCAAGGACAATGTAAACGAAAAAGTATGCTATATCGTAATAGCAGGTGACAGGGGCCTGGCGGGCGGATATAACTCAAACCTTTTCAAATGCTTCGAAGCAGATGCACAAGGCAAGGATTATTCCGTACTTCCCATAGGAAAGAAGGCTGTCGAATATTTTAAACACAGAAATGCAGAGATACTGACCGAAGCCTTCGGAGAAATAGCTCCCATCGCCGTAGCCGACAGTTTTGCAATTTCCAATCTTGTATGTGAGGAATACAAAAAAGGAAGCTTCGGATGTGTTACCCTCGTTTACACGGAATTTATAAATATCCTGTCACAGGTCCCTCATGCTGTAGCCACTCTTCCGCTTGCCGACATCAAGCACGGGAAGATCGGCAGTATCAAAAAAGGTACTGCGCCAGATAAAGGGAATGACAGTACAAACACAGATAATACAGGTGTTAAAAACATCATCCTGTATGAGCCCGACAGCACCGAGGTATTTAATACCATAGTTCCGGAGTATCTGGCAGGTGTAATATACGGCGCAATATGCGACTCCGTTGCCAGTGAGCAGGCAGCACGCCGTACCGCCATGGATGCCGCGACAAGTAATGCAGAGGAAATGATTGAAAAACTCAACCTTCATTACAACCGTGCCCGTCAGGCAAGCATCACTCAGGAAATCACTGAGATCGTCGGTGGTGCCGAGGGTGTTTAATATTCCATCATAAATAAAAAGAGGAGAAAATAAATGAGCGATAGACACATTGGTGAAGTCGTACAGGTAACCGGTCCCGTTCTTGACATCAAGTTCAAACCCGACGAATTACCCGCACTTCTTAACGCCATTGAGATCGAAACACAGGGCAGAAAGCTCGTTGCCGAAGTAGCTCAGCAGATAGGTGACAATACAGTCCGCTGTATCGCCATGAACTCTACCGATGGTCTGGTTAGAGGCATAGAGGCAGTGGATACCGGCTCATCCATCACCGTTCCCGTTGGTGAGGAATGTCTGGGTCGTGTATTTAACCTGCTCGGCGAGCCCGTTGACAACCTCCCTGCTCCTACCACAAAAGAACGCTGGTCCATCCATCGTGCCGCTCCTGCTTACGAAGAGCAGGCTGCAGCTACCGAGATACTTGAGACAGGTATCAAGGTCGTAGACCTCATCTGCCCTTACGCAAAGGGTGGTAAGATCGGTCTTTTCGGAGGTGCCGGTGTTGGTAAGACAGTACTTATCCAGGAGCTCATCCACAACGTAGCCACAGAGCACGGCGGATACTCCATCTTCACAGGCGTTGGAGAGCGTACCCGTGAAGGTAACGATATGTACAACGAAATGAAAGAATCAGGCGTTATCGAGAAAACCGCCTTAGTATACGGTCAGATGAACGAGCCCCCCGGAGCTCGTATGAGAGTCGGTCTTTCAGGACTTACCATGGCTGAATACTTCCGTGATGTAAAGAATCAGGACGTGCTTCTCTTCATTGACAACATTTTCCGTTTCACACAGGCCGGTTCTGAGGTATCCGCTCTTCTCGGACGTATGCCTTCAGCCGTAGGTTATCAGCCTACACTGGCTACAGAAATGGGTGCTCTTCAGGAGAGAATCACTTCTACCAGAAAAGGTTCCATCACATCCATACAGGCAGTATATGTACCTGCGGACGACCTTACAGACCCCGCTCCCGCTACTACATTCACACACCTTGACGCTACCACCGTTCTTTCGCGTGATATCGCCAGCCAGGGTATTTATCCTGCGGTTGATCCTCTTGACTCAACCAGCCGTATACTTACTCCTGACATCGTAGGCGCAGAGCATTATGAAATAGCACGTTCAGTTCAGCGTGTACTTCAGCGTTATAAAGAGCTCCAGGACATCATCGCCATCATGGGTATGGACGAGCTTTCGGAAGAAGACAAAATGACAGTATCCCGTGCACGTAAGGTACAGCGTTTCCTGTCACAGTCATTCTCCGTAGCTGAGCAGTTTACCGGACTTCCCGGAAAGTATGTTCCGCTCAAAGAAACCCTTAGAGGCTTCAAGATGATCCTTGACGGAGAATGCGATGCATTACCCGAGAGTGCATTCCTGTTTGTCGGAACTATTGACGAAGTATTTGAGAAAGCGAAGAATTAATATTGTGAGGAACTAATATGAATACATTCCCTATACAGATTGCGACACCGGACGGACTCATTTACTCCGGTGACATAGAAAGAGTCAAGTGCAGGACCGTCACAGGTGACATGGCAGTATTGGCCGGTCACTGTAATTTCTGTACCGCTCTTGGTATGGGAGAAGCCTATATCCGTCTCGAGGATGGTACGACCAGATATGCGGCCTGCATCGGCGGTATGTTATCCGTTATGGACGGCACCTGTCATTTGCTCGCTACCACCTGGGAATGGAAAGAAGATATAGACGAACAGCGTGCACTTTCCGCAAAAGAAAGAGCCGAAGAACGTCTTAAAAATGCAGACTTAAACGAACATGACCAGCGCATAGCGGAAGCAAAACTGCACAGAGCTCTTGTAAGACTCAGCGTTCGTTCGTCGTAATTAAATCATAAATCCTTACGGATAAAGTCAAATTATTTACAGAGGAACCACGTGACAACGGGGACGGTTCTCTTTGTCACAATAATAATTTTGTGGCAAAAAGAATCGTCCCCATTATCATATTTTCAAGGAAAAGGAAAACAACAATCGAGGAGGTATTAAGGAAATGAAAAGGTCACTGAAAAAAGCAGTCGCATTCATTCTGTCGCTGGTCTTAGTAACCCAGCTCTTTGTATTCAAAGCTCCTTCCGCTCATGTGTATGCTTCAGAGCTTTCGGACTTTGAAATCAGTGAAGACGGAACCGCTATTTACGGCTACTACGGCACTGACGATGATATCGTCATCCCGGCCGACTGCGGTATAGAAATGGTTTCACTTTACATGTACGGCACCGAAAAAACTCTTACCGTACCCGAAGGAGTATCCGAGGTATATGTTTCAAGCGAAAGCTTAGAGAAGATCACATTACCGTCAACAGTCAGCTATTTATCCCTTTCATACTGCACCAGCCTGACCGAAATAGATATGTCAAAAATGGATGGCACACTCACCTATGGCAACTATGAAATATGGGACTGTCCCAAGCTTTCGACCATTAAAACAGGAAAACTTATAGGCAGTCTTGACCTGTTCAATATCGACGGGCTGACAGCCCTCGATGTATCAGGTACAACCCTTGACTATTTATATCTGTATAACATCACAAACCTTAAAGAGATCAAAGTAAACCAGAACATCAGTAATGTAAGTCTTTACAGCCTGCCGGCTCTCAAGAGCGTTTCTATTCCCCGAAATGCCACAGTGTCACTTGAAAATCTGAATTTTGATGCGGTAACCATAAAAAACAACAATTACGGCTATTCCATAAAGGATGGCTGTTTATATCATGCATACCATGACGATTATTATAACGATGACATAATAGCCCTTGATGCCATAGACTTTAACCGTAAGGTTATCAATGTCAAGAAGGGCACAAAAGTCATCAACAACCTTAACCTCTCGGGCAACTATTACAAAACAGAGGTAATAAACCTGCCCGACTCCGTAGAGATGTTTAATCACTATGCCTTTGACGGCGGTGATAAGCTGAAATCATTTACATTCCCTAAAAACCTGATCTCCCTGGAGTCATATTGCTTTAGCGGATTTAATCCCGACATCGAGCTTGTCATCCCCGCATCCGTTACACATGTGGATTACGATGCATTCTCGGATTTCAAAGGACATGTAAGCATTGAAAAAGAGACCCCTTCCTTAAGCACCTATGAAGACGGCATCTATTACTATTATACCAACACGGAGACCGGAGAAAGAATATCCGATCTCGCATGGCTCGTCTACTACCCCAAGGATAAGGAAACCATAGAGTTTAGCCCTGACACTACATATATCGCTCCCAACATATTCCAGAACTCTTCTGTAAAATCACTGGAGATACCGGAGGGCGTTATGTGGCTTGATCTCTACCTGTCAAAAGCCAATAACCTCACATCCATATCCATACCTGCCAGCGTATACTATATTTACCGTCCTATGCTGATATATGCTCCCGTACTTAAGGAAGTAAAAGTCAGCCCCGACAACGAGTATTATACGGCTTATCAAAACTGTCTTTACAACAAGGATATGACCGCACTTATTGATGTACCGGGCGCATTAAAGAAGATAGAGATACCTGAAGGAGTTATCTCCCTTAACTATTACACTGTATCCAATCACTATGCCGGATACGGCGATAACGAAGAACTGATACAGCCCGAGGTTGATTTTCCCAGCACTGTCGAGGAATTTGACTATTCACTCACCTTTGGTTCAGCTTCAGTTTACGCAGATACTCCCGTCGCCCGCTATATCGTTGAATCAAACGCAGAGTACCAGTACTGGGCAGATGAATACGGCTATGAAGCAGAACTGATAGATTATACCTTAAAAGATTCCGTAACAGATCTGCTTGACATGATCTATGTCGTAGACACAGTAAATGTTAAGAAGGGCAAGAAGACAACCGTTTCTGCCGATATGCCTGCCGGAGTAAATGCCGTAAGTAAGCTCACACTTGGTAACAATACGGAATGCAAGGTAAAGTTTTCATCATCCGACAAGAGTATTGCTACCGTCAACTCCAAGACAGGTGTTGTTAAAGGCAAAAAGAAAGGTACCTGCACCATAAATGTAAAGTGCACCTTCAAGGTTGGCAAAAAAACAACTTCAAAGACATTTAAGATTAAACTCAAAGTTAAATAGGATCTTAACACGGAGGCATGCCATGACAAAAGAAAACCTGCATCTATACAGAAAACGTTTCATTCCGGACGAGTTTACTCCACTGACAGATGACATAATACTGAAATTAGAAGATAACCTGATCATAACCAGCTGGAAAACCCTGAATCCACGGACTGACTTTGCCAGCGGAGTATCCGCATATTTCATAGATAAGGGCTGGAAAATCAGCAAGATCATGGACTGTCAGGGCAACCTCGCCTACTGGTACTGTGATATTATCGACTGTATCATAGATGAAACCGCAAACTCCTTTACATACGAAGACCTGCTCTTCGATGTAGTAGTCTATCCCAACGGAAACCTCAGAGTCCTCGACTGTGACGAAGCTGCAGAAGCAAAAGAAAAAGGCCTCATCACTGAAGCACAGCTCCTCCGGGGTCTACGCTCCATGAACGAACTGCTCTATACCATATATCATGGCAGATTCGACAGACTGCAGGCAGTGGTTGAAGGAGCCATAACTGAATCATAACTATCCGGAGCCTTGCTAATGCAAGGCTCTCTTCATATTCAAAAAAACTGCTTGAAAATCAGGCAGAGTATGATACAATATACTTTAGACAAAGAACGGAGGCAAGGTATATGATAGCAGTTGGAAGTGATCATGCAGGATATGCATTAAAACAGGTAGTTATGGCACATCTCAAAGAAAGAGGCGAGGAGTTTAAGGATTACGGTACATACAGCGAGGCATCCTGTGATTACCCCGATTTCGCCGAAGCTGTATCTCAGGCCATCATCAAGGGCGAGGCAGATAAGGGCATCCTAATCTGCGGTACAGGTATAGGCATCTCCATCGCAGCCAACAGACACAGAGAGATACGTGCTGCACTTTGCGGAGACTGTTTCAGTGCTGAAGCAACCCGCCAGCATAATGATGCCAATGTCCTGGCTATGGGTGCCAGAGTTGTGGCAGACGGACTGGCATTAAAGATAGTAGATACATTCCTTGATACTCCGTTTTCAAACGGAGCAAATCATGTAAGAAGAATATCAAAGCTCTCGTAATGTCAATATAGAAACATTTGGTAATAAATATGAAAACAATAATACAAAAGATAGATGCCACCAACATGGCATCTTCTGATTTTAAAGAGGCAGCAGAGCTGTTAAGGGCCGGGAAGCTTGTGGCTTTCCCTACCGAGACTGTATACGGACTCGGCGGAAACGCCTATGACAGTACCGCTTCCGCCAGGATATATGCTGCAAAGGGCAGACCTTCGGATAACCCATTGATAGTGCATATATCATGCTTTGACGAGCTGCCTCCCCTGGTATCGGTTATACCTGACGAGGCAAAAGCTCTGGCTGACAGATTTTGGCCGGGTCCTCTGACCATGATCATGAACAAATCGGACATAATACCGAAGGAAACTACCGGCGGACTGGATACAGTGGCCATTAGGATGCCTTCACACCCTATAGCGAACAGACTGATAAAAGAAGCAGGTATACCGATAGCAGCTCCCAGTGCAAACGCATCGGGACGCCCCAGTACCACCAAAGCAGAGCATGTCATAGAAGACCTCGACGGTAAGATAGACATGATAATCGACGGAGGTTCATCGGATATCGGGCTCGAATCCACCATCGTTGACCTGACCGTTAAACCTGCACTGATACTCCGTCCCGGATACATAACCATCGAAATGCTGAGAGAAGTCATTCCTGACATCGAATATGACAAGGCAGTTCTTAAAAGGATAAAGGATGACACCATAGTAGCCAAGGCTCCCGGCATGAAGTACAGGCACTATGCTCCAAAGGGAGAACTTACTATATTTGAGGGGGATGCTAAAGCAGTTTCTTCTCATATATATAATGAAGCAAAAGAAAAACTTGAGTCCGGATATACAGTTGGGATACTCACGAGCGACGAGCTGGCCAAGAGTTATGAAAGCCTTGCTACAGAAAAAGCAAATGCCGTTAACCCTAAGCTCTATATAAAGGATATCGGTTCACGTAAAAACGAAGCTGAGATAGCTGCAGGCTTGTTCGATGCTCTAAGATATTTCGACGAAATCGGAGCAGAGTATATATACGCAGAAGCCTTCAGTGAAGGCGGCATAGGTCAGGCTATCATGAACAGACTTATGAAGGCGGCAGGTTATCATATCGTAAAGGTATAACGAATCAAGATTTATTAAAATTTTGTTAATTATCCCAAAAGAAGACTTTATTTTTGGCAAAAGTCTTCTTTTTTTGCACAAAAATGCCGATATATTTAGTGAGGATTTATACCCTAAAATCGGGACACTATTAGAAGGCAAGGCAAAGTGAGGCAAGGATCATGAGAGTAGAATATGCGATCATATATTCAATACTCAGTATAATCCTGACAGTCTGTACCGTATCGGCGATGCGTATGCGTCAAACTAAGGCCATGGGTGGGACTGTTGCCTTTTTTGTGTGCGCTTTACTTTTCCCCGTCTTAGGTAATCTGATCATCATCAGTACTTCAAATAAATATGTAGCCGAAGTAGGATACTATATTTATTTTCTGGGTATGGATGTAATGATCTTTTCTCTGCTCAGACTTACTTTCCATTACTGCCGTATCACCTGGCATAACAAGCCTTTGAAATATGCCGTTTATCTCCTCTTCTGTTTAGACGCGGTACAATATGCACTGAATCCCTATCTTCGACAGGCCTTCGACACCGAACCCCTTATAGTTGAAAACGAAACCTACTATAAGCTTCTGCCGTACCTGGGCCAGTTATATCACCGCATCCTGTGCTATGGTGTATTTGTAGTCATAGTCGGTATATATCTCGTAAAAACCATTAAGGCCGTCAGGATATACAAAGAACGCTACTATGTCATATTCTTTTCACTCTTAGCCGGCGGTATCTGGGAAAGCTTTTATATATTCTCAGGGACTCCCATCGACCGCTCCATCATAAGCTTTGTTGTCTGCGGAATACTGGTTTATTATTTCTGCCTGTATTACAGACCCATGCGACTGCTGGACAGTATGCTGGCCAACATGACTTCTGAGTTACCGGAAGCCTTATACTTCTTTGACACCAACGGCTTCTGCATATGGGCAAATAAACCGGGCATCAGACTTGCAGGCATCTCCGATGAGGATTATTCATTGGCTGAAAGCAAGCTTTTAAAGCTTTTCGCTGATCTGGATTTTAGCAAAAATGAATGGAGTGAAAATAAGACTCTTAAAATAGGAAAAGAAACACGGTATTATGTGCTGGAAAAACATGCTATCCCCTACTCCGATAAAAAGGATGCGGGTTCTTTCTTAAGTATACGTGATAACACAGAGGAACAAAAGACACTGCAGAAGGAAATGTATAATGCAACTCATGACGGTCTGACAAACCTTTATACTAAGGATTATTTCCTCAAAAAAACAGAGGAGCTGTTAAGATCGGATGACGAAAAGCATTATGTGGCCGTTTATGCGAACGTAAGCAACTTTAAGCTGATCAACGATATATTCGGAACCGGTTTCGGAGATTATTGCTTAAAGGTTATAGCAGAAAAAATACGTGAAACAGCACCCGAGGGATGTACTTACGGCCGTATGGTAGGTGACACATTTGGTATGTGCATACCGGCTGACTGTTTTGATGACGCAGAACTCGAGACCGCATTGGGACATTTCAAGGTAAATGACGGAAAACTTGAACACACGGTCCTTATCCATATGGGAGTATATTTTATTCCGGACAAAAACATAGATGTTTCAGTTATGTTTGACAGAGCACGGATGGCAGTCAACACCATAAAAAATGACTATCAGATATTTGTCGCATACTATGACGATGCCATGAGAAACCAGGTTTTGTGGGACCAGAATATCTCATCACATCTGGGTGAAGCCATCACAGAAAAACAGATAATACCATACCTGCAGCCCATAGTGGATACCGACGGAAAACCTGTGGGAGCAGAAGCTCTTGTCCGCTGGATACATCCCCAGCTCGGATTTCTTTCTCCGGCCAAATTTGTTCCTGTATTTGAAAGAAACGGAATGATAGCTGAGGTTGACAAATATATGTGGAGATGCGCCTGTGAAATCCTGGCAAAATGGAAAGAAGAAGGACTTAATCTGTTCGTATCTATAAATATTTCTCCCAAGGACTTCTATTTTATGGATGTAGTATCCGTTATAATAAGTTATGCGGATAAATATAATATAGACCGCAGCAGGCTCAGGATAGAGATCACTGAATCCGTTATGATGGATGACAACAGATACCGCATGCGGATCATGAATGATTTCCGTGAGGCCGGCTTTATAGTTGAAATCGATGATTTCGGAAGCGGTTATTCCTCACTGAACATGTTAAAGGATATGCCCGTTGATATCATAAAGATAGATATGGGTTTCCTCAACAGGTCTCAGGTAAACGACAGAGCTCAGAAAATATTGCATAATATCATCAACATGAACTCCGACCTTGGTATAGTATCCCTTACCGAGGGCGTCGAAACCGACGAGCAGTACAGGATGCTGTTGGATATGGGCTGCCGCCTTTTCCAGGGATATCATTTTGCAAAGCCTATGCCTGTAGCAGAATTTGAGGATTGGGTCAAAAATTAATTTCATATAACAAAAAATGATTTATTTTCTTTCCTTCCTTCTCGACTGCTTATCGATATACATATCCTCATCAGCCAGACGCATCAGTTCTTCCACATCCATAGTTTCATCTATCAGCGCACACCTGCATCCTATGCTGGCACTGATGGTAAAAGGCTTTTCTGACAATTCCCTGCTCTTATCAAAGGTAGTCTTAAACCGCTGTCTCACAAGATCGGCTGTAAATGAAGTCGCCATCTCGGTAATGATGGCACATACAAACTCATCTCCTCCATACCTAGCACAGATACCGTTACGTACCGCAAAATGCTTGATGGCACCGGCAAGAGTCTTTAATGCAAAGTCACCCTCGTTATGTCCGTAATTATCATTTATAACCTTAAGACCGTCCATATCTATGGAGAAGAAAGTCAGGTACTTGCCCTTATTATCCGATGATTCAACCATCTTGTATAGTTCATCATAAAAGCCCCTGCGGTTATATAACTCTGTCAGATAATCGAGGATCGATACTCTCTCTATCTCCCTGTTAATGCGTCTCAGTCTCTCATTCAGCTTAGTAAGCTTCTGGTTCTTAAGGATGGTATTTATAGAAGTTGAAAGGAATAATCCGAACTCCTCGCATCTTCGCATACATCTTTCATCCACACCTCTGAAACCTTCTAATAAATATCCGTACAGAGCTGACTTGGTATGGAGAAGTCTGATCATAAACATATCGTAACCGCTGTCAAATCGGAAAACTTCCTGTAAATCCGGCATTATCAGTTCTTCCTTAAAAGGAGTTTTATCACTCATATTTGTGAGATCCTGATACCTGAGCAGCGGGATGCAGGAATCGTCGGTTACAAACTGAGGCTCACCATCATCTATGTCATTTTTCATGAACTGCTCATATACGGAAACAAAATACAGGTTCTGGCTCCAAAGCCCTATACTTTCTTCCAAAAGCGGATTCAGATCGAAAAGATCCTTAATCTCGTTGGAATACAGCAGCAGCTTATTCATGGCCATCATCTGCCATTTCTGCTCATTCATGGCCTGGCCCATGGCGCTCATACGCTCTATGGATTCCCTGTTATCCTTGTTTCCGCAGCCACAGGACTGACTTTCCCTTACCTTATAGTTAACATATTTAATATTACCTATATCAATATCCTCACCTCTCTCGAGTTTATCAAGGATATCAAAGATCATAAGTACTTCACTCTCGTTATCCGGCTCAACAGTTGATATCGTAGGATAATTAACCTTACCGCTGGAAATACCGTCAAAGCCTGTTACTATGATATCATCAGGGACATTGTAGCCACGCTCCCTGAGCAAAGCACAACAGGCTATGGCCATAGCATCGTTCGCGCAGACTATAGCATCCGGCAGCTCGGGATCCTCGTCTAAAAACTGTTCGGTCGCAATCCTTGCCGGTCTGTCCCAGAATTCTCCGTATTTCAGTCTCTTTTCTTCAAAAGGTATACCGTTTTCAGCCAGGACCTCTTTGTAGGCTTCTACTCTGTCAGTTGAAAATGTGTTGTCCTTTACGCCGGCTATCATATTTACCTTACGACACCCATGATGGTTGATAACATGGCGTACTATATTCTTAAAGCCCTCTCCAAATCTCTGTGAGATCTGGATGCAGCCTTCTATCGGGAGTTCGAGTGAAAATGCAGGTACCTTCTTATAATTGACCGTCTTCATGATAAAGTCGATCATCATATCGTTCTTTATGGTTTCTCCAAGAATTATAACTGCAGCGAGATCCATATGCCCCATGAGTTCCATCAGCTTCTTTTCCTGCATGATGTCCTCTTCCACGTCAAGGGAATCCACAGAGAAATTAAAGGCTATAACGACATAGCCCCTGTCACGGCAGATTCTGTTCAACTCGCTTATAAAGTTATATTCTTTTTCCTCGCTAAGCCATACCCCACATACGGCTATTACTTTACGATAATCGCTCATATCTATACCTCACCAAAATATATCATAACACAATCTTTAGATAAACGCAACTTTCTTTTCTATATGAAAACCCGACTTTCTTGCTACTATAAAAATTTTTTAAAAAAGTATTGACAAACAACTGTGATGGGTGTATATATAACACATAAACAGTTAAACAGTAAAGGGGTGATAAATTGAAAATATCTCAGACTAACGGAATACCTATATATAAACAGATAGCAGATGCTTTTAGGACCGATATACTGGCAGGCAAATACAAGCAGGGCGAGTTTCTCCCCTCCATTAGAGAGCTGGCCAGAGACCTAAGGATAAGCGTCATCACTACCATGAAGGCATATGAGCAGTTAGAAGCCGAAGGACTGGTTACAGCTTCTCAGGGCAAGGGCTTCTATGTTAACGCTCAAGACTCCGAAATGCTCCGAGAGCAGCACCTGCGAAAGGTTGAAGATTCCCTTGTAAGCGCTATAGAGGCTGCCAAGATAGCGGGCATGAGCAATGAAGAACTGCTGATGACTCTCAGGACACTGCTGAGTATGGAAGTATAGCATCCGGAAAATATAAAAAGTTATCCTTCATTTAAAACAGGATGATAAATATAATACAATAATATATATATAAACGATATACAACAAATTAATAATATACATATCAAAGGAGCACATCATGAACCAGAATAATGTAATAGAAGCAAGAAATATCAGCAAGACCTTCAAAAATTTCACGCTGGATATTCCTGAGTTTAACCTTCCCCAGGGCTTTGCCACAGCCCTGATCGGTGAGAACGGTGCAGGAAAAACAACCTTGCTCAACATACTTACAGGTATTCGCCAGGACTACAAGGGAAGTATTAACTACTTCGGAAAATACAGTGAAAAAGAAATTGATAACAATCCCGATGTTAAGGAAAGGATCGGTTATACCGGTACCGATAACTACTACCTTCCCAACTGGACAGTAGGACAGATTGAAGACATCTCCTCACTTATCTTTGATAAATTCGATCATGATAAGTTTAAGAGGCTTTGCAGTGATCTGGCAATCTTCGGACCGGCAAACTTTGATAAACACAAAAAAGTACACGCTCTTTCAGATGGCACCAAGACCAAACTCATGCTGGCAGGAGTCCTTGCAAGGGATACCGATGTGCTCATCATGGACGAGCCTGCTTCGCCCCTGGATCCGCTTATGAGAGATAAGCTTTGTGAGTTAATCCGTGATTATATTAACTCCGGAGAAAACAAGAGCGTATTCTTCTCTACACACAATATCTCCGATATGGAAAGCGTAACCGATTACGCCATCATCATGGAGCAGGGAAAGATCGTAGAACAGGGCTTCGTTGAGGATCTCAAGGAAAAATACATAGTTGTAAAAGGTGAGAAAGAGGATATCGAAAAAGTTCGTCCCATTCTCTACACCATGTCTCAGTCTAATTACGGCTTCGAGGGCATGTGTCTTGCAGAAAACCTTGACAAGCTTGCAGGTCTTGACATCGTGACAGAGACACCTTCACTTTTCAAGATCAGCGTTGCTGTTATGAAAAAGAATTCACTCATTAAATAAGAAAGGGTACGTAAAATGAAAAAATCACCTTATTTAGCCTTTACGTCCCTGGGCTATCGTATACTACATCTCATTACAACTCTCGGATTTATAATGATCGGTTTTCTGGCAGATGTGTATATCGGTTCCATCGGCGTAGTTATGATTTCCGCCGGTATACCTCTGATATTGGTTTTTCTTGATTACTTTGCGTTTTCGGGAGCAAGTTCCAGAAAACAAAAGAGTATGCAATTTGTAAAATCTTCCTGCAAAGGCTTCAACTTTTTTAAATCTGCTCTTAAAACAGATATATGGGTAAAACAGGGATGTATAGTACTTGGATATCTTGGTTATATCCTTGCAGAACTCATTTATTTTACAGACAGTGAAGCATTTTTTGATTCATTTCTGCTGTTACTCATCTATCTGCCGATATCGGGGCTTACCACAAACATTACCCTGATCATCTCCAGAAGGATTGCTCTTACCATGGCAGTACAGATTGCGGTATGTTACATCTGCTCCATGCTTTCAACCATACTGCTTCTGATGTACAGCTTTTTGATGCCCGAGCATATAAGTGACTATACAGTCGCTGCTATTGTTTCGTTTGTAATAATCGAGGCGTTAAGCATTATAGTCGGAGTTATACTATATAAAGACTGTGTTAAAGGATATGCTTCAAGCTTCTCTGATATCTGATAAAAAGGAGATTAAATCCAGATGAAAGACTTAGTTAAATATGTTAAAATGATGAGATATGCTCTTCAGTTTAAGATGATATTAGTCCTCGCCATAATATTTTTCGCATTTGGCATACTTTTCGAGGTCGTAGGATTTAGCGACAGCGGTTCATCATACTCACTTGCTGCACTTTATCTCGCACTGACAGGTATGTATTTCTACCAGCTGGTATTTTCCACCACCGTTTCAAAGATGGTACAGGCTTCCCCCATGAAGAAAAAGCTCCAGGTAACAGGCCCTGTTTTGATCACATTCATTACCAGTTTTATAGTTTTTGCGATATATGTGATCATAAAGCTGATAAAAGTCACTCCCGAATTTTTGGCCTATAATAATATAACTTACCCCAGGGCTTACAGCACTATACCTTTTATGGCCGGCTGGCTATTCATATTTTTCATATATATGGCATTTTCTTACAGAGCCTATATATTTTCCATCATATTCATAGCCGTTACCGTTATAGGAATCCTAGGGTTCAGCTCTAAGACGGAAATATTTATAAGACTGTCTGAAAATCTGATAGGAGCCGACAACAGTCCGCTTATTCTGATACTGGTATCCTTAGCTATAATGATCTTAGGTGCAATTATCGGATATATATTAAGTTTACTCTTATACAAAAAACCCATCAGCGACATGGCAGTGCGCTATGCTCTCCGCCAGGCTTCCAAATAAAATCAATCAGCAGATTATTACCATTTTCGATATATTAACCCTCATAGAAAAAAGTCCCGAGCGATCGGGACTTTTTTCTTTATCAATATACAATCATCAAAGTGCTATGATTTTTTATTTAGCTCAGATCTACATGTGATACGGAATACAGATAATCCATAACCTTCGCTTCAATTATGGCATCCACAAAGAAGCGCTGTCCGAATTTCTTTCCCACTGCCTCAAAGAATGTATTTCCATCCGAGTATCCGTAAAGTGATGCCAGTGCGTTCATATAAATATCGTATTCTTCCTGAGTAACCGTTACCTTTCTGCTGTAAGCTACAGCAGCTGTCATGATCTTACGCTTAAGGTTGTAATCAACAATACTTTCGTCTGCACCCATCAGCTTCATAACACTTTCCATCGTATAGCCCATCTTCTGATAAAGCTCTGTAAGCTCAGACGATGAAACTCTGTTCAGCGCATTTACGTATGACCTGCATGCATTAAAGTAGGTATCGGCACTGTACTCCTCTTCTGCTACAGTCTTTTTTCTGCCCTTTTTGTTTTCCGCTTCAGCGAGCTTTTCAGTCTTTAATGTCTCCGTTATCTCAGCTCCTGTAGCATCGGTATCTATGCCTTCTATCAGACTGTTAAAGAAAGCATCCCTTATCTGTTCATCGGTAGGCTTTATCTCATCAAGTTCCTGCTGTGCCGACTCCAAAAGTTCCTTTTCCAAAGCCTCTACTGATTCGTATCCGAGCTGTCCTACAATAAACTTTTCTGTCCAGCCTGCTTCCACAACCTTTGTAATGTCCTGGATAGTTACCCTAAACATACCGGTATATCCCGAGAATGTTCCGAAACCGTCTCCGAGTGTGAGCTCCACTTCCCTGGTCTCACCCTTCTTTACACCTACCAGCTTGTCATCGATACCGGGGCCATAATCATAGTTTCCAACCGTAGTCTTTTCTCCGAGGTATGCATAGCTTTCAATAGCTACACCACCCAAAAGAGGGATAACATCAAACACAACCTTGTCACCCATTTCGACATAATCATCGGCGGTTCCTTCACGTTCAAAGGTCTGCCCCATGTATGGCTCAAGGAACTTTATCTTTTCAGCTTCAAGATCAGCCTTGTATGCTTCAGGCTTGTCAAAATAGTCATAAACTTTAAAGTTTAAACCTGCATAAACATGATCTGCCGAAGCTCCCTTAAATACATCCCATGAGTATAAGTATACACCTTCAGCTTCCTTACTCATCTTAGGTTTTTCTGCAATACTTGAATAATCATAAGGCGGCTCAATGCCGAGAGCCTTCTTCAATCTCTCCTTTACTATCGCATTTCCTGCACCGGTAAGACCACTGTCCACCATCATCTTAAGTCCGGGTACATCCATATCAGTGAGTCCCAGCTCACTCTGCATAAATGAACTAAGGAAATAATTGAGTCCCTCATCATTTATCTCATCGAGCTTACCCAGGATGGGCTTAAGAATCTCTGTGAGATCGATATAATCCGTATCAGCCAGATCCATGATATCAATGATATTCTCATCCGACAGATTAAGCAGCTGATGGGATTCCCCTGTCTTTAAGGAATTTACGAGGTAAATGTGAGCCAGCTCGCCGTTTGTCCCGTTAAGATTTACCTTTAGATCGATATCATGCTTTCCTGAAGCTTTATCACTGATATTGCCGTTTATCGTAAGTACCCAGTTGCTTGCTCCCTTAACCAGAGCCTCGATCATTCCGCCCGGCTTTATCTCGATATTAAAGAGATTCTTACCGTCTTTGTTCTCTTTTTCAGAAAGAACAGAAGCAAGCTTAAGACCGTTAAGTGAAATCTCCATGGCACATACAGTTTCACCGTTAACGGAAGCATTTTTATTTATGTATGTCTCATTATCTATTTCATCGGCTTTAAGTTTTAATTCGTCAAGCTTTATCTTTGTCTCATTATAATTCAGTTTAAAGGATCCGCCCTTAATATATCCCTTATCGTCAACATAGAATGACAGATCTGCCGAAACAGATGCATCTTCAAGTTTTTTAAGGATATCCTCTCTTGCTGCTGCCCATGCACTCTCAAATCCATCAGCTGTAAGCTTATCAGAGAATATCTCCACTGTACCGGCCATATCACCGAAGATACTGCCCAAACCACTGACAGTACTTGTTAATCCCTTAAGACCACTTCCTAGGTCTATGCCGTCAAGGAGACCTTTAAGCAGATCTCCTCCGAGGGAGCCAATATCTTTTCCTTCAGGATCCCTTTCTTCAACCGGTATGTTCTTAACTTCCTTCAGACTCTTAAGTATGGCATCGATATCCGGTGAGATATTCTTCATATCCTGTTCTATCGAATCGAGATACATAGTGACTATCTCAATACATTCCTGTTTCTGAAGCCTTACGTTAAGAACATTTGCCTCCTTCATCTCAAGGCCGTTGATCGCAATATCCTTTTTCTTTTCAAGGGTTGCCTCTCCACATCTGTCATAAACAACATGGATTGTCCAGTCAAGCCTTTCACCGTTAAAGCTGTCTCTGAGGCTTCCAAACTTCGATTTTAAATGGTCGAAATCCACATCCTGTTGTAGTTTTTCTTTGGCAGCATTGACTTTATCCAAACTGTCCTCAAATATCGCCGATAATTCTATTGCTTCGGGTCTGTAGCTCGGAACAGCCGCAAATAATCTTTTTTCATCAGCATTAATTACCGCTGTAGCTTCAAGCAAATCCACATTTTTATAAAACGGGATCAGGTTTACACCAAGATTCTTATTTCTATCCTTGGAAATATCATATTTTACCCCTGCATCCAATATACCTGCAAAGGTTTTTCCAAAGAACATGCTGCCCAGTTCCTGGTTCAGAGAAACACTCAGACTGCCCTCGGCATCCCACTCACCGGCCTCAGACTCAACATTACTTGTACCGTTAACGGCTTGCGACTTTGCTTCCTCCTGACGTTTGGCAAAATCTTCCTCTATTTTGGCGATATTCTTATCCATCACCCAACGGAAATACTCAGTATCATCCTTGGTCATCATCGCCCATTTATTCTGCACATATTCTTTTTTTGTCGAATAAATATATGCAAAAACCGCCCCTGCCAGAACTAATATTGCAGCTATGACTATAAGAGCAATCTTGAGCCCTTTATTCTTCTTTTTCTTTTCCTTATTTTCAGTCGGCGAAACGGTTTCCTGATTGATATTTTCATTATTATTTTCCATGCTCATACCTCATAATCTAAATTCATCCGTCACCCGCTCATGATCAGCTTTTATTTTGTCATTCTGAACGAAGTGAAGGAGCTTAATACTCCGTTTTTAACACAAACAATTATATGCTAACCCTTTTCAAATTGCAATCGAAAATATATCAGGTAATCATTCTGACACTCCTTCAGTTTTCTTCATTACCGCATTACCATCTTTATCATATAAAGTCCATCCGCCCGGCAGTGCGTATCCATCCGGATATCCGTCAGCTCCTACCTCCACCTTTTTACCCTTCTCATCATACAGGTATCGGTTGCCATCCTCATCAAAGTATACGGGCTTTCCTTCCCTGTCAAGCTCAGTTTCATCAGATATATCTTCCGAAACAATTATCCTGCTGCCATCCTCACCTATAAATACCAGCTTGCCTTCAAAACCTGTATCCTGATCGATTCCAGTATATATCTGGCTGTTAGCATCATCAGGTCTTTCTATGATCACTCCGTCACTGCGTTCATCACCTTCGCTGAGCTCATCGTCTGTATCCGACTCATCATCCTTCCAGTCAGGTCTCAGCTCCGGGGGCCTGTTATCCGTATATGGCTTAAACTCCTTATCCTCCAGACCTTCATGTATTTTTGTCATATAATCCTGCCATATATAGCCCGGATATGTATTTCCCATGAGCTCCTTCATCTCTCTGGGGTAATCATACCCAACCCATACTGCAGTCGTATAGTATCCGCTAAATCCGACAAACCATCCGTCTCTCTGATTTTCGGTCGTGCCGGTTTTGCCTGCGGTTGTTATCCCATCTAATGCCAGTCTCCTGCCGGTACCGGATGTCATAACGGTTTTCATTACATCAGTCATCATCCTGGAGGCATTGGTCTCATAGATTCTCTTGCTGTCATTCTCATTACCGTACCCACCTGCCAGCAGTTCTCCATCCGAATCGGTAATCCTGAGTATACAGGTAGGGGTCCTGTACAGGCCGTCATTATACAGAGTTGCATAAGCACTTGCCATCTCAAGAGCTGTAACACCGTAAGTCAAGCCGCCCAGGGATGCGGCAGGTACATAATCCTTTTCAACCAGACTGCCGAAATTCATCCTCTTCAAATACTCCAACCCAACTCTTGGTGTCAGTTCTTCAAATATCTTCCAAGCCACAGTATTTTTAGAAACCGAAACAGCATATCTTATATCAATCTCTCCCGAATACACTCCGCCCGAATTTCTCGGACCGCCTTCAAATTTTTCATCGATTACTTTTGTATCCGGATAATAACCCTTTTCAAATAACGGAGCGTAAACGATCAGCGGCTTTATCGAGCTGCCCGGCTGCCTGGGGCTCTGGAATGCACGGTTTAAGGTATATCCCTCAAAGGTCTGTTTACGCCCGCCTACCTCGGCCACAACATAACCGGTCTCATTATCTATGCACACTGCACTGGCCTGCAGGGCATAAACACCGTTTTTCTGTTTTTCATCATATTCAGCCAGGCCCTCATCGATCGACTGCTGCAAAAGCTCCTGTTTTTTGGGATTTATCGAGGTATATATACGGTATCCTTTTCTGTAAAGGCTTCTTTTAACACGGTAATACTCTTCCTCATACATATCCTCATAGGTTTCCTTGTCCTCATCAGATGTAAAACCATTTCTGAAAACAAAACCCTGCTGTCCCATCAGCATTCTCACCGCACAGTAATATGTAAATGTCTCCGCATAGTCTTTTACATCCCTGTCGGTGGATTTTAACTCGATTTTTTCAGCTAATGCCTCATTATATTCTTCTTTAGAGATATAGCCGTTTTCATACATCTGTTTTAATACAGAGTCACGTCTGACTATAGCATTATCATATCTTTTTTTAGGATTATAATCTGCGGGGCTGTTTGGAATACCGCATAGGAACGCAGCCTCGGACAGAGTCAGTTCGCCTGCCGGCTTTCCAAAATAACCGTAGGAAGCAGCCTGTATGCCATAGTACCCGTTGGCAAAATAAATATTGTTAAGATAGAATTCCAGTATGTCATTCTTCGTATATTTCTTTTCCAGATTAGCCGCCAGGAAAACCTCTTTCACCTTTCTCTCAACGGTTTTCTCATTCGTAAGATATATAGTCCTCGCCAGCTGCTGGGTAATGGTACTTCCGCCCTGCCTTATCTCTCCGTCATTTTCAAGATATGCCTTTGCCGCACGGATTATGGCATATATATCATATCCGGGATGCTCGTAAAACTTTCTGTCCTCAGTAGCAAGAAGCGAGTCTATGCAGTACTTAGGGATGGCATCATATTCAAGATAGTATACATCCTTCTCCCCCTTAAGTACCGACATCACACTTCCGTCAGAAAAATAACAGATGGATGTTTCATCCGCCCTAAAGTCACTTCTGTCAGAGGTTGCAGCGATTTTCTCTGCTTCACGCTTTAACTCCAGGATTCTTTTTCCGTATTTGTTATAGAAAATAATGCCAAAAACAAGAGCTGCCACAAAAAATAAAAATAGCAGAATAAGAAGGGTTTTTCTGATAATCCTTCCCACTCTGCTTCTTTTCTTTTTTTCACGTTTCTGTTTTGACATTACCCCTGATTCTTTGCAAGGAAATCATTGATTTCCTTCATAAGCTCATCTGCATCAATGCCATGTACCATAGCTGCATCCTCGATTGACTCAGCCTGGGATGCAGGACATCCTAAGCAGTGCATGCCTGCACTCATAAGAACGGGAGCAACATCAGGAGCCTGCTTTAAAAGCTCACCAATTGTAATATCCTTTGTAATCATTGTATTTTCCTACCTTTCTACATTATACTTAATCAATACAGGATAGAAAATCTCGCTTTGCTTCGATTTTCAATTGATTGTACACGAATCTTTTCTATATGTCAAATAAATAAATTATTAAAATATCCCGTCTATTTCTCATCGCTCATAATATTATTCAGATCGAAGTCCTGTGACATTAGTACCGAAAGTTCAGCGTTAGCTTCTACTACAAGTCTCTTGGACTGGTTGAGGATAGCTTCCTCAATCTTGTTTCGTGCCAGACGTCCGTTACCTGCATCAGCCGGTCTTACAGCCTGTACGGCATTAAAGTAAGATACAAGTGCAGGATCGGCACCCTCATCAATGGTATAACCCTTTGACTTAGCTATGGACTTTGAAATCTGAAGCAGTTCCTCTCCGGTGTAGTCCGGGAAGTTGATGACATTCGGGAAACGGGACTTAAGTCCTGAGTTAGAAGTCAGGAACTCCTGCATCTCGTTGGAGTAGCCTGCAAGGATTACTATCAGATTTTCTCTGTTATCCTCTATACCCTTGACCAGAGTATCGATAGCCTCCAAACCAAAGCTGTCATCCTTACCTCTGTATAAGCTGTATGCTTCATCAATAAACAGAACTCCGCCTATAGCTGATGATATAACCTGATTGGTCAATGGTGCGGTATGCCCCACATATCGTCCTACCAGATCTGCTCTGGAAACTTCAACCAGCTGTCCGCCGGTAAGCACTCCGATAGCCTTCAGATACTTGCTGATAATACGTGCAATAGTGGTCTTTCCTGTTCCCGGACTGCCGGTGAATATCATGTGCTTGCTGACCTCACTGGTCTTCAAGCCCTCTTCCTGACGGCGCTTCTGCACCTTATAGTACTCTTCGAGACTGAATACATACTCCTTAACCTTAGCCAGGCCGACGATAGCATCCATTTCCTTCTTAATCTCTTCGATCTCTCCACGGAATCCTTCGGGAAGAAGTGCCGACAGATCGATCAGCTCATCACCGTACTTGGCATTTATCCTGCCCTCGGCAACACCCAGCTTTAAAGCAGCATCTTTAGGATAGTCACCCTCAAGCTTAGCCTGTGCCAGTGCCTGAAGCACTGAATCATAGAAATCCTGTACTGCTTTCAGTCCACCCTGCTTTTCGGATCTGGACACACTGTAATCCAAGAAGCCTTCATCAAAATCAAGTTTAAAGAAGAACTGGTTTGCTGCTCTTGTCTTTAACTCGTCCATTTCACCTTCGGCAATTTTCTTGATGGCCTCAGCTTCAAGCTCCTTTGTGGTGCATACATCTCCAAGTGCATTGATAAACGGAGCACCCATGATGCCGGCTGCCTTATCAAGTGTCTTTTCAGTGATAAATATCAAATATTTTCCGGTCGCGGTAAATGCACTTACAGCCTCACTTGCGAGTGAATTCTGTACATTTACAAGCTGACCTTTCTGGAATATATAACGCTCTGATAACTGGAATCTTCCATCTATAACCAGGGAAGCGATATGTGATAAAAATGAAGGATGGCAATTTTCAAAATTCTCAAAAAGCACGATTCTTGAATTACACGATAACGCTGAAAAGATATCCTGCAGGAAAAGCTTTTCCATAGAGGCATCCGTGTAAAGTCCGAGATCAAGTACTCTGATATCCGCATTGCGCAATATTCCGCGCTTATTGAGTTCCTTTGCAATCTCGGTCAGCGCATAATGCTTTCCTGTATCTTTTTTACCTGTGAGCATTATAGTATTTAAAGCCTTGGGATTCTCAGGTGGCATAACAAGAGGTCTCTTAAAAGCTATTACAAGCTTCTTTACAAACTCCTCCTGACCGAAAACAGTCTTATTTATCTCATCTGCAAGACCTGTGAATTTCTCGAGATTTGCTTCTCTGGCTGCTGCAAGTGCTGCATCGTTGCTCTGTGTCTGCTGGGCATTATTCTCAGCTGAACTATATCCACCGGCACTTTCATATCCGCCCAAAGTACCAGCTCCGGTCTGGCCGCTCACATCTATAGCACCCAGATTGCTCGACGAGCCTGCTCCCGATACACCTGTACTGCCGGTCCCGTAGCTGCCTGCATCAAGGCCAAAATCCTTCATCCATGAATTATCAGGCTGTGATTCGATACCAAAATCCTCTTTTAAGGAATTTGTATAATTATCAAGCGCCTGGTTAAGCTTCTGCTGGTTTTCCATGAGCTGCTGTTTTACAGCCTCATTCTTTGCCTCAGCTTCCTTTTGCCTCTTTATATCAGCCTCTGCGAGTGAACTAAGCTCCTGGTTTGCCTTTCTGTACATGCTTGTAAGGTCAGCCATACTGGTTGTAGAAGGCATACCTCTGCCTGTAAGCTTGGCCAGATTATCCAGTAAAGTACCACCGCTTTTCTTCTGCATTTTTCTGGCTCTGTCTATCTCATCGGCAGTATAATTACTCCTGTTGCTTGAACTGCTCAATATATCGTCTTTCATTTAATCCAATACCTCTACGATTTATTATGTAAAGATTTTTGTTTTTCAACATTATTTTAAGTAGGACAACTTAATATTTCCAAGGCAAAGCTCAAGCTTTCTCACATCGCCCTCAAATCTGAACTTGCCGTTCTCTATACAACTTCTCAAAGTACACTTCTGATGGCATATGTCTGAAAGCACTTTTCCTGTGGTTCTAATAAGGCCATCTCTGTCATAGTAGTCATAGGGCTCGATAACACACTGCCTGTCAGCTACCTCAAAATAGAAAATGCCCTCACCTTCACCTTCAACGTTTACCTGGAAGGCGATATGCTCATAAATGTTCCTGGCATCGGCAAATTCAAACACTTTTCTGACCATTTCAACTATCTGTTCATATGTCATAATGCCACCTCCTTATCCTATAATTCCTTTTCTTCCAAACACCCAAATCACAAATATATAGCAGTTGTGTATTCAAGCGCAGAATTACTCAACTTTATTGTACCATACATTTTCAAAAATTTCAAAACATTTTTTTCGAGGGCTCACAGATATTGCATATTGATGAAAGAATGAGTATAATGATACTAAAGGAATAAGTAACTCACATCTCACCACAAGCTTGCTTGCAGGTAGATGTGAGTTACTTATGACTGCCCAAACACCGAGAAGCAGCAATTTTCTTGTAAAATTGCGAGATTCGAGGTGTTTGTAGGAGCGCGAGAGTTTCGAAGAAACGGAGCGATCCGTGTATCATATTTCCGGAGGCATATCATGGAATCCACACTTAGAAGAACCTGGGCAGAGATAAATCTCGATGCCTTAAAATTCAATTATAAAACAATCCGTGAAAAAATAGGCAAAAACGTAAAATTCTTAGGCGTTGTAAAAGCGGATGCGTACGGTCACGGAGCTATACTTACCGCACGTACTCTTGAAGAAGAAGGTGCAGATTATCTGGCTGTCAGCTCTATTGATGAAGCTATGGAGCTGAGACTCAATGGTATCACAATGCCCATCCTCATTCTGGGTCATACACCGAGAGAACAGGTTGACCGCCTCATAGAATACAATATCACTCAGGCTGTAACCTGTAAGGCAAAGGCAGTGGAATATTCCGAAGAGGCCACTAAACTCGGTAAAACCCTGAAGATCCATATCAAGGTTGATACCGGTATGTCGCGTTTGGGATATCTGTGTAACGGAGACTTCTTTGAGACCGGAGTAAACGGTATCCTTGAAGCTGTAAAGATGCCCGGACTTGATGCTGAAGGCATATTCACACATTTTGCAGTATCGGATGAACCCGGTGAAGAATGCAGAAAGTATACCGAGCATCAGTTTAAACTCTTTACTGATGTTATCAATCATGTGGAATATATGTGGGGAAAGAAATTTAAACTAAAGCACTGTGCTAATACCGGAGCGGTTTCTGATTATCCCGAGACCTATCTTGATATGGTACGCCCCGGCCTTTTACTGTACGGTTATGGTGAGTTCGCTATAAAAATGGGACTCAAACCCGTTATGAGCCTAAAAACTGTCATCAGTACGATAAAGACATATCCTGCAGGCACAGCTATCAGCTATGGAGGGATTTTTAAAACAGACGGGACTACCCGTGTCGGAGTCCTTCCATACGGATATGCGGACGGTTTCTTCAGAGCCCTTTCCAATAAATGTTCACTCATGACATCTGCAGGTCCTGCAAAACAGCTCGGTAAGATCTGCATGGATATGTGTATGATAGATGTATCAAATATGCAGGGCGTAGGAGTCGGATCGGAAATAGAAATTTTCGGAGAAAAGAACCCTATAGAAAAGATGGCTGAAATCGCCGGTACCATACCTTACGAGCTTACCTGTGCAGTAAGCAAACGTGTACCCCGCAGCTACTATAAGGACGGTAAACTGATAGAAAAAGAGTTGTTGCTTAGGATGTAATCACATTAAAGAAGGCTGCCATATTACAGGCAGCCTTTTCTTAGTTATTCATAAGGGGCTTTTCCCAAAGTTTAAGAGTCTTCAAAATCTTCATCTTGGTATTTTCATCAAGATGCTGGATCCTCTCATATATTTCATTATCAAGAGCGGTATTCTGATAATCGTTATCTATACGGCCTACCAGTGAATCAAGGGTAACACCTGTAAGCTTGGCAAAATAGATAAGAATCCTCAGAGACATAGCAGTCCTGCCGTTCTCAACATTACATATATAGCCGGGTGTAACATTCAAAGCCTCAGCTACCTCATTCTGTGTCATACCAAGATCAATTCTAAGCTTTTTGATCTGCTGACCATAGTTTTCATCTGTCATAATATATTGTTCCTCCTGTATTCTTTTTTGCTATTTTACTAATGATTAAAATTCTTACTAAAATACAGTATACCAACAATATATTTTAAATGCAATACTTTTCTATATGTCAAGGCAAAATTCTTCCTTTTTTTGTATTTATAGTTAAAACAACCTACTATTTTTAACTATTTTACTTAAATCTCCCACCTCGAAAAAACTTTGTGTTTTCCTCGGTAACATAAAAAAACCTGCCATCCGACAGGTTTTTGAATTTATGTATTTATACCCAACAAATCCGCTTTACGGATTTGTCGCCGCGACGCACATGCGTCATAAATTAAAGTGAATTTAACTTTGCAGTATTAAGCTTGATTCCGGGGCCCATCGATGAAGCAATGGTAGCACTCTTAATGTACTGTCCCTTTGCAGCTGCGGGTTTTGCCTTAATCAAAGCACCGATGAGAGTGTTAAGGTTCTCTG
>JAEEVK010000160.1 GCA_016287095.1 Lachnospiraceae bacterium
CCTTGTAAATTCAGTTGTGCGTTTGCAAGAGCGAGGCTGTCAACCTCTTTGAGATATGGATAATCCTCTTTGTATTTGGCAGGTGTCACGCTTGCAAATTTACCGGTAGACCTGTAGCTCTCGATCTTATCAGAAAGCATGAGATTATAAACCTTGCGGCAACAGCCAAAGGTCTTGGCAAACATGACAGCCTGTTCAGTTGTAGGATATAATCTGTATTTGATAGCTTTATTCATACTCTTATTATAACAAACACATGTTTGGATGTCAAGAGATAACGCTTTCATCTCGGTAATTTAATTGCCGAGAATTCCCGCTTGATATCTTAAAAAAGGATAAAAGAGGTTATAATACATATAAAAAGGTTGACTATGGATAATAAAAGAACAAATAAAGATTTTATGGAGACAGAGTAAAATTTCTGTCTCGATTTTAATTTGATTTTAATTCGTTTTTAACTCGAAAAATATTGTACAAAAATCTATGTGATATTTTGTGCAATATTTTTTTTGGCGTGATTCTGGTATTTATGCGATAGATGAAAGTCATTTTATTGCCATCAAGTTTGACATTACCACTTATGCATAGTAATATACCACTTGTACAGAAAATCTGATATTTTTAAATTGAGGGATATAATAAAGTCATGAAGATTGCGATATGTGAAGATGAAAAAGTTTATATGGATATTGTGAAAAGGATGACACGGGAGTTTTTTCTCAAGAAAGAGATAGATGTTTCGTTTGACATGTATACTGACGGTAGGATATTCATAGAAAGGATGAATACGGAATCCAATTATGAAAAAACATCCTATGACCTTATCCTTATGGATATACAGATGAAACACAGTGACGGGATGGAAATAGCGACAAAGCTTAGGGAAAAGGACAAAGAGACACCTATAATATTCGTCACCGGGCTTGAAGACAGAGCGGTAGAAGGCTTCAGAGTTGATGCGCTTGATTATGTGGTAAAGCAGAAAATTGATACAGAGTTATATGCTGCGTTGGAAAGGTTTTATAAGAAGGTAAGACAAGAATCCCTGATGCTTACCTTAAGAGACGGAGAAGAGGCAGTATTAAAGATAAAGGATATTATAGCGGTAGAGTCAGATAGCAGGGGTAGCAAGGTGAAGACAGCTAAGGCCTGTTATGAAATATCGGCACCCTTGAGAGTGATGATGGATAAACTTCCGGAAGATGAATATACGGAATGCCATAAGGGAGTATATGTTAGGATATGTGAAATAGAAAGGATAGGTAAGGACATTGTTTTTATGTCAGATGGGTCTGAACTGCCTGTAAGCAGAAGAAAACGCAGTGATGTTATGAATGCTGTGATCAGCATCATACATAAAGAGGTATGAAAAGAATTACAGGGAGCGTGTGAGATGAAAAGAAATACCATCATATACATATTTATCCTGATAATTGTTTTGTCGACAGCGGGAATCCTGACCTATCTGAATGTTAGAAAGTCCTATGCACTGAAGAATGAAAATGTTGAGAGAGCAGAAAATGTTAGCAGCGGGACGAATTTTAATATAATACCGGAAGATATAAAAACCGTAAATAGGATTCTCGATGATATTGATGCCGGAGAATATGAGAGCAAGGCAGAGTACTATTATCATGAGCTGAGAAAATTAAGAATATATAAAGCAATTATACTTGAATCTGACTTCTTTGATAACATCAAGGAAAAGGTTTTATTTGATGGAATCATATATACAAAGGAAGACATCATTGCCATCTATGACGAATTTAATCTGGACATAGATGAAGTGGAAAAGAAACTTAGCATGTACGAAGCCATATATGAAACTTGAATTATTCTGCTACTTATCGATATGAAGTTCAGAAAATTATAAATCGCGCTTCCAGACTTATGGGTGTGAGCCTCTTTTCACAATCACAGAAGAATGAGATTTCACATAAGGGTAGTGAATTCTTCAGAAATGGTGATGTTGAGATAAAGGCATTTTTAGCGGTGGGGACGGAAAGACTGTTTTCAAATCATATATGTGATTTTATGATGCTGATTTCTTCGGTATTATGTGGTCTTATGTATGCAATACAGATAAGAAATAGTCACATTAAGAAATTGAACTTCGGTAAAAGGACGGTATCATTTGATTTTATTTATATAATCGCAAGCATGCTGATGTTTGTTATGGAATGTGTAATAGTTGATTGGGTTATAGGCATAGGAAAATTAGATATGTCAATCCAGTCTGTCAGCAGCTTTAAGGAGTGTACATTGAAAGTGAGCCTAGGGCTTGTGTTGGCACTTAGGATTCTGATGAAGTGCATTCTGTATTATGTCGTTTATCTCTTGGTATCATATGTTTTCACAGGGGGAAAATATTTGCTTTGCGGGATATTGGTCGCTCCGGTAGTAATATGTGAACTCTTTATACTGCATGGCACGCAGTTTGATCTGATAAATCTTATTTCCCCGGAACAAATATTAAAGTCAAATCCTTCATATTTTGTATTAAAATACTGTTTTTCGATAGTAGTACTTGTAGGGATGGCAATATTACTAGAGATAGGTTTAAAGAGAATTCTTGCGGCAGAGGAACGGAAAGCAGAGCAGGAATATTTTGATGAAGTAAATGATAGATATCAGCAGCTTAGAATGCTCAAGCATGATATGAACAATCATCTTTCGGCTGCGTTAATGCTGTTGAATGAAGGCAGAATAGAAGATGCAAAGGAGTATCTGAAAAGCCTGACGGAGGCTGCAGATGATCTGTCATTGACAAAATCTACCGGCATAAGGGCTCTTGATATGATATTGTGGAACAAGATTACACTTGCAAGGGAAAAGAACATAAATCTTCGTATACAACTTAATGATGAGTATTCTGAAATCATTCAGTCGGATTACGAAATGTGCTCTGTTTTTGCCAATATCCTAGATAATGCTATTGAGGCAGTGGAAGCTGGGAGTGATAAGACATGGATAAAGCTTGTAACGAAACGACAGCAGAATATGATTTTCATATATTGCGAGAATCCTTATATATCATTAGACTCAGAGCTTGAAAATGAAAACTATGTGACTACGAAAAAGGATAAGGAAAACCATGGCATGGGATTGAAACAGATAGCACATATAGCGAAGAAATATGGCGGAACGGTGAAAATGGATACAGCAGAAGGAATGTTTAAGATATCTGTTCTGATGAATCGTAGATGAAAGCCGGAACTGTACCTTTTGTCGCTTACGAAAAATAGATATGACGCTTTAAAGGGAGGAGGATACAAGATATGAAAAAGATGATATGTAATTTGTTATTCTGTATGATAATGGCACTGACCATCCTGAGTATGACCGCATGTGACGGGGTAAATGCTGACAACGAAAGAGGCAGCGGTGTAGATGTGAGTGATGACAGCAATGTTGAGAAGGATGAGAAAGATATAAGCAGATCAGAATTACAGGATGAGGAGCTGCCGGAGGATAATCAGGCAAATCATGGTACTTATAAAGTTATGGAGACAGAACTGGGCTATTATTATAATCTTGGTTTGGTAAATTCTGTACAGAACGAAAAAGGACTTACCATAAGCAACAGGGACAATCTTATGAATATGTTTTTCTTTGATAAAGAAGCTGGTATAGCAGTGCAGCTGTGCGATAAACCTGAATGCCACCATCAGCAGACTAATGACTGCGTTGCAACATATAATAAGCTTTGGGTGATAGGTCAGGATATATATGACGGTTATCTGTATACTTACGGGGAAGAAAAAGATGACGAAATAAGCCGGTTTTCACTATATAGAACTGCGCTTGACGGTTCTGCCATAGACCGGGTGGGCGTAGTGATGGAAGCGGAAAATAAATCGGAATCGGCATATATAATCAAACCGGATTTGACTTTAGGTGATTTCGGTGATGGCATGATCATCCACAAGGGATATGCTTATTTGCCTTATTATCTAAGGGTTGGCACGACTATGAAAGGATTTAAGGGCGGTGGCATAAAAAGGATGAATTTAAAAACCGGGGAAACAGAAACGGTGTTTGAAATGCCCGATTCAAACGGGAGATATCCTTATCAAATGATAGGTGATGGCGATTATATTTATTTCTTGATGATAGACAAGCATTTTCAACAAAACTGGTTCAGATATGATACAAAGACCGGCATATATGAAAAGAACCCATGGGAAAAGAAATGTAAGGGTTTGATTCAGGCTATAAAGAATAGTATTATTTATACTGTACTTCCTGAGGAAAATTTAGAAAATGACAGCAAAGCTGAAAAGCGCTATACAAACAAATTGCTGGTGTATAAAATAACGGATGATGAAAGTGTTGAACAGATATGCGAGATAGAGATAAATAAGTCTGACAGAGCATATGCCGGGAATAATAAAGGCATATTGGTATATAAGGATTATTTTGTGGTTATTCATGGTGAGAAGCTGACAGTTTATTCGGCTAGGTCGGAGAATTTTGGAAATGTACTCGGTGAACTGGCATACGATGCAGAGTGGAGTCAATATTCAAATGATTATGCTGAGTTTAAGATTAATAATGACAAGATATACAGAGTGTATCAGAAACCCAGACTGGAGAATGAAGAATGGGATAAAATTGGTCATGCTGAGAGGGGACCGTATATAAACCATGGACGTTTCTACCAGAGCTGTCCGATAGAGGACATAATCAAAGGAAAGGGAGAGTGGACTGAAAGTTATAGGACTTTATTTGAAGAATCATAGTGAGACAAATCGCCTGCCTTGCTGACTGACATCGCCTTTAGGCATTTTGATTGCTGGAGAGCAGTTACCACATTTGTAAAGAATTCGGCCACTTCTGCAAAAATGGGTTACAAATCATCTTAATATATGATATACTAAAAGCGGTGCTTTATTGGCATCGCTTTAGTTGATTATAGTAATAGTTCTAAGATTAATAGTTATTATATAGATTGACTGATAGTGGGTTGAAAATGAGAATAGCGATTTGTGAAGATGAGCATATATATCTTGAACTGATAAAGAACAAGGTGGTTGAATACTTTAAAGAAAGACAGGTCA
>JAEEVK010000040.1 GCA_016287095.1 Lachnospiraceae bacterium
TCTCAGTCCGTGATGGCAGCAGGCGGTATCAATGCTGTAAGAACTGAACATGAACGGGGCGATTCTATTGAAAGCCATATAGAAGATACTTTAAAGGGAGGCTGCTATATAAACGGAAAACAGGCTGTAACAGGTCTGTGCGAGAATGCAGGCGGGATAATAAATTATCTTGAAAGCATAGGTACAGTCTTTTCGATAGATGAAAACGGACAGCCTATGCGAAGAGCTTTTGGCGGACAGTCTCATAAACGTACATATTATTGCGGTTCATCTACCGGGAAGCAGATAGTGTCTGCACTGGTAATGGAGATACGTAGATTTGAAGCATCAGGGATTATCACACGCAGGTTGGGCAGCTGTTTTCATTCTGCACTTATCAAGGATGGAAAGTGCTATGGTGCAGTTTTTTTTGACGAGCATACCTATAGTCTGGAAGCAGTTTATGCCGATGCTACTGTAATAGCTACGGGCGGGCAGAATGCCTTGTTTGGAAAGACAACAGGATCAACCCAGTGCGATGGATATACTGCAGGAAAACTTTTTATGCAGGGAGCTGTGCTTAAAAACTTAGAGTTTATCCAATACCATCCTACTACACTTGAAACATCACAGAAACGTATGCTTATTTCGGAAGCGGCCCGTGGTGAAGGTGGAAGATTATTTTACTGTGAGCCGAAATCCGGTATGGGCTTGAACACACATAATACTAATGATATGGCGTCGGGTAAGACATCAAGTGTGGCATCAGACGTGACAGTGGGTAAGGCAGGATTAAATCTAAGTGCTTTAGGAGAAGATAGTCGCGTATATTTCATGGAAGATAAGTACGGCCCTAACGGTAACCTGATGACGAGAGATATCGTTTCACGGGATATTCAGGCTACCGGGAAAGAAGTGTTCTTAGATGTTTCATTCCTTGAGAAATCCATAATTGATAAACGCCTTCCTGAGATACGAGATTTATGCAAAAAGTATAGAAATATAGATATAACCCAAGAACCAATACCGGTTTCACCGTCGGTGCACTTCTTTATGGGTGGTCTTGCAGTACACCTGAATCATGAAACAAATATTCAAAACCTGTATGCAATAGGTGAATGTGCCTCGATGTATCACGGAGCAAACCGTCTGGGAGGAAATTCTCTGCTGGCTGCCATATATAGCGGAAATGTTGCCGCTGATTCGATATCGGGACAGGACGGTATTGAAAAACATCCTGATTTTACAGGTGTTATTGAAGAAGAAAAGAAAGATTTATACAGCAGGCTCGAGTCATCCAGTCCGTTCCCGTCAATGTACATCCGTGACATGCTGGCTGAGACTATGCAGAAAAAACTGGGGATAGTCAGAGATGAAAAAACTCTGACTGAAGGAATTGAAGACATAGATTATGATCTGTCAGTGGTCGATCAGATAAAATATGACAGCAGTGTCCTTCCGTACTTTAATTACAGCTTAAAGGGGCTTCTCACTATTGCAAGAGCCACTTTGACTTTGGCTAAAGAACGTAAGGAGAGTAGGGGAGCACATTATCGCAGTGATTATCAGGATACTGATGATAATCTATCATGCGCTTCACTTATCTCATATAATGATGGAAACTATAAAATATTTTTGGATACTGAGAGAGTTTATGAGAACTAATATATATGTCAACAATATTGTCATCCTGAGCGATAGCGAAGGATCTTTAAACATTAAGGATTTAAGATTCTTCGCTTTGCTCAGAATGACATTACCGAGGAAACGCTGAATGCTTTTTCGAGGTGATATTGACTAATGTTGGGGGAAGTTGAAAATGACAGTAAAAATCTTGCGTCAGCAGTTTCCTAATTCCGAACCGTATTGGGAAACGTTTGACTATGACGGAACTATGGATATCTCGGTAGCGGCTCTTCTGGACCATATAAATTACAATGATGATATTATAACTTCCGATGGGAAAAAGACCACGAGGATAGGATGGGAATGCTCCTGCCTGCAAGGTATATGCGGAGCCTGCGCCATGGTTATAAATAATGTTCCGGCACTTGCATGTGAGACATTTTTAAAGGCCTTAAAAGGAAAAGAGATCACTATTCGACCTCTGCAGAAATTTCCGGTGATCCATGACCTGCTGGTGGACAGATCCTCAATACAGGATAACCTTAAGGCTACAAATATGTTTATCGGAGAATACAAAACTCCTAAAGATACTGACCATGAGCACCAGTATCTTGCTGCCAAATGTCTGAAATGCGGCTTATGTCTGGAAGTCTGTCCTAATTACGTAAACGGAAAAACATTTTTCGGAGCAGCATTTGCAAATGACTGCTATCTGGTATCTGCCAGAAACCACGAAAAGTCAAAAGAAATAAAAAAGTCATACGGAGAGCATTTTGGAAGCACCTGTTCAAAATCACTCTCATGTATGACTGTTTGTCCGGTAGGAATACCGATTTTAACATCAATTGCGAAGCTAAATAAATGAAATCTACCTCATTCTTTTTTCTCGAAATTCTTTTAAAGCAGCCCTTCCTTCGGGAGTTACGGGTTTTACCCATTTCCCGTTGTGAAGGTGTATCTGCATAAGTACATATCTTATTGGTTCATCTATATAACAGCAAATAAAAACTACAAAAGTGGGAGCACCTATGACCATTCCGGAAATCCATACCGCCGGAACCACCATCAGCCACATAAAGGCTATTTCAAGAACCGTGCCATAGACTGCCTCTCCTGCTGACCTAAAGGTATCATTCTGTGTCCAGTTCCCCATCCTTATTATTGCAAAAATTGCAAAAATGACAATGAACTGTGTCCCTATTGTGAAGCTCTCACCTTCAAGATTTGCAAGAGTAAGGATCGGTGAATGCAACAGTATCAAAAGAACTCCGACTGTTGCGATGAAGCCTTGACAGAGATAAACTATCCTCCAGGCTCGTTTATATGCTGTTTCAAGATTTCCGGCTCCGACTTCTTTTCCTACAAGGATGGAAGAAGCATTAGAAAAGCCGGCAAAGAAACCTATGATGAGACCTTCTATCGTTCTGAACAGTGCAAGCGCTGCGATCGCATCATTCGTCTGTCTTCCCATTACAATATTTATCATCATATTTCCGACGCCGATAAGGACTTCGTTCATTATGATAGGAAAGCACTTTTTAAAGTATTCAGAGGTGAGTCCCTTTCGTCCTGAAAAATGAGCTTTAAAAGCAAAAAGGAAGGGATGGCGGTTCTTTTTTGCCAAGATTATGATAACTGCGATATTGAAGCATTGAGCTAAAAGAGTAGCAAGAGCGGCACCCTTTACACCCATCTGGGGAAAACCCAGATTTCCGAAAATCAGAACCCAGTTAAAGAAAATATTCATAGCCACAGATACGATGGAGCCGTAAAGAGGTATACGCACTCTTTCAGTACACCGAAGAAGGACTGCCATGGCCATGGAGAATACCATTAATATATATGAGAAACCGACAATGCGTAAATATTCAACACCGATTGCCTGGATATCTGCCTTGTCGGTGTATAGCTGCATTACACTTTCCGGGAACAGGACTGCCATTCCACAGAAAATCGTAGCAACTATCATCATGCATGTGAGTGTCAGACCATAGGCACGGTTTACTCCGTCGTTATCTTTTGCTCCCCAAAACTGTGAAATAAAAAGCATTCCGCCACCGACAAAGCCCCAGTATCCTGAAAACATAAGTGATGAAAACTGAGCGCATAAGCCTACCGCTCCCAGTTCATTTTGTCCCAGGGAGGATATCATCATGGTATCTACCATTGATCCGGTAGTTGTAAGCAGGTTTTGCAATGCTACCGGGATAGCTATTACGCATATCTGTTTTATGAATTCTTTCCAGTTAAAGGTTTCTTTTATTTTATTCATAGTAATCTTTCTGTGGCAATATTATAGCAATATTGAAACAATGGACATAATTGCAGTAATTGTAAATATGGACATAAATGTGGTCATGGCTATGGAGCTCGACAGTATCTCCGTATCAAGTCCCATTTTTTCTGCCGTGATCAGTGGCAGGCTTCCGGCAGGGACTGCAGCCATAAGGCATACTGCAAGAGTAGCTTCGGTATTAAAACCGGTAAAATACATTATCACAACAAAAATGATCGGAACAATTATCATACGTATTACAATATATAGCCATATCCTGATATTTTTAAATGACTTAAAGAAATTAGATCTGGCTATGGACACACCGAGCAGAGTCATGGACATAAATACGGTAGCATTGCCAACATATTCAATAGTATTTGAAATGATGGGCGGGAAGGTAATCTCAAACCAGAATACAAAAAGACTGAGTATGGCCATCATCGTACCTATGTTGAATATGGCAAGAAATGGATGCTTGTGTCCTTTAGGTTCGGCATCGGCTGACCGATTAGTCTGAGAAATATCACTATTATTTGGGTTAACTCCGGAATGCAATATCGCCATTCCATGTGTATAGAAAAACAAACTATAGAAAATATTTATAACTATAACATAAAGGATAGCGTTTGCAGGCAGGATTGCCTTGGCAATCGGAAGACCTAAAAAACCTGTATTGGTATATACTGTTATGAGGTTATAAAATTTCCTGTTGTAGGGCTCCGATTTAAGTATCCTGGGGATAACAAAACCGAGTATAACAAGGATCACATAAAAAGCAGCACCTAAAGCTATGGCTATCAAAAGATCATTATGTGTGGCTGTCATGTGCCCGGAAAGTATGGAACCGAGAATCAAAGCAGGGTTACATACATCCACTACTATAGTTGACAGTTTTTGTGAGGTACTGTTATCAATGACCTTTTTTTGATATAGATAAATTCCTATTACGACCAGAATGCAGATGACACCCATCTGCTGGAGTATTATTGAAATGCTCATAAGAGCTCCTTCTTCCTGTATAAAGACTTCAATCACAAAACATGATTAATACAAGCCGAATTGTAGCACTGTATAAAATTTAATTCAATGTATTTTTATGTCCGATTTAGAACTATTCTTATAATTTGAATCGGACAATCAGTTTGACTCGAATTATGATATTTGTTATACTTGGTATAGTGCGGTAAGTGAAATAGTATGCCTGAGAGGTTTTAAATATGGCTAAGATACTGATTGTAGATGATGATGTTCATATAAACGATATGCTGTCTGAGGCGCTTGGGACCCAAGGATATGAAGTAGTAAAAGCATATTCCGGGACCGAAGCCTTAATGGTATTGGAAAAAGGCCGCCCCGACCTGGTATTGTTGGACTTGATGATACCGGGATTAAGCGGCGAGGAGCTTTTGCCAAAAATAAAGGATATTCCGGTGATAGTAGTCAGTGCAAAGGCAGATATAAATGATAAGGTGGGTCTGTTATTAAACGGAGCAGCAGACTATATCACGAAACCGTTTAATATGCAGGAGTTATTGGCCAGAATAACGGTACAATTGAGAAATGCAAATAAGACTACAACTGCATCAGAGCAGAGAGTATTAACATTTGGGGCACTGACATTAAATATGGATACGCATATCCTATATATAGAAAATCCTGACGTATCCGATAAATCTGAATGTAAAATAACCCGTACGGAATTTGCAATCTTGAAGTTATTGATGCAGAATCCTGAACAGGTGGTTGCTAAACTGACGATTCTTGATAATATCAGTATAGATACACCGGATTGCACTGAGGACTCTCTGAAAATACATATACACAACTTAAGGAAAAAGTTAAAAGAAGCAACCGGAAAAGAACTTATAAAAGCTGTCTGGGGCATAGGCTTTATGATCACATCAAAATCTTAACCGAATCTTAACTTTTCTCTTAACCGGTTTCTTAACTTATTTGGTATAGACTGTTGTTAACGCATATATCATATTATTATTCTTTTCATATGAGATAATACAAATGTAATCCGGTATGTGTGAAATGACAGGAGGAATTTATTGAAATGGAATATGTATTACGTACAAATGCATTAACCAAAAAGTACAAAAAATTTGAAGCCTTGAAGGGTCTTTCGATGAATGTTCCCAAAGGTTCGATCTATGGGTTTGTGGGTAGAAACGGAGCCGGTAAGACCACGCTTTTCCGCATAATCTGCGGCCTTCAGTTTTCTACAAGCGGAGAGTTCGAGCTTTTTGGTACAAATTCTAATGATGCCGGTATCTTAAAAGCACGCAACCGGATGGGTGCTATAGTTGAGGCACCGTCACTTTTCCCTGAAATGACAGCAAGGGAAAATCTTGAACATCAGTATAAGCTTCTGGGTATGCCAAATTATGATGGAATTTCAGAACTGCTGAGTCTTGTAGGGCTGGAAAATACTCAAAATAAAAAAACTAAGAATTTCTCATTGGGTATGAGACAGAGACTGGGAATAGCAGTAGCATTATGCGGTAACCAGGATTTTTTGATGCTTGATGAACCGATAAACGGGCTTGATCCCCAGGGTATTATCGAAATGCGTGAGCTTATTCTGAAACTCAACAGGGAAAAAGGCATTACGTTTCTTATTTCTTCACATATCCTTGATGAATTGGCAAAACTTGCTACATACTATGGTTTTATTGACAGCGGGAAAATGGTCAGGGAAATGAGCGCCGATGAGATTGAAGATGCCTGCCATAAGAGCCTGAAGGTAAATGTATCAAGTACGGCTGCACTTGCAAGAGTTCTTGATAAAATGAGTTTGGAATATAAGATCCTGAGTGATAATGATGCAAACATCTATGCGAGACCCGGTATCAGTGAGCTTGTAACGGCTTTGGACAAAGAAGGCTGTAAGCTGAATTCGTGTTCAGAGCAGGAAGAAACCTTGGAAGGATTCTTTATTTCTTTGGTAGGAGGTGGCAGCAATGAGTAAACTCCTACGTGCGGATTTATCGGTATTATTTAGGTCTAAGCTTTTTTATGGAATGATACTCTTATGTATTTTCCTTCCGGCAGTGACTAATTTAGAAGCGTATTTAAGTGAACCCGGTGCACCTTTGCTTGCCCCGTCAGTAACCTTAACTATGTTTTTATGCTTGTTCGTGGGTAATTTTATCGGTGGTTTGGCTTTGGTGTTAATTTCTGCTGAATTTACATCGGGAGAAATACGAAACAAGCTGATAATGGGGCATAAAAGGAGCGATATATTCGCTTCGTGGGTTATAGTGTATTCTTTAGAGATGCTGATAGCCATCATAGTGTTCTTTGGAGTGTTTCTACTGTCGGGCATAATTATAGGGTACGATATGTCAGTATGCGATTTTGGAGAAATACTGATGAACATGCTTGTTATAACGGTTATGTTCTTCGGCAATTCCCTTGCGCTTTCCATATTGATAACAATAATTCTTCCTGATACAAAAGCATTTATAATTTTCTATGTTTTATATGAAGCTTTGGCTGTACCCGGTATATTATTGTATGAAAAGTATCCGGACAGTATAATTGTCAAGATAATAAATCGATGCTTTGCATTAAGTTATCTAACTCTTGATGACAAAGCTTTGATAGTCGGATTTGATGAACCTTGGTTCACAATTGCTTGTTCATTAACTTTTGGAGTAGTTATAATAGCAATTGCCAAGCTGCTATTCGATAGGAAGGACCTGAAATAAAAATTTTGAAGTGGAGTTTTTATGTTATACGCAGTAATAGCCTGTTTGTTAATAATAATTATCTTCCTGGCGGTTAAGCTTTATCTTTTAAAGAAAACCGCCAGAGAGATAACTGTGTCCTTTGAAGAGGTAATAAATAAGGATACGAATACCGGTATCCGTATATCGGGCAGGGATAAGGACATGCGTGAGTTGACGGACAGCATAAATAAACAGCTGATTGAATTAAGAAAGCAATATCTGCAGTATAACCTTGGAAATTCCGAATTAAAAAATGCTATAACAAATATGGCTCACGATATCCGTACACCTCTTACGGCTATATATGGGTATCTTGATATGATAGAAAATACTGATGATCCTGAGAAAAAATCAAAATATATTTCAATTATCAGGGAACGTACCGAAATAATGAAGCAGCTGACTGAGGAATTGTTTCAATACTCCATGGTGGTTTCTGACGATAAAGAGCTTGAACTTGAAGATGTATTTGTAAATCAGGTATTAGAAGAGAGCATCAGTAGTTTTTATCCGGCTCTGACAGAAAAAAATATTGTACCGGAAATTAATATTTGTAGCGAAAAAATATACAGAAGATTAAATAAGCAGGCATTGTCCAGGATTTTTGCTAATCTCTTAAACAATGCCGTGAAATACAGTGATGGAGATCTTAAAATAAAACTCCTGCCTACAGGTGAGATGGTTTTTGAAAATACTACCAAAGCACTTTCATCTGTAAAAACTGAACAGTTATTTGACAGGTTTTTTACCGTGAAAACCTCGTCAAATTCTACCGGGCTTGGGCTTTCTATAGCCAAAAACTTGGTGGAACGCATGAACGGCAATATTGCAGCGGATTATAAGGATAACATGTTGAAAATAAATATATGGTTTTAAAATTTTCAAAAAGGCCCGAGTTTAAGAAGACTCGGGCTTTTCCATAAAATACTAAAATCGTTTAATCAACTGTGATTTAAAAAATTCACATGCCGCATCCTGTTTACAACAGCCATGAAGTCGACCTTCCTGGGATATGCCAGGAATCTGTCGCAGTCGGGGAAGTTACCGGAATAAACCATGTCAATATCCTTTTCTTCAATCTCCCGATACAGTTCATCGGTTTTTTGAATGATATCCACGGTTTCATGTTCCGGTTCGGAGAACAGTCCTCCACCTTCTCTGGTTTCAAGAAGCCTAAGCATAAAACCTATTGCAGTCCTTTGTTCATTGCAGACAATGTCATGCACTAAATTTGCATTGATCTTTTCTTCTCCGATAATGATAAAACCGATATCAGGTACTTCCAGTTTTTCTCTACCAAACTGTTTTGGGTAGGGAGAAAATCCGTCTGTTGAAATGATACGGTGCTGGTACCAATCCTTGACCTTGGGTACTGACGAACTATTCGCATTTTGTTGTTCGTCGCTATATTTTTTGGTTTCTTCGGATATAACCGTATTTTTCCTATATATCTCTCTGGCTTTTTCTGTAACATTGGATATCAGATATTCATCCATCAGATAAACATTATCCGCTATAGCCAGATATTCGCCACTGCCACCTATTACAAGTATTGTGGAAACAGCACAGGATTCATGAAGTTCATTTACTCTTTCCGTAAACGGAGTGATCGGCTCCCTGCGGATAAGTTCCTTCATCAATGCATCCCTTATCATAAAGTTGGTAGCACTTTTGTCTTCATCGATGAGCAAAAGCTTTGCACCTGCATCCATAGCCTCAAGGATATTCGCAGCCTGAGAAGTAGAACCAGATGCATGGTCGGTTGAAAAATGCTCGGTATCACCACCCGGCAGCCAGGAGATAAACGGAGATATATCAAGGTTTTTAACACTTCTTCCATCCTCTGCCGAAATAGTCATGGCTGAAATATCTGTAATACAGAGTTCTCTGCCGTCACCAAATATATGGTCATAGATACCTGCAGAGATAGTGTCAAGCACGGTTGATTTGCCGGAATATCCACCACCTGTGATAACGGTTACACCTTTTTTGATACCAAGGCCTTTTATCCCACATACTTCAATTTCTTCTTCGGCTGGTGCTATAAATGGTATAGCCCCTTCCATAGCTCCGCCTGTTTTGGAATCTCTCGGTAATATGCTGCCATTAGCCAGGAAAGCGCAGTAATCACTATCTCTTAACCAGTTTCTTAAATATTTTTGCTTTTCATAGAGTGCACCAACTTTGATGCTTCGTTCATGGTCAAAATACTTGATGAATAAAGCGGCAATATTTGGCAGATTCCCAACCAATAGCTGCACAGCCTTTTTCTTATCATTCGGCTTTAACTGTACCTGAAACCTCATGGAAAGGCACATCTGGGGAGCTCCAAGTTCTTCATCCGGATAGTTAATTATTTTATAACCTCCGAGATTTTTGTAGTCCTTTCTGGGTCTCATAGTAAAATATGCAGTATTTCTAACAAGTATTTCTCCAGTGGGATGAGCCATATAATAATATCCGGTCTCTTCCGGGGGCTTGTTGCGGTTGTAAAGCTCCGAATTCAGATCCTCCAAATACGGTATAAACTGACGATAACAGTCATCCGCAACAGCTGTACTGTAATCGGTAATTCCCAGCATTTCAGCCGGGATCTGGCAAAGAATTGTCGGTCTGTCAAAAGCCATCCTGTTTGTGGTTTCGACAGTGAATGATATATCCCTATCGGACCAGTATGTCGGGTCACTTCCCGTAACGGGAAACTCGGTTGGATTACCCGGAGTACACGCGGGAATAAAAATCAATCCCTCATACATTTCACGCCAGTTTTTGGTTTTGTTTTCCATGCTCATTAATAAGCTTTTAAGTCGTGTCATTATTCTTTCACCCTTTTAACCTTTCGTTTTAAAAAATAAATGTTTTTTAACGAAGTACGCACTATTCACAGTCTGGACAATGGGCACTCATAAACCTTCCGGCTTCGCCGTAAGCCGCCGCTTGCGCGGCTTATGTTTACTCGTGCCTCTTGTCCAGCCTTCATAGCCAAATCTGCAAATATGTCTCCCTGCAAGTAAACTTGCGGTAGACATTCTTGCAGATTGGCTGTGAATAGTTACTATCTGGGCAAAAAAATACCGTGACAAACTGCCACGGAAATAAAAATGGATATTCGATTAAAATATTATTGTCAAAAATCCAATTCCCGAGGTAATTTATTGATATTAAGTTTGCTCACTGTATTTGTGCCCTTCATGTCAATTACCTCCTTTAAGAATTGAATCTGATATTTTCGTTACGTGAACAATAGCAATATAACATCTTAAATAATTTCCGTCAAGTAGTATTTTGTGACATTTTTGAAAAAACATCTTGACAATGTAAAGATATGTGTTTATAATGTTGACAGCGTAAAGATTGAAATGGAACTGAATGTAAGTTTAAGCAAATAATGTAGGAGAGCGTAGTGAAAAGGAAAATAAAAAAGATGATCAAATGGATTCTTTTGGGATTGTTAGCAGTAATAATCGTTATGGTTATTGTGTGGTTCATTATAAGTTCCGGAAAGATCAGGACATATACGGAACCCAACAGTCTGTCTGAAAAGTTTGTAATGGATATAAACGGTGCACCGAACGGATTTTTCATCAACAGTAAAAATACGGATAACCCGGTACTGTTGCTTGTATCCAGTGGTCCCGGCACGGATGACTATGTATTTACTGATAAGTACGAGGATATGCGTCTTGAGGATGAATATACCGTAGTATATTGGGATTACAGATGGATGGGTATAGCATATGACAGTGATGCTGATGTTGACAGCATCACACTTGAAAATCTTCTGGACGATACATATCAGGTTACGGAATATCTGAAGGATAGATTTAATAAAGAGAAAATATTTATCATGGGCTTTTCCGGAGGTACACAGATAGCACTTCGTGAGGTCAAGAGGCATCCTGAAAACTATTATGCTTACATAGGTATGGCTCAGACTGTGACAGATTCCTACGAGCGTGATACCCTGATGTATAACTTTATGAAGAAAGCATTTACGGAGAGGGATGACAGCAGTGCATTGAAAAGACTTGAGAACTCAATCGAAAAACTTGATGATGGAAACATAAGATGTAATGAATGGTATAATTTCGTGGATCTTGTACATGATGCAGGTGGTGGTACCATACGAAATAAATCTGAATTTACAGGTATAGTAATACCTATTCTGACCTGCAGCTGTTATACTGTATCGGAAAAGATCAACTATATCAGAGGCATGAAGATGTACCGTAATACGCCTATTGATAAGGAACTGGAAAACTTTGACTACAGGCAGAGCATCACGTCATTAGAAATACCGGCATTCTTTATCAGTGGAGAGTATGATTATAACTGTCCGTGGGAGCTTGTAGAAGAATATTGCAATATGCTTTCAGCACCGGAGAAAGGATTTTACAAGATATCGGATGCAGCTCACAGTCCTTTGTGGGAGAACCCGGAAGAAACCTGTAAGGTACTTAAAGAAATAAAGAAGTTAAATCAAAATTGAATTCTCAATATTATAATGTGTTGTTTTGAGCAATAAAACATAAATACGGAAAGGAAAAAATATGAGCGATAATTACCATCATGGAAACCTGCGCCAGGCACTTATAGATGCCGGTGTAAAGATAATCAATGAAGAGGGAGAGGATAAGCTCTCATTAAGAAAAGTAGCTGCAGCCTGCGAAGTATCACATGCTGCTCCGTATGCGCATTTTAAAGATAAAGAGGAATTACTGGCGGGCATAAAAAGCAGCGTGACCGAAAGGTTCATGGAAGAACTGGAAGAAGCAATTAAGAGGGCGAAAAATTCAGAACAGGCCATTCTCTTTATGGGACAAACCTATGTGTCCTTCTTTAGCCATAACCCGGATTATTTTAAGTTCCTGTTTGCAAGCCAGAAACTGGTAGCACATCTGAGGATGGATAAAGAGTATCCTGATGATTATCCGCCGTTCCTTTTGCTTAAAAATACATATAAGAAGTATCTTTCAGAAAAAAATATGAAAATAGACTATAAGGAACAGGAAGCTGGCTTGCTAAAAATATGGTCCTCAGTACATGGCTTGAGCGCAATAGCATGTATGACGGGCGTTGAGACTTCTGTAGATTGGGATAATATAGAGTTGAATTGATTCAATCAGAGAACCAACACTCTGATTGAAAAGGAGAGTAAAAATGGTAGGAATATATCTTAGTGGAACCGGAAATACAAAACATTGTCTTGAAAAGCTTCTTTTAATGCTGGACAGTTCGGCAGAACTGGTCCCGATAGAAAATAATAAAGATGCAGTACAAAAGATAAAAACAAATGACATTATTTATCTTGCATATCCCACACAGTTTTCAAACATACCTTTTATGGTACGGGATTTTATACAGGAGAATAAAGAGATATGGCAGGGTAAGAAAGTATTCTGCATGACTACCATGGGTCTTTTCTCGGGAGATGGTACCGGATGTGCGGCAAGGCTTCTTAAAAAATACGGAGCCGTTATCATGGGTGGGCTTCAGGTAAAAATGCCGGATGCTGTATGTGACAGTAAAATGCTGAAAAAACCTTTAGAGGAAAATCAGAGAATAATCAGGGAAGCGGATATAAGGCTTGAGAAGATAGCGGGAGAGATAAGAAAAGGGAATTATCCCCAAGAAGGCTTAAGCTTTTTAGCACATATGGCAGGATTATTTGGCCAGAGACTATGGTTTTACGGTAAGACAAAGGGATACAGCAAAAAACTTAAAATAAGTGATGCATGCACGGGCTGTGGATTATGTGCTAAGAATTGCCCGATGGGAAATTTAAAGGTTGAAAACGGCAAAGCGATATCATTAGATAAGTGCGCGATGTGTTACCGTTGCATAAGCTCCTGCCCCAAACAGGCAATAACATTGCTTGGTAAGGTGGTAGTAGAGCAGTGTAGATACGAGAAATTCGTTCAACCTGAGAACAAAAGAAAAGCTGATTGACAAGACCCCGGGTTTGTGTTATAAAGAAAATGAAATAAAAAAGAAAGACGAGGTATTTTATGTTAAGCGTGGTAAGATAACCATTGCATGATCAGCTATGTACGACTTGATATGCTTTCGGCATGGCACGAGAATTGCAGTAAATTAATTTAAGGTTGGCAGTGTTTACTGGTGGCTTTGTTAATTGCGCTTAATATCATGGATAAATACCTTGCTTTTGGCAGGAATGGTTTGATATGTTTTTTGTATTGCTTCAGACCGTTGCTGTGTAAATAAATGAATTTTAGACCATGATATCTTTGCGCTATGATATCATGGTTTTTTTATTGAAAGGATGATGAAAATGAATACTAATATGAGATGTGATAATTACAGAGACTTTTTTACAAAAGATTATTTAATGGGACCTAACAGTTTAAGATTACTTGATGAAATGCTTGAGAAATATCCTTTAAAGGAAGGCAGCCGAATTATGGATCTGGGATGCGGGATGGGTATCACCAGCATGTTTCTCGCAAAGGAAGCTAAGGTGAATGTTTTTGCGACAGACCTATGGATATCAGCCACACAGAATGCAGAAAATTTTAAAAAGTGGAATGTTGATGACCGGATCATCCCTATCCATGCTGATGCCAATGATCTGCCCTATGCACATGAATACTTTGATGCGATAGTAAGTATAGATGCATTCCATTACTTTGCTGCTAAGAAAGGATTTTTTGAAGAAAAGATTCTTCCCTTCATAAAAAAGGATGGAGTACTGGTAGTCGCTATGCCCGGACTTAAGGAAGAACTTACTGAAGAACAGGCGGATATTATGCTGGAGTGGTTTGAAGGCAACAGAGACGATCTAGATACCTTCCATTCAAGAAAGTGGTGGGTGGATTTATTTAGCAACAATGATGATTATGAAGTGGTCATGGATTTTGATCTTGACTGCTTTGATGAAGCATGGAATGATTGGTTTGAATCCGGACATAAATATGGGATAAAAGATAAAAGATATTTTGATAAAGGTCTGGGCAAATACCTGTCATTTGTCGGTATCGTTATTCGCAGGACACATTAAGACAATGACATAAAAATTTGGAGAATTATAGAAATGAATACAGAGCAACAGATAGAATTTAACAAGATAAAAGAAATATGGGCGGAGCTTGCGGTTACAGGCTCCGCTAAGGAGGAAATAGAGAATGTATCTATATTCCTTGATGAATTGGAACTGAACAAAAAACTTCGTGATACCACTAACAGCAGGAAAATGATAGAAAACCTGGGGAACCCTCCTCTGCAGGATGTGACTGAGATCAGGGAGATACTGATGGAAGCCGGAAAAGGTGCATGTCTTACTCCGTATCAGCTGGAACGTGTGGAAAAAGTACTTGTGGTAGTAGAGCGATTAAAGGATTATCTGGCAAGAGGAAAGCAGTATGAAAATCCTTTGGCATACTATGATGAAAACCTTGATGAATTGAAAGAGTTGCGGGAGGAGATATGCAGACAGATCAGGTATGAAGCGGTGGATGATCATGCATCTAACGTTTTGTATGATGTGAGAACCAGGATAGTACGTGCAGAGGAAGCTGTAAAACAGAAAGCAGAGCAGGTCATAAGGAACAACAAGGACTGCATGGCAGATACCTTCTACACATTAAGAAACGGAAGAGTATGTGTTCCGGTAAAAAAGGAATATCGATTCAGGATCCCGGGAAGTGTGATAGATAAGTCTGCCACAGGTAATACAGTTTTTGTGGAACCTGCCGCACTTGCGAAGTACTATGAGGAGCTGCAGTTATTGCGTGTGGAGGAGGAAAATGAGGTATACAGGATTCTCTATACTCTTTCCGCACTTGTTTCAGATGCATGTCCTGTTATGGAAGAAAATATGAGTATGATTGAAAAACTGGATTTCATATTTTCCAAGGGCAAGCTGAGCATAGATCTGGACTGTATAGAGCCGCAGATAAATCTGGACAGAAGGATAGTCCTAAAAGAAGCAAGACATCCGTTGATGGACAGAAAAATAAATGTACCGCTCAATTTCGAACTGGGGACCGGTATGGGAAGCAATAAGGATATGAATGCCGAAAAGAAAGTAATCCGGGGGATTGTCATCACAGGACCCAATACCGGAGGAAAGACAGTATCAATAAAAACGGTAATGTTAAACAGTTACATGGCACAATGCGGTCTCCACGTACCTTGCAGGGAAGCGGATATATGTATGAATTCCGATTATCTGAGCGATATAGGTGACGGACAGAATCTTTCCGAGAATCTGTCAACTTTCTCGGCGCATATTAAAAATGTACTTGAGATATTGCAGAAGGTAAACAAAGAAAGTCTTGTCATCATGGATGAGCTGGGTTCGGGCACAGATCCGGCTGAGGGTATGGGTATAGCCACAGCTATTCTTGAAGAACTGCGAAAAAGCGGTGCAAACTTCCTTGTTACCACCCATTATCCTGAGATTAAGGAATACGCTACAAAACAGGAAGGGATCATAAATGCCAGGATGACTTTTGACCGTGAAACTCTGATGCCGACTTATAAAATGGTGATAGGAGAAGCAGGTGAAAGCTGTGCTTTTTACATCGCTGACCGTCTGGGGATGCCGGAGCGTATGCTGAAAGTAGCAGTGGAGGCAGCATACGGCAAGGAAGCTTTAAAAACATATAGTTTTAGGAGTAATCAAGACGTTGCCAAAAGTGAAAACAGGAAGATCAAAAAGGATAAGAAGCCGGTAAATGCTCCGAAACTGACCGCACAGTTTAAGATAGGCGACAGCGTTATGGTATATCCCGATAAGAAAATAGGTATAGTCTGTGAACCGGAAAATGATAAGGGAGTACTGAGAGTCCAAATAGCCGGCCGCAAGATCTGGATCAATCATAAACGATTAAAGCTTCATGTAAAGGCAGAAGAACTATACCCGGAGGATTATGATTTTTCGATTATTTTTGACTCGGTGGAAAATCGTAAGATCCGTCATGATATGGATCGCAAGTACACAGAAGAAATCATTACAACCGAAGAATAGTTCCCAAGATTTAAAAATCCTCTTGAAAAGCAAGTCAATATGTTTTATTCTATTATCGTGGTCACTAGAGAGATTATCGGATATTGAAAACCGGAATAGTGACTCTATAAGTTTCAGGAGGCAAGTATTTTGGAAAAAGTATATATAATCGGTCACCGTAACCCTGATTTTGACAGTGTATGCTCGGCATATGCATATGCTAAACTGAAAAATAAAATAGATCCTTTAAAACAGTACATTCCCGTTCGCTGCGGTCATTTACCTGAGAGCATGAAAAAGGTATTTGCAGGTATGGGTATTGAACCGCCTAAGTATATCCGTGACATTTTTCCTAAGGTAAGGGATATATATCTTACCTCCGGGGTGAAGATTGATGCGGATGCTCCGTTAAACTCAGTGGCGACATCTTATAAGGCGACCAATCCTTCTGTTATCCCTGTTTTTGAGGGTAATAGGTTTTTCGGCCTGCTGAGCGTCGATGATATTACCCGTTGGGCCATGGAGGAATTGCTGAAAAACGGCAAGATCAACGAGATACCCAAAGTGCGCGACATAATGAGCCCCGAGGAGGAGCCCGTTACTGCATCGGAATTGTTTGAAGAAGCAAAAAGAAAGCTTTCTTCTTCTAAAAAGCGCGGACTTGCGGTTATGGAAGACAATTCATTTGTAGGTTTTGTCACAAGAAGATGCTTCCTGAAGGCTCCGAAAAATAATGTTATCCTAGTCGACCATAATGAAGCCAAACAGGGAGTAAAAGGTTTAGAGACTGCAAATATTGTGGAAATCCTCGATCATCACAGACTTGATTCTGTAAAGACCGAGCTGCCTATATTTATAGATGCAGAGCCTGTGGGCAGCACCTGTACCATCGTATACAGGAAATATATCCAAGAGGGTATAACCCCTGATACAGATACCGCAAAAATGCTTTTAACGGGTATGATCTCGGATACGCTGATACTAAGGAGCCCTACTACTACACAGCTTGATATTAATTCTGCAAATGAACTTGCCGCACTGATAGGAGTGGAGCTTACAGAATTTGGTCTTAAGATGTTCTCATGCATGGAAGGTCTTAAGAATCGTATCCCGAGAGAAGCTGTGGAGTCAGACTTTAAGACCTATCGTGAAAAGAATCTCAAAATCGGTATCGGACAGTGTGAGTGTACTACGCTTGAGGATCTGGATGACTACAGGTCAGAATATCTTGAAGCTCTGGATGATATCAGGAAACGTCAGGATCTTGATTGGGCAGTGCTTATGATCACGGATGTGCTTCGTGAGCACAGTGTGCTTTTTGTCACTGATTTTGAAGCAGGCAACCATTTGCCTTACAGTAAACTGTCTGACAGAGTATATGATATGCCCGGTGTAATGAGCCGTAAAAAGCAGCTGTTACCGGAAATACTTCATGCTATAACGGTATAAAAAAGTACTTGACATATATGGATCACAATGTTATAATCGGACTTCCTACGCTACTTATGATGAGCATTGGGGGTGATTCATATGAGCTACATTGAAGTTAATAATTTAAGGAAAACGTTTACCGTCCGCAAAAAGCGTGAAAAAGGTAAATTTTTCCGTGAAATGGAGATCATCGAAGCTTTGCAAGGGATCTCCTTTGTTGTTGAAAAAGGGGAACTGGTTGGTTATATCGGTCCGAACGGTGCCGGAAAATCCACAACTGTAAAAATCCTATCCGGTATACTCACTCCGGAGAGCGGAGAGGCGAAGGTTGGCGGCAGGATACCATGGAAGGAGCGAAAGGAATACGTAAAACACATAGGTGTAGTATTCGGACAGCGTAGCCAGCTCTGGTGGGATGTGCCTATAGTGGACAGCTATTCCCTCTTAAAAGACATTTACAGGATACCCGAAAAAGACTATAAGGACCGGATGGATGAACTGGTAGAAGCACTGCAGCTTGAGAAACTGTTGCGGACCCCGTTAAGACTGCTCAGTCTCGGACAGAGGATGCGCGCGGAGCTATGCGGTTCATTGTTACACAGACCGGAACTGTTATTCCTGGATGAGCCTACTATCGGTCTTGATGCGGTGAGCAAACTAGCCTTAAGAGATTTTCTCAAATGGGAAAACAAAGAACACGGTACTACCATCATGCTGACAACTCATGACATGGAGGACATCGCAGAGCTTTGTTCAAGAGTAATGGTACTGGGGCATGGTCAGAAGCTGTTTGACGGTAATCTGAAAGACCTGCTAGAAAAATATGATACTGTACGGACGGTTACCGTGAAATATAATACCGCAGAACCGAAACTGGAGCTTACTGAAGGAGCACAGATAATCAAAAAGGACGGGGAGATACGTATAACCTATACTCCTTCCGAGATACCTACCGCCAATATGCTGGAACTTCTGCAAAGGGCAGGTAATATCAACGAAATGACCTTGGAATCTGAAAACATCGATCACCTGATAGCCGCTATGTACAAGGAGATGGACCTATGAGAGCTTACATTTCCGTATTCAAAATGAGACTAAAGATGGAGACGCAGTACAGGGGTGCTATGCTGGGCGGGATCATCTGCCAGATGTTCTTTGGGATAGTACTTGTAGCGTTGTACAGAGCATTGTTTGACAGCAAAGCCCAGACCATACCGATAGAGCAGGTCACGACATATGTATGGCTCCAACAAGCCTTTTTCCGTATGATGGTAGCTACCGATATGGATCTATGGGATAAGGTAAAGACAGGTAATATCTCGTATGACCTGTGCCGCCCCGTTGATATGTACTGGTTCTATTATATAAGAATTTCCGCACAAAAGCTTATGGGAAGTCTGATGAGAGGCATTCCTATGATGATAGTGGCATTTTTGCTGCCTAAGGGGTGGGGAATGGTACCGCCTGCTTCATTTGCAGGGCTTCTATCCTGTATTTTAGCACTTGTAATAGGTCTTCTCTGCATGTGTGCATTAGAGAACATCACTATGGGATTTACCATGAGGACTCTTGATGCGAAAGGAATGCAGGGGTTGCTGAATCTTCTTATGGTTACCTTTTCGGGTAACCTGCTCCCATTAACATTATTTCCCGACAGCTGGCAGAAGGTGATAACTATGCTGCCGTATGCACAGCTGCTGGATGCTCCGATCAGGCTTTATACCGGAGAATATCCGGTATCCGGTGCACCGTTAATATTTTTAAGACAGGCTGTCTGGGCTGTTATCCTGATACTTTTGGGAGTTTGGTTCTGGAGGGCCAACAGGAAGAAAATGATAGTGCAGGGAGGATGAGCTCAACATGAATACATTACATCTCTATATAAGATCAATGGGAATGCTTCTAAAGAGCCAGCTCCAATATACGTCCTCATTCATCATGCAGACATTGGCACAGCTGGTCATGGAAGGCGGAGAAATGCTGGCGGTGATACTGGTGATCGACCGCTTTGAAAACTTAAAACACTGGACCGGTGGGAATCTGTTCTTCTTTTTCGGCCTGATGTCAGTATCCTTTTATATTACGGAGTTTTTCGGAAGAGGAGTGACCGGTAATTTCCCGTCAATGGTCAGATCCGGACAGCTGGACACCCTGCTTTTGCGTCCGCGCGGGATACTTACCCAGGTACTATGCAGCGGAATGGATCCGAGACGTATTTCATGCATAGCGGTGGGAGTGGTTGCTCTCGTTATGGGCAGCAGCATGTCAGATGTTTCCTGGAGCGTACTCAAGGTTCTTGCACTGGCAGAATCTGTTTGTATGAGCTGTATGCTTATCCTGGGGCTGTTTATGATAGAAGACATACTCTGCATACACAGTGTAAAATCTGTGGAGTTGGTTAATGCTCTGACCTACGGCGGCAGAAGTGCCTGTCAGTATCCGATAGACATATACCCGAGACCCCTGAAGATCCTGTTTTCAGTTGTGGCACCATTTGCTCTTACGATGCATGTGCCTGCGGGATATATATTGGGGAAGCCTTTGTATGGATGGCCTGTCTGGACAGTATTTGTCACACCTTTGTCGGGAGCTGTGGTTTTCGTTATCATGGTTATGCTTTTTAACCGTGGGATAAAGTTCTATAGGTCAACCGGCAACTGATTGAATTTGCAGAAAATTAGAAAAATAATAAAAAAATGGTTGACAATTAGAAACAGAAGTAGTATTCTATACCCAATATTTTTGAAACTGACAAATAAACAGACGAAACATTATATGGGTTTTACGATGTTACAGAACACTTTGAAAGGATTAATAATATGAGTAGATTCGTGACCAAGAATTCATACGATTATTCTGAAGCCATTCATGAAAATTACGTGTATGGTTTTAGAGGTGTATGCTTTAAACTTGGTTACGGAGAAGTATAGAATAAGAGTATAGTATTATAAGTATACTTACCACCTATCTTTTCCGGATAGGTGGTTTTTTATTACCGGAGGATAAAAGTATGAGTAGTGAATTGAAAAATAACCTTGTATGGCCCGATTACAAAAACTGTATTGCAAATCTTCCTAATTCTATTTTGAAGAAACTTGGAGCAGGACCGGTGGGAGATACACTTCCCTTAGCGGATAAATATCTTGAAAAGGACTATAAGAATATCGTCCTTCTACTGCTGGATGGTATGGGAAAAAGCATCCTTGAAAGACATTTGAAAGAAGACGGTGCATTTAGGTCACATCTGGCAGGTATATATCAGTCCGTATTTCTTTCAACTACTGTTGCAGCCACTACATCAGCGATGTCCGGCTTACAGCCATGTGAACACAGCTGGCTTGGATGGGAATGTTATTATCCAAGCGTTGATAAAAATATCACGGTATTCACAAATCAGATTCAGGGTACAGAGGAGCAGGCAGCGGATTATAACGTTCCGTGGAAAGTTACACCATATGAAAATATTATTGAAAAGATAAAGAAAACAGGTAAGGATGCATATCTGATCGCTCCGTTTACCGAGCCCGAGCTTGACAGTATTGAAAAGATATGCGGAAGAATTAAAGAGCTTTGTGACCAGCCGGGACAGAAGAGCATATATGCATACTGGAAACAGCCTGACGGACTTTTGCATAAATACGGATGTGGTTCGGATGAAGTTCACGAAGCTCTCATCGATATGGAAAACGTGGTTGCAAACTTGGCAGGGGAGTTAGAGGATACTTTGATATTTGTTACAGCCGATCACGGACATCTTGATAATGATTTTGCTGTACTACAGGATTACCCGAATCTTTGTGATTGTCTGGTACGCATGCCTTCCCTGGAACCTCGAGTGCTTAACCTTTTTGTTAAGGAAGATAAAAAGCAATATTTTGAAAAAGAGTTTAACAGGCTATTTGGAGACAAGTACATACTTATGCCAATGGAAGAAGCTATAGAAAAGAAACTTTTCGGGACAGGCAAACCCCATAAAGAATTCAGAGGGATGCTTGGGGATTATCTGGCAATCGCAACCGGGAATCTTTCAATATTTTTTAACAAGGATCGTTGGAAGTCTAGCCACGGTAGCATAACCGCAGATGAGGTATTAATACCGTTGATTGTATTTAAATCAGAGGGACGGTTCTCTGATTGAAAGCTAAACTGGTAATTGAAAAAGGAAAAAGATATGAAAATAAGTGACATAGAAAACCATTTAGAGGATATAGTTTCGGATGTTATAAGACTTATGTCAATAGAAGAAATTCCTGAATGCGTAAATGTGATCCGCTCGTCTTTTAAAACCGTTGCAGATGAGTTTGGATTCACTGAGGAAAACGCCCCGAGATTTACAGCGTTTGCTACGGATGAGAAAAGATTATGGTATCAGTTTACCGTTGAAAAAAGACCGATGTATGTATACATTCATCAGGGTAAGATAGTGGGATATTATTCACTTGCATTACTTGATAACGGAAATGTAGAATTAAATAATCTGGCCGTTTTACCTGAATATCGACACCAAAAGATAGGTGAAAAACTTTTATTGGATGCGTTTGAAAAGGTAAAACTACTTGGCAGGAATAAATTGGAAATAGGCATTGTAGAAGAAAATCAAAGGCTTCGTAAATGGTACGAAAGCTTTGGTTTTATACATATTGGAACAAAGAAATTTGACTTCTTCCCCTTTACCTGCGGATATATGGAGAAATTGATATGAAATACTACAGAGTGCATACAGCGGACATAGCATATCTTACACAACAGCCCAGAGGCATTTTTACTGCTATAGGGAAGTTGGTAGATTCTAAGACTATGAATGAAGAAGAAATAAAGGAATATTGGAAAAACAGAGAATACTTTGAAAAAGTGCTTCCGGTGCCTCCGTATTATGAACAGGGGAATCCCGACGGAGCCATTACTTGGTTCAAGGATAACGAAAAGGGCAATGATATATATAAGCAGATGACGTTTTACAGGGCGATGGCAAAAAAGTACGGTGTGTCCTTATATAAGTCGGAAGTGGATGAAATCCCCGGTGAAGTGATATATGAGGATGAATATCAGATAGCGGTGAAGAACCAGAGGGCCGATGTCAATATTAATACTGTTTTATGTGCTGATTGATGTCATCAATTCATTTATATTGAGCGAAGGATCTTACATGAAAGGGAGGACAATACTATGAGAGTAACGATAGAAACAGAAAGACTGATATTAAGACCTGTAGTACCGGATGATTATGAAGCAGCATTCAAATGGTGCGGAGATCCAAAGGTAAACAAATACATGATTTATCCTCTTTACACAAAAGCGGAGGATGTCAGGACATATTTTGAAAGCAGGAACCTGGATGATCCGGATAACTACGATCTGGGTTTTGTATTAAAGGAAACAGGAGAACTCATAGGTCAAGGAGGCCTGGTTTATGTACCGGAAAAAGATGCCTGGACACTCGGATATAACATTCGTGCAGACCAGTGGGGACACGGATATGCTGTTGAAGCTATGGAAGGTATTATGAAAGAGATCCGGAAAACCAGAACTATCAAGGCTATTATCGGTGAATTTGCAGAAGAAAACAACAAGAGCAGAAGAGTAATGGAAAAACTTGGTATGCACTATGTTGGTGATCACGAATACGAAAAAATGGATAAAAGTGCAAAATTTAAGTCGAAGTTATATCGTAGAGATTTTACTGATTGATAAGGTGCAATATAGATAAAGGAGCAACTATGAACTTAATAATATTGATCGGTGCCGGTGCCGTCGGGAAAATGACGGTTGGCCAGGAGCTAATGAAGATAACGGATTACAGGCTGTTTCATAATCATATGATGATAGAGCCGGTAATAGAGATATTCGGAAAATATGAAGGAGCAGTTGTTAACAAGCTGCGTGACGATATATTTGATGCATTTATTAATACAAAGTATACCGGCATGATATTTACATATATGTGGGCATTTGACCTTCAGTCAGATTGGGATTATGTGAATTATCTAACAAAGAAGTTCGAGGCGTCCGGCGGAATGGTATACTATGTTGAGCTTGTGGCAGACAGGGCTGTCAGGGTAGAGAGAAATAAAACTGAGAATAGATTGAAAAACAAGGCTTCAAAGCGTGACATAGTTCTTTCGCATGACAGAATGATTAGGGAAGAGACGAAGTACCGCCTGGTAAGCCTGGATGGTGAGTTAAACTTTAAAAACTATATAAAGATAGATAATACTAACCTGGAGCCTCAGGAAGTAGCGGCTATGATTAAGAAGCATTTCAATCTTCCGGATGCCAGCAGTACCGAACTTATGGCACGTATGAAATTAGAGGAGGTTCGTGAGGATGAGATACCTCAGATGTACGAGATGCAGATAGAGAGTTTCATGCCACTCTATGAGAAATACCATGATGAGGGTTCACCTGCCATAGAGTCTATTGATCGTGTACGAGCCAGAGCAGCGCGTCCTAACAGAAAATATTACTTTATAGTAAAAGACGGAGCCCGTGTGGGAGCAATAAATATAGGGCATAACGATCCGGATGAGAAAAAAGTGGCGTTCATCAGCCCGCTGTTTATTCTCCCTAAGTACCAGAATAAGGGAATGGGATATGTAGCTATCCAAAAGGCATTTGAGCTGCTTCCGGAAGTAACTACCTGGAAGCTTGAAACCATCCTTCAGGAGCCGGCTAATTGCCATCTGTATGAGAAATGTGGCTTTGTACGGATCGGCGAAGATAAAGTAATAAATGAAAATATGACACTTATAGACTACGAGTTGAAAAAGTAAAAGGCAGGATTTATGAAGAAAAAATTGAAACAGATTGTGGATGCTTTTCATAAATACAATTCGGAAAATATGGCATTTCAGGCATTTGGTTTGAGTGAAGATATCACATATGATGCGTTAGTCATCGCCCCGAGTTTTTCACCTTATAAGCTGAAGATGGAACGTTTCTGCACAGTTACAATCTTAAAAGAAGGTGCATATATCACAGGATACCTGGTAGAAAAGGATGATAAGAAGATAGCCTGGATAAAGATCGGTTCATCCGCCGGAAATCTTATAGATCATTTATCGTTATGTGCTGAGCTTACGTTTAAAAGAATGATTTTTATCGGTGCGGTAGGTGCATTAAAAGACCGGTTTGAACTTGGTGATGTATGTACTCCGTCATATTCGCTTTCAGGAAGTTATGCGGACGCATATCTAAAAAAGAATTCGATCAGGGAGACTATGCTGTTTTCTAAGACAGAACCTGATATGAAATATGTGGATGAGGTTATTGCCATAGGCAAAGATAAGGGGTACGATATTAAGAAGGCTAGTGTATTCTGTACCCCGTCGATTGCTTTGGAATATGTTCATCTTGATGAGATAAAGGCATTTGATACGGACCTTATTGAGATGGAGACCAGTTCTTTTTATCTGATGACTGAACTGTTTGAAATCCCGGGCATAGCATTACTTGTAGTTTCTGATAATTCAGCATCCGGAGCACCATTAGTCGGAAGGTCTGATAAACAGCAGGAGAAATACGATTACGGAAGAAATGTTGTTCTTCCTGATATGATCCTGACCTTGGCCGGAAAATAGGAGGTATCAGATGAGTCAGATAGTTGAGAAAATGCGACAGGAAATAATGGAGAGAAGTGCCCGATTTGAAGAGCAGACAAAAGGTACCAAGGATGAGTACAACATATACAGGGAACATATTCAATATGTTTACAAATATGTGGTGCTGCTATCAAAG
>JAEEVK010000161.1 GCA_016287095.1 Lachnospiraceae bacterium
AAGCTGCTTCTCTCATATGAATACAGATATCCGGTCGGCAGGTTCCTGCTCAGTCCCATAGCCGGGCTTCTGGACCCTGAGGACAGTGAGTGTGACGATCCCTTAAGAAGCGGGGCGGTAAGGGAGATATTTGAAGAGACAGGCATAAAGGTTTCAGAAAACGATAAGATCACGATACTGAACCCCTGTGCATTTTCAACCCCGGGCATGACGGATGAGAGCAATGCTTTCCTGAGTGCTGATATAACACTTCCCGATACTTCCATGCTCAACCAGACAGGAGCGGTAGGGACTGAACTGTTCAACGGTTTTGAACTGGTCAGCGTTGATGAAGCTAAGGAAATCTATAAATCCGGGAAAGATAAATACGGCAACACATTTTCGCTTGCGACATGGGCAGTCCTAGGATGGTTCGTGATGCAGTATGATTAAATGACAGGAGAAAAAAGGGTTGTGGATACAATATATTATGTAGTTGAGAGCATAGACGGAGATTATGCAAATCTTAAAAGGACGGATGCTGATACGGATGAGCTTAAGCTTGTAGCAAGAGCATTACTTCCCGATGGTATAGATGCCGGAACTAAACTGAAATATGAAGCGTTCGAATATGAGGTAATCTGAATTATGGAAAAGGAATCTGTAAAAAAAATTGCCATCATATTCCCGGGAATGGGATATCATAAAGACAAGCCCCTGCTGTATTATTCCGGAAGGATTGCAAGGGCATTCGGATTTGAATTATTCGATATAGAGTATCATGACATGCCACAGAAAATACAGGGCGATAAAAAACGCATACTTGAGGCAGGAATGAGGGCATATACCTGTGCGACAGAGCAGCTGTCAGAGGTGGATCTGTCATGTTATGAAGAGATACTGTTAATCGGGAAAAGCATAGGAACTGTTGTAGCTGCGAAATATAACCTTGAGCACAGGCTCGGTGCAAGACAGCTTTGGTATACCCCGGTAGAGGCTACTTTCGATTATGCAGATGGCAACATCGAAGCATTTATAGGCGATAATGATCCGTGGTCGGATATCAGCAAGGTAAAAGAGCTTGCAAATACCTGCAGGATTCCTCTGTCTGTATATCATGGCTGCAATCATTCACTGGAAAGCGGAGATACTATAAGCGATCTTAATACGATCCTGGACGTGATGGAGAAGACTAAGAAGTTTATATGCACGGAAGGAAAATAAGTACATAAAAACAGAGACAGAAGGTGAGCAGGAAATGGGATATCTTATAAGCGAGACAACAAAAGAGGAACGGGAACAGATAGTAAGGGAGGCTCTGGGGAACATTGACGGTCAGTGCGATGGCTGCATGTCCGGGCTGGCAGATATGTACCAAGATTATATAGACGGTAAGAGAGAGATCCGTGATATCAATATGTCGTTCAATGCAAGTTACGTGTCGGGAGCAGAAGGACCAACAAAGAGAGAGGGCTGTGAAAGGAGCTGGTGATTCAAATGTATTATGTGCCTGATGGAACTGATAAATGTGGATTTTATGAGTGCAGCTGCTGCGGCAACCGTTTTCTTGACGTTAGGATAGCGCCGACTCTAATCTGCCCGTACTGCGGTGAAGAACCGGATATGGAGCTCGGTCCTGATGATGAGATGCCTGATACCGCGGAGAGTGCAAAGCTGATTAAGATGCTGGAGGGAGAAGAGATCGAAGAATATGATACGCTCCTGAGCCTTGCGATCACAGGAGGAGATTTTAACTGGATATAGAATAGGATAATTATGGATGAAAGGTGGAGGTAAAGATGGAGAACAAAAAAGAGGGTAATTATTGGACAGCTTACTATGATTCTGACAAAAACAGGTATTTTGCGGAGATCATATATACTAGCAGGGAAGGCCGAGAACAGTATGATTATGAGATAACAAAGGAAATATATGACAAGCTTGGGACGTTCAGCGATGATTATAAGAATGAAGAACTGATCAGAACCGGAAATATGAGCTATTCATTTGAGAACACCATGTATGGAACTCTCGGACCGGAAAGAAAGGTTTGGGATGAAGAAGCTATCGATGCTATGAAGGAATGTGTCCGCAAGGAGGAAAATCAAAAATAATTAAAGGAAACAGTAGGGAGATATAGCAGTGATTGAAAACATAAAGGATTCAAAAGAAAAAAAAGTTATAGCAAGAACGGTGCTTGAGGGTCTGAAAGAATGGTTTGAGGTCGAAGAGAGCCGGGAAGGGTACATCAGAGACTGCGTAGACTGGATATTCCTTGCAGCAAAGGAAGAAGATAAATTCGTGGGATTCCTATGTCTAAAGGAAACAGGGAATGCCACGGTTGAGCTGGCCGTAATGGGAGTTCTTAAGGATTATCACAGGAATGGAATTGGTCATCAGCTCGTTGAAAAAGCAAAAGAGATCGCTAGGTCTTCGGGTTATGAGTTTATGCAGGTCAAGACCGTAAAGATGGGCATGTATGAGGACTATGATAAGACAAATAATTTTTATATTAAATGTGGTTTTAAGGAGTTTGAAATATTTCCTCTTTACTGGGATGAGGCTAACCCTTGTCAGATTTATGTGATGTCTTTGAAATGATAGATCGTGATGTGAAGGAGTGACTATATATGAGGGATTACAGTGTTCAAAACAAAAAAGCATGGGAATTCGATGCGTATGATTTTTGGGTAAAACAATCCGGGACCCCGGAGGAAAGAGCTGCTGAGGATATCAAAGATCCGGTAAAAATGCTCAGAAAATATTCCAGATATTTCGATTCCTATGAAGGAATTAAGGTCGCAAATATCTGCGGATCATGCGGAAAGAAAGCAATACCACTGGCTCTTCTTGGCGCGGAAGTCACAGTGTTCGATATTTCAGAGGATAACAAAAGATATGCAATTGAAGTAGCACAGGCGGCAAATACCAAAATAGAATATGTTGTCGGGGATGTGCTGGAGATAGATAAATCAAAGTATTCTGAATACTTTGACGTAGTGTTTATGGAGGGCGGGATACTCCATTATTTCCATGATATAGATGAATTCATGAAAATTATGAATGCCATTCTCAGAAAGGGCGGAAAGATCATCTGCAGTGATTTCCATCCGTTTACAAAGATAAATGACAGCCTGAATTTCCAAACACCGACAATGAGCTATTTTTCTACAGAGATATATGAGGGTGAAATGGCTCATGCAAGGTTCTATGACGAAGAGATAAGAAAAACTATGCCGAAGTGCAGTTACAGAAAGTACACTATCAGCGAGATACTTAATTCAATGATCAGAAATGGCTTTGCGATAAAACAGTTCGACGAACATCCGTCATGGGTCAATGAAAATCTCCCGGGAGAGTTTACGGCAATTGGGATAAAGGACTGAAAGGGGACAATAGGTATGGAATTCCCACGAGAGAAACTATTAAAAAAATATATAGATATTTATGAGCAATATATTGCTCACTATGAGCCGGACTTTGAAGTGATTAATGGGACTACGAAGTACGTAAGGTTTAATGATGCCTGGCGGGAATTGAACCCATTTGAAAAGCTTTTGATTCCAAGGCTTATTAACCGTAAAAATACCTTTCCTAAAAAGCCTTCCCTGAAGCTTGCAAAAAATGCAGATCCGGAGAATTACGTTATGTTAAAATATGACACTGACGGGAATTTGAAGGTCGCCCGCTTGGGGGAAAATCATGTCAATGATATGGCTTTTGTCTATGTATCAAACCAGCTAACCATCGGGTATTCCCTTGATTATGGTTCGAACGGTGAAATAATACCCGGACTATATAATTTTGAGTGGTATGAATATGATGATACCGGCAGACTTATCAGTGCGGAAATATTCCGAGGCAGCGGAAGCCCTACGGATGATGTCATCATAAACAGTGAATATTATGAATATGATAGTGGTGTTCTGTCTCATGCATGGTGTTTTAAGGATTTTCAGAAATATCCAATGCAGATGACGGTGAATATAGTCAGGCAAATGATCCCGGATCGTATTTTTTATCCGGAACAATTTGAATATACTTTTCAGCGTGTTCCAGATGGATTAGACTTCACCAGCAACCATTACTATCGAAAGTCTAAAACAATAACGAACAAAGGTCATGTATCGGAAGAAACACTTTCTCATTTGGCCGAAAATGGAGTATGCTTGACTTCATAATGCTTTTGATTTTCAGCATAAATAAAGAGGTTTTTTGAAATGAAGGGTTTTTGTGAGAAAAAGTTTTATTCAATGTTTTTATCCGGTACTTTTACAAAGGCGGTTATGTATATCATGCTTCTTTGTGACAGTATAATTGCCGGTTATTTTATCGGCGAATCGGGGGTGGCGGCAATTAATGCAATTACCCCAGTAACAGGAATCGTCACGTTCTTCGGAGATTTGGTTTCTACCGGTGTCGGAATCGTATATACGAGAGAAGTGGGGGCGATGCGGAAGAAGCGGGCAGATGAGATTTATAGTCAGGGCCTTATCATAAGTATTTCCATCGGACTGATTTCTGCAATCACTATTCTTCTTATCCGAAATATCTACTTTAGTGCAAATGGAATTACAGGAGATATTCTTGAACAGTCACTTAAGTATTATCGTCTAGTGCCGATTAATGCACTTCTTACGATTGTCATCTTTTATCTTGAGCAGATGGTATACAGCGACGGAGACGAGCTTTGCAATAATATCTGTTATGTTTTCCAGATTGGCGGAAATATTGTGTGTTCAATTATACTGGCAAAGTCCTTTGGCATGACGGGTATTATTTTAGGCTCTGTCATCGGAAACGGATTGGGCATCCTTACCTGTTGCTGGCATTATTTCCGCAAGTGCAATACGCTTCATTTTGTATGGCACTTTTCCATGAAAGATTTTTTCCTTACATCCAGATACAGTATTG
>JAEEVK010000004.1 GCA_016287095.1 Lachnospiraceae bacterium
GCACGAACGCCCTTGATCTTAAGGATATCGTGAGGATTAACACTACCTTCTGTCAGCTCATCACCGGCCTCTAATACCTGTCCGTCTGTAACCTTTATTCTTGAACCGTAAGGAATGAGGTAAGCCTTGGATTCGCCTGTCTCATCGTTATTAACGATAATCTCACGTTTCTTCTTGGTATCGTTAATGGTAACGGTTCCCGCAAATTCTGATATAATAGCAAGTCCCTTAGGTGTTCTTGCCTCGAAGAGCTCCTCGACACGGGGAAGACCCTGTGTGATATCGTCTCCGGCAACACCACCGGTATGGAATGTACGCATGGTAAGCTGTGTACCGGGCTCACCGATACTCTGTGCTGCTATAATACCTACAGCTTCACCTACCTGAACAGGCTCGCCTGTAGCCATGTTAGCGCCATAGCACTTAGCACAGATACCAAGATGTGAACGGCAGGTAAGTACCGTACGGATCTTTATCGAAGTTCCACGTGCTGCTTTAATGGCATCCTGAAGATCTTTCATCTTCTTCTCTTTCTCATCGGGATCCGTCTCTGTATCGGGATCTATGCCATTTTCCTTGCACCACTGCTTAGCATTTTCTTCAATAACTTTTCTCTTAAGGATTGCTTCTGCACGCTTAGGTGTGATCATATGATTCTTCTTTACAATGATCTCACCGTTATCATCATAAATATCATCGCATGAGAAACGTCCTGTAATACGGTCTTTTAAAGACTCGATAACTTCCTTGCTGTCTGCAAAAGTCTTTACTTCCATACCCGGAATCATATCAAGACCTTCACAACAGTCATTTTCACGAATGATCTGATCCTGTGATACATCAACCAGACGTCTGGTCAGATAACCCGAGTCTGCAGTACGAAGAGCCGTATCGGAAAGTCCCTTACGGGCACCGTGTGCTGAGATGAAGTATTCCAGAACGTCAAGACCTTCACGGAAGTTAGCCTTGATAGGAAGCTCGATAGTCTTACCTGATGTATCTGCCATCAGACCACGCATACCGGCAAGCTGTTTGATCTGCTTGTCAGAACCACGGGCTCCTGAGTCAGCCATCATGTAAATGTTATTGTATTTATCAAGACCCTGCATCAGCTTAACAGTAATCTCTTCATCGGCTTTCTTCCATGTCTCTATAACAGCTTTGTAACGTTCCTCATCGGTAAGGAAACCTCTGCGGTACTTCTTAGCTATTGTATCAACATCTGCTTCAGCCTTTGCTACGATATCCTTCTTTTCCGGAGGAACTGTCATGTCCGAAATAGAAACTGTCATGGCTGCTCTTGTAGAGTACTTATAACCGAGTGACTTAATAGCATCAAGTGTCTCAGCAGTCATTGTTGCGCCATGATTGTTGATGCACTTTTCAAGGATGCCCTTAAGCTGCTTTTTCTTTACAAGGAAATCAATCTCAAGGTCGAGATAATTTTCCTTCTTACTTCTGTCAACATATCCTAAATCCTGAGAAATAGCCTCATTTAAGATAAGTCGTCCAAGTGTTGTATCGATAACCTTGGTGATCTTCTCACCTGTCTCGGGCCATATACCCTCACGTCTAACCTTGATAGGTGCCTGAAGGGTTATAAATCCATTCTCATAGGCAAGGATAGCTTCAGCAGTATTCTTGTAGAAGCTGCCTGCACCCTTATCATTTTCCTTAAGTAATGTCAGATAGTAGATACCAAGTACCATATCCTGTGAAGGAACGGCAACGGGACCACCGTCAGAAGGCTTAAGCAGGTTGTTAGGTGAAAGCATAAGGAATCTTGCCTCAGCCTGTGCCTCAACTGACAAAGGAAGATGCACAGCCATCTGGTCACCATCGAAGTCGGCGTTGAACGCTGTACATACGAGGGGATGAAGCTTGATAGCTTTACCTTCAACAAGGATGGGCTCGAAAGCCTGGATACCAAGTCTGTGCAGTGTAGGAGCACGGTTCAGCATAACGGGATGCTCATGAATGACATCCTCAAGGATATCCCAAACCTGAGTCTCCAGATGCTCTACCATCTTCTTAGCCTGCTTGATGTTAGTAGCTATACCGCGGGCATTAAGCTCCTTCATAACGAAAGGCTTAAAGAGCTCGATAGCCATCTCCTTAGGCAGACCGCACTGATAAATCTTTAATTCGGGACCAACGACGATAACTGAACGTCCTGAGTAGTCAACACGCTTACCCAGAAGGTTCTGTCTGAAACGTCCCTGCTTACCCTTTAACAGATCTGAAAGTGATTTTAAGTTTCTGTTGCCGGGGCCTGTAACTGCACGTCCGCGGCGGCCGTTATCGATAAGAGCATCAACAGCCTCCTGGAGCATACGCTTCTCGTTACGTACGATGATTTCAGGAGTTCCTAAGGTAAGGAGCTTCTTTAATCTGTTATTTCTGTTAATGATACGACGATAAAGATCGTTCATATCGGATGTTGCAAAACGTCCGCCATCGAGCTGAACCATAGGACGCAGATCCGGAGGAAGTACGGGGATAGCCTGGAGTATCATCCACTCAGGCTTATTTCCTGACTCACGGAATGCTTCGAATACCTCAAGTCTCTTAATGATCCTTGCACGCTTCTGTCCTGTTGAAGCCTCTAACTCTGCATGAAGCTCCTCGCAATCCTTTTCGAGATCGATCTTCTTTAAGAGCTCGAGTATTGCCTCAGCACCCATACCTACGCGGAATGCGTCTTCCTGAGGCCACTTTTCCTTAGCTTCATTGTATTCATACTCTGAAAGAATGTCCTTGTTGTTAAGGGTTGTAATACCCTTATCAAGAACTATATATGATGCGAAATAAAGTACTTTCTCTAAGTTTCTGGGTGAAATATCAAGGATTAAGCCCATACGTGAAGGGATGCCCTTGAAATACCAGATATGTGATACGGGTGCAGCAAGATCGATATGTCCCATTCTCTCACGACGAACGGAAGCCTTAGTAACCTCAACACCACACTTATCACAGATAACGCCCTTGAAACGGATCTTTTTATACTTACCGCAGTGACACTCCCAGTCCTTGCTGGGTCCGAATATTTTCTCGCAGAAAAGACCGTCTCTCTCAGGCTTTAAGGTACGGTAGTTAATGGTTTCTGCCTTCTTTACCTCAGCCCTTGACCATTCGCGGATCTTCTCAGGAGACGCAAGTCCGATACGGATAGCATCATAATTTATATCTTTAACAGTATCTGTATTGTAATCTGTAGACATAATTACTTTCCTTTCCTATTTTCTTCTGTATTTTATAGGCCTAACTTAAACCTCGTCATCCGAGCTGTCATCGTTATAATCTGCATACATATCATCATCCTGCATATAGGAATCATATGAATCATACATATCCCCATTACCGTCAGGATCGCCTTCTAATACAGAATATCCGGCGTCTTCATATTCATCATCGTAAGACTTGTTGTAATCATCCTCGGTACCTTCACGCCAAGCCTCCCCGGTATTCTCACTGTAATCGATATCCTCGGTAAGCTTGATCTCCTCACCGTTTTCATCAAGTACGGTAACATCCAGTGCCAGGGACTGAAGTTCCTTTAAGAGCACCTTAAATGACTCGGGAATGCCGGGCTTTGAAATATTCTCGCCCTTAACAATTGCCTCATAAGTCTTAATACGTCCGGTAACATCATCAGACTTAACTGTAAGGATTTCCTGAAGTACATGGCTTGCACCATAAGCTTCAAGAGCCCAAACTTCCATCTCACCGAAACGCTGTCCACCGAACTGGGCTTTACCACCGAGAGGCTGCTGTGTAACAAGTGAGTAAGGTCCGATCGAACGAGCATGGATCTTATCATCTACTAAGTGGTGCAGCTTCAGGTAGTGCATGAATCCGATCGTAACCGCTCCGTCGAAGTACTCTCCTGAACGACCGTCACGAAGTCTTACCTTACCGTCACGGTTGATCGGAACACCTCTCCAGTTGTCACGGCTCTTAAGGTTGCTTTCCGAACCAAGATATGCCATAACTTCTTTTCCGACTATCTTAGCATACTTAGAGGTGAAATCCTCCATATCGGAATCGAACTCTTCGCCCTTTTCCTCTGCCTTATCTGCCCATGCCTGCTTCTCTTCTTCATCGAAAGGAAGGTTAGCATAGTCGTTAGCCATATCAAGTGTATCCTGGATATCATCCTCGTCAGCACCGTCAAATACGGGTGTTGAAATATTGAATCCAAGTACCTTTGCAGCCAGACTTAAGTGAATCTCAAGCACCTGACCGATATTCATACGTGAAGGCACGCCCAAAGGATTAAGCACGATATCAAGCGGTCTGCCGTTAGGAAGGAAAGGCATATCCTCTACGGGAAGTACACGGGAAACAACACCCTTGTTTCCGTGACGGCCTGCCATCTTATCACCGACCTGGATCTTTCTCTTCTGAGCTATATATACACGCACGGTCTGGTTAACACCGGGCTGCATCTCATCACCGTTTTCTCTGGTGAATACCTTTGTATCTACGATAATACCGTACTCTCCATGAGGTACACGAAGAGAGGTATCACGAACTTCTCTTGCTTTCTCACCGAAGATTGCACGAAGCAGTTTCTCTTCGGGTGTAAGATCTGTCTCTCCCTTAGGAGTAACACGTCCTACCAAGATATCACCTGCACGAACCTCTGCACCGATGCGGATGATACCGCGCTCGTCAAGGTCTTTAAGTGCATCATCACCTACGCCTGAAATATCTCTTGTGATCTGCTCAGGTCCGAGCTTTGTATCACGGGCTTCTACATCATACTCCTCGATATGTACGGAAGTATAAACATCTTCAGCCACAAGTCTTTCGCTAAGCAGAACAGCATCCTCGTAATTGTAACCTTCCCAGGTCATGAAACCGATAAGAGGGTTGGTACCGAGTGCCAGCTCACCATGGTCTGTTGAAGGACCGTCTGCGATAACCTGACCTGCCTTAACCACATCACCCTTATTTACGATAGGCTTCTGGTTGATGCAGGTACCCTGGTTACTTCTGGTAAACTTAATGAGCTTGTACTCATCACGGGTGCCGTCATCTTTCTTTATAACAATGTGGGTAGCGGTAGCTTTTTCTACCTTACCTGCATTCTTTGCTACTACACAGACACCTGAGTCAACAGCTGTCTTATGCTCCATACCGGTACCGACAACGGGTGCCTGGGTATTGAGAAGCGGAACTGCCTGACGCTGCATGTTTGAACCCATCAGCGCACGGTTAGCATCGTCATTCTCAAGGAAGGGAATAAGTGCTGTAGCTACAGAGAATACCATCTTAGGTGACACATCCATGAAATCAACCTTGGTACTCTGGAACTGTGATGTATCCTCCTTGAAACGTCCTGAAACGTTTGCATTTATGAAATGACCTTCTGCATCAAGAGGAGTATTAGCCTGAGCTACTACGTACTTATCCTCTTCATCGGCAGTCATATAAACAACTTCATCGGTAACCTTGGGATTCTCGGGATCTGATTTATCAACCCTGCGGTAAGGAGCCTCGATAAATCCATATTCATTGATCCTTGCATAGGATGCAAGAGAGTTGATCAGACCGATGTTAGGACCTTCGGGTGTCTCGATAGGACACATTCTTCCGTAATGAGAGTAGTGAACATCACGTACCTCGAAGGAAGCTCTGTCTCGTGACAGACCGCCGGGACCAAGTGCTGAAAGTCTTCTCTTGTGAGCGAGCTCGCCAAGAGGGTTATGCTGATCCATGAACTGTGACAGCTGTGAACTTCCGAAGAACTCCTTAACTGCTGCAGTTACAGGCTTGATATTTATAAGGTTCTGAGGACTTACATCATCAGGATTGGTGGTTGTCATTCTCTCACGAACAACTCTCTCCATTCTTGAAAGACCGATACGGTACTGATTCTGAAGAAGCTCACCAACTGCTCTGATACGTCTGTTTCCTAAGTGGTCGATATCATCCTTGTAGCCTACGCCATACTCAAGGTGAATATTGTAACTTACTGAAGCAAAGATATCCTCTTTAGTAATGTGCTTAGGGATAAGAAGTGCCGTGCTTCTCTTGATAGCATCCTTAAGCTCATCCTCGTTCTCATACTGCTCAAGTAAAGCCTTAAGAGCAGGATAGTAAACAGGCTCGGTGATACCAAGCTCTGCCTTCATGTCATCATCACATTCAAAAGGAAGATGGCAGGCAATATCAACTGCCATATTTGAGATAACCTTTACGTTATGGTCCTCAGCCTTTAATGTGATTGAGAAAATACCTGCATTCTGGATCTCATCCGCTAAAGCTTCGCTAATGGTTGTTCCTGCCTCGGCGAGGATCTCACCGGTCTCGCTGTTTACTACATCCTCAGCCAGTGTGCATCCAACTACACGACGCTTTAATGCAAGCTTTTTATTGAACTTATAACGTCCAACCTTTGCGAGGTCGTAACGTCTTACATCGAAGAACATGCTTCTTACCAGTGAATCTGCACTCTCAAGAGAGATGGGCTCACCGGGACGAAGCTTCTTATATAATTCCTTTAAGCCGCCTTCATAGCTGTCCTCTTCAGCAACCTCTGCGGGTTCCTTGGAAAGAGAAGCCTGAATCTTGGGCTCATCACCGAACATATCTATAAGCTGTGCCTTTGTACCAACACCTAAAGCACGCAAAAATACCGTAATCGGCACTTTCCTGTTACGGTCAACACGTACATAAAATACATCATTTGAATCGGTCTCATACTCGAGCCATGCACCACGGCTGGGAATAACCGTACATGCATAAAGCTTCTTACCTAACTTATCATGGGTAATATCATAGTAGATACCGGGGGAACGAACCAGCTGGCTGACGATAACACGCTCAGCTCCGTTAATAACGAATGTTCCCGTATCAGTCATTAAGGGGAAATCGCCCATAAAGATATCATGGGTCTTTATAACATCTTCGTCTTCCTTATTGTGAAGCAGGACCTTTACTTTAAGGGGTGCCGCATATGTAGCGTCACGTTCCTTGCATTCTTCAATAGTATACTTGATGTCATCCTTGCAGAGCTGGAAATCAATAAATTCAAGACTGAGCTTTCCATTGTAGTCCTCGATGGGAGATATATCCCTGAAAACCTCATGCAGTCCTTCGGTAAGGAACCAGTTGTAGGAATCCTTCTGAACCTCAATAAGGTTTGGCATCTCCAAGACTTCCTTCTGCCTTGAGTAACTCATTCGCACGCCCTTACCGACCTTGATAGGACGTATCCTGTTTTTTTCCATCATTGATGTGTCACCCCTTGAATATATTTGGTAGAACTTATGAAAATGTGCTTGCATTCATACGAAAATATGCTATAATAATATAAATGGGCATACTTCCAGATAATCGTGCATTGTCCATAATAACACATATTTGTCAAGATGTCAAGGCTATTTTTTTATTTCTCAAAAATATCCTATAGCACCTTTAAAACCGCATAATTTCAATGGTTTAAGCCAATTGTTAGTCACAACTTACCGACTGTGGATGACAAGATTTTTAATCTGTCATACAAGGTCGGTTTTTTGTTTCCTATTATATAAGGATATTTCTATACAGAATCTGTTCTGATTTCGGATATCTAATGTAATAGTAGTTATATAGTAATATAACTACCTGGCTCTTGTTGGATTTTTATAAATCTGTTAATATATTAAGGCACTGATCAGTGTACGTCATCTTTAAAGTGCTCCGGTCGGATGTGAGGTTACATCCGGCTGGAGGTTTTTGTCTTTACGGTTATTACGAAGCACTTAATAACCCGCTAATAACCGGTCAGTCAGTGTTTAAGACTGAAAAACAAAAACATATTAAGGAGATCGAAATGGAAAGTAAAAACAATAATCCAGAAATTACTAATGTAGACTTGGATAATCCCGGAAATGCTATTTCAAGTCTCTTTGAAGAACAAAGGACAAGATTACTATCATACTTTACTATGATCCAAGAGAAGTACAATATAACTGCAAAAGCAATAGCTAAGGCCGTCGGAATAGCCGAAAGAACTTTACACAGAATAAGATTCGAAGATCACGAACCTTTTCCGAGTACTTATGTTCAGATGTTAAATAAACTTAATCTTTCTTCACTTCCGGAAAAAGACTCTCTTCTAAAGGAGCTTTTCCCGGAAGTACAGGATAAACCATATGCCTGTGATCCGAAATGTCCGTTTATTCATAACTTCCGCATGTATCTGTCTGATCAAGAGTATATCTGTATGCTGAAGTGTAAACTACACAATTTACAAAACAATCAAAATGTTCATAAGAACGGTAACTCGAAATTATGAGATTATGATCAACATTATTCTTGACACAGATTGATAATACTGTTATCCTAAGAGGCAGAAAAACTGTTTAGAAAGGATACTGCGTATTGCAGTCAGGTACTAAAATCCGTGGCAAAAAGAATTATCTATATTTTCGTCCTGACACTGCTGACCGGTTTATTAGTATTCAGTATAATGATGATGGTAAAATATTATAAGGAATCAACAGCAGAAAACGAAAACAAACCAACGGCTGCCGTTACGGAAAATGTTCCGGGTACTCCGACACCCTCCCCTACGGAGCCTCCGTCTTTTGTAACTCCCACACCTACACCTGTTCCTTCAGCAACACCTATAGTAGATTATTCAAAAGAATTCTATATGACCAGGATCTCCGATGATATATTTGAGAGGATCAACGGAAAGTCTTATCCGGAAGATGCCACTATTTCTCTTGATGACCTGAGATGGCTGCATGTTATGCATTACGGATTTGACGGAGAAGTACATGAGGGCGAGCTGATAGTAAATCACGCTATCGCTCATGATACTCTTGAAATATTCCGCGAGCTTTTCGATATCAAGTATCCTATAGAAAAAATCCGTCTTATAGACGAATACGACGCTAACGATGAAGCTTCCATGGAGGATAACAATTCCTCAGCCTTCTGTTACAGGACCATTGCCGAAAGCACAACTCTTTCAAACCATGCATTGGGATTGGCGATTGATATCAACACCCTCTATAATCCTTATGTATACGAGCGCAGTGACGGCTCCACATTCCTCCAGCCCGAAAACGCAGGTGACTATGTGGATAGGGACCAGGATAATCCTTACTTTATAAAGAAGGATGATGCCTGCTACCAGATCTTTATCAATCACGGCTTCACATGGGGCGGTGACTGGAAATCAAAGAAAGACTACCAGCATTTTGAGAAAGAGATTAATTAACATATAAACAATAAGCGCCATAACCCGATAAGCTCACGGTTATGACGCTTTTTTAATCTCTACTTATATATAAGTAAATAATTTTCTAAATGGTACGCGGATCAGAAAACAATATCCTCATACATCTCAGGTCTTCTGTCTCTGAAAATCCCCCATGAAAGTCTGTTTTCCCTGACCTGATCCAGATCAAAGGTCTGAACCAGTATCTCTTCTTTGTCCCTTGAAGCACTCTGCACCAGCTCTCCGGTTTCATCAGCTATAAATGACGAACCATAGAAAACAAGTGCCGACTTCTGTCCCGCATTTGCCTCACAGGGCTCAACATCCTCACGGCCTATCCTGTTTGCAGCCACTACCGGTACCAGATTTGCTCCTGCATGTCCCTGCATACATCTTCTCCAGTGAGGCATACTGTCGGTATCAAGTATGGGCTCTGAACCTATGGCTGTGGGATAAAAAATGACTTCTGCACCCTTTAAAGCAAGCGCCCTTGCAGTCTCCGGGAACCACTGATCCCAGCAGATACCTGCTCCCAGTCTTCCGTATTTAGTATCAAACACCATAAAGCCTGTATTCCCGGGTGTAAAATAAAATTTCTCCTGGTAAAAATGATCATCCGGGATATGTGTTTTTCTGTATACTCCCAGCAGTTCGCCGTCAGCATCGATCCAAGCAAGGGAGTTGTATAAAACATTTCCGTCTCTCTCGTAGAAGCTGATAGGAAGCACCACGTCAAGCTCCCTGGCAAGTCTCTTTCCCATCTGAACTGCGGGATTTTCATCCACAGGCAGCGCATACTCATAAAAATCGTATCTTTTCTGCTGGCAGAAGTACTCTCTCTCAAAAAGCTCCGGAAGCAGTATGACCTGGGCACCCTTGCCTGCTGCCTTTCTTACCATCTCCTCAGCCTTTTTAAGATTCTCCTCAACGACCGTACTGCACTGCATCTGTATTGCCGCTACTGTTATATTTCTCATCGCTTAAACTCCTCCAATCTTAAAAGTCATTAAATGTAACTTTATCTGTCATTAGGAGCGACCTCGTGGGATCTGCTGTGTGATACAGTGGATATTTCCACCACCGAGCAATATATCCCTTGCCGGAATCTGCACAACTTTTCTCCCGGGACAAAGCTTGCTCATTATCTTTGCGGCTGCATCATCGCTTTCGGTATTGTCTCCGCCAAACGCAGGCAGTATAACCGCTCCGTTAGAAAAATAGAAATTTACATAAGAAGCTGCCAGCCTTTCACCGACCTCCCGCTCATCCTCGCCTTCTTCAAATTCATAACCCTTAAGATCTTCTTCCTTTATAAAAACATGCTTTTCGGGGATGGGCAGCTTATGAACCTTTATCTTTCGTCCTTTTGCATCCGTTTCAGCCTCAAGTACATCCAGATCCTCTTTTGAAAGCGCATACTGCGGATCATTTTCATCATCGGTCCATGCCAGTACTACCTCGCCCGGTCTGATAAATGCACATATATTATCCACATGACCGTCGGTCTCGTCATTATATATACCGTTTGGAAGCCAGATAACCTTCTCTGCTCCCAGATATTCTTTTAACCTGTTTTCTATCTCTTCCTTATTTAGTAACGGATTTCTTCCGGGACTGAGCAGGCATTCTGAGGTTACCAGTACAGTACCCTCCCCGTCGGAATGGATAGAACCTCCTTCCAATACAAAAGGCGCCGCATTATATATTGAGTATCCTTCTTTCTCGGCAAAACACGAAGCAAATGCATCATCCTTTTCCCACGATGCATACAGTCCGTTGTACTCGCCGCCCCATGCATTAAAGGACCAGTTTATGGCTCTGACCTCTCCGGTATTATCATTTCGCACAAAAGTAGGTGCCACATCCCTCGCCCATGCATCATCGGTCTCTGCCCTAAACACATGGACATTATCTATATCTGAAAGGGCCTCCACCGCAGAAGCATAACTTCTCTCTCCTGCTGCCACAAATACTTCTTCGGACTCCGCTATGGTCTTGATTATCTCCTTAAAAGCTTTTCTTGCCGCCTTTGCCTCATAAGGCCACGAACCCGGACGCTCGGGCCATATCATTATCGTACCCCTGTGAGGTTCAAACTCTCCCGGCATAAAGAAACCATCAGCTTTAGGACTGGATTTAATATCTGCCATATCTCCCATCTCCTCTGATTGTTTTTCCATCTTATCATACATTTTTTCTATTGACAATCTTAAAGTCGATTTCTGATTATGTATAACTTTAAGATAATCTCCCTTTGAAATCTTCATATCCAAAAGATTTCACCTTTTTTATGCTTCCGTCTTCCTTTAACAGCAATATATCCGGCAGCGGGATCCCGTTAAATGTATTGTTCTTTACCATGGAATATATGGCCATGTCTTCAAACACCAGTCTGTCACCGATATTTATCTCTTTCTCAAAGCTGTAATCCCCTATCACATCTCCTGCAAGACATGTAAGTGATGACAGTCTGTAGGTATACGGCTTCTCGTTTGCTTCATAACCATCACGCAGCGGCGGACGATAGGGCATCTCCAGTACATCGGGCATATGGCAGGCTGCTGAAGCATCAAGGATCAGTATCTCCATACCGTTCTTTACCTTATCCATTACTTCGGTCACAAGATATCCGGCATTCAGAGCTATAGCCTCACCGGGCTCGAGATATACTTCCACATCATACTTACTGCGTATATATTTAACAAGCTCCATTAATGCCTCTCTGTCATAATCATCCCTCGTGATATGATGTCCTCCGCCGAGATTCAGCCATTTTACCTTATACAATATATCTCCGAACTGCTCTTCGATAGCTTTGAAAGTAGTAATTAAGGCATCCGAATTCTGCTCACAGAGAGTATGTGAATGCAGACCTTCTATCCCGCCTTCACCAAAATCGGCATCGAACCTGAAATTCTCCTTCGTTACACCGAGCCTTGAACCGAACGCACATGGATCGTAGATCTCATGCCCCTCCTGTGTCGAGCACATGGGATTGATACGTATACCTGCACTAACATTAGCCATTTTTATGATTTCTCTATATTTTTCATATTGTGCGAAGCTGTTAAAAATAATATGGTCGCATATTCTTACCAGCTCTTTCATATGCTCCTCTTTATAAGCAGGTGCATATACATGATTTTCCTTACCCATTTCTTCGTACCCGAGCTTAGCTTCATATAAACCGCTCGCCGTGGTCCCGCTGATATACTGTCCGATAAGCGGGTAAAGTGAAAACATTGAAAAGGCCTTCTGAGCAAGCAAGATGTGTGCTCCGCTCTCAAATTCCACGCTCTTTAATATTTCAAGGTTCTTTTTTATTTTAGCCTCGTCCACTATATAGCAAGGCGTCTGTACATTTTCAAACATATTTATCCCACTTTCCCGTCTTTATTATATAAATGCCGTCCCCCGAATTTACTGATACTATTAAATAATATCATAGCCCCACTCCTGACGCAAATATTTTTTAAAAAGGGATTGACATATAAATTTATATGTGTTATAAAATAATTGTTCAGAAATATTATTTTATAAATAATATCTAGTAAATAATATTTCAAAACATTACAAACAGAGTCCGACTTAACCGGAAAAAGCCGGACAGGAACTACCGCAGTTTTATCTGCAGAAAGGATAGGTACATCTTATGGCAAAAAAAGCAGCAGACAATGACAGGGTAAAAAGACCCATCACGGTGGAGGATCACAAGGAACTAAACAGAAGGAACGAAGCCAAAAATATCAATGCGGTTAATGCAGCACTTGGTTTTCCTAATGGAGATGCATTCGAAAATGACCTCACTGAAATTTTGAACAGCGACTGCGAAGAAAAGGGAGAAACCGTCGTTATCGCCCTTATCGACTTCGATAACTTCCTGCATATCAATGACGATTTCGGAAGGGAAGCAGGAGACAAAGTTCTGATCGATACCGGTCTTTACATTAAGGAAAATGCACCGAAGGATGCTAAAGTATATCGTATAGGCGGCGATGAATTCGGGATCATCTTTAAGGGTTTGACCGAAAGAGAGGACATCTTCTTATTCCTAAACGACCTTAAGAACAACTTTAACGTCAAGACTCCCGACGGCGCAGCACAGACCCTTACCATAGGTATGGCTACTGCATTTATAGATGCAAACCGCTATGCCGAGCTTGTAAGGAAGGCTGACGGAGCACTATATCGTGCAAAGGTACAGGGAAGAAACAAGATCCTTATGGCAAGGGAAGAAAAAATGATTCCTAAGACCAGCCACTTTACCCAGGATCAGCTTCAGCGCCTCGCGAATCTCTCCAAAAGGGAAGGCATAGGTGAAGCGATATTACTTCGGGAAGCATTGGATATGCTCCTAAAAAAATATGATATTTAAATCCAATAAAAACTATAGGGCTCCGAAAAACGGAGCCCTTTCTAAAAACTGTTTTCTTTCCTTAATTAGTCAACCAGTACCGGATCCTCATCAACCTTCCAGGGGAGACCGAACTCATTTAACATATCCATAAACGGATCGGGATCAAATTCTTCTACTGTAAATACACCGTCCCTGTCCCACTTCTTTGAGATTACAAGTGCGGTACCGATCATAGCCGGAACACCGGTGGTATAGGAGATCGCCTGTGAACCTACCTCTTTGTAGCACTCCTGATGGTCACATACATTATAAATATATACCTTCTTCTCTTTTCCGTCCTTGCGTCCGGTAAAGATACAGCCAATGTTGGTCTTTCCTACAGTCCTGGGTCCCAATGATGCGGGATCAGGCAGCAGAGCCTTTAAAAACTGAATGGGAACTATCTCCTTACCCTCAAAATTAATGGGTGAGGTAGACAGCATTCCGACATTCTCCAGACACTTCATGTGAGTCAGATAGCTCTGTCCGAATGTCATAAAGAAACGGATCCTCTTTACACCGGGGATGTTTTTAGCCAGGGACTCTATCTCCTCATGATGCAGAAGGTACATATCCTTCATGCCTACGCCCTCAAAGTTGTACTCCCTCTTTATCTCCATGGGCTTGGTCTCTACCCAGTGACCGTTCTCCCAGTATGAGCCGTTAGCCGATACCTCGCGGAGATTGATCTCCGGATTAAAGTTTGTAGCAAAAGGATATCCGTGATCACCGCCGTTGCAGTCCAGGATATCAATAGTATCTATCTCATCAAAATAATGCTTCAGAGCATAAGCTGAAAATACACTTGTTACACCGGGATCAAAACCGCTGCCGAGAAGTCCTGTGATACCTGCAGCCTTGAATCTGTCCTGATATGCCCACTGCCATGAATAATCAAAGTATGCGGTAAAGCCTTTCTCTTTGCATCTCTTCTCATATATTGCACGCCACTCGGGATCATCCGTATCCTCGGGCTCATAGTTTGCGGTATCAATATAATCCACCTTGCACTCCAGGCATGCATCCATAATGGTCAGATCCTGGTAGGGAAGAGCAACATTAAGTACTGCATCAGGCTTATACTCATTGATAAGAGCTACCAGTTCATCCTTAGAATCCGCATTTACCTTTGCGGTAGTGATAACGGTATCTGTCTTGGGCTCAAGCTTTTCCTTTAAGGCATCACATTTAGACTTTGTACGGCTTGCAATACAAAGCTCTGTAAACACCTTACTGTTCTGACAACATTTTGAGATGGCAACCTGTGCCACACCGCCGCAACCAATAACCAATAATCTGCTCATCTTATTTACCCCTCCTTAATCTTCTTCTTCCTCTAACATATCTTCAACATATTTCGGCAGCATGAACGCTCCCTGATGAAGGTTTGTTGTATAATACCAGGTCTTTATCTTCCTGTCATTCCATCTCTTTGCATCCAGGTCGGTCAACGGATGATACTTCTTTGACACGAAACCGAAAAGCCAATATCCCGAAGCACAAGTCGGAATATGCGCCTGATAAACACGGCTTATAGGGAAGCTGTGGCTTGCCTTCCTGTGCATAGCCCTGCAGGTATCCTCATCCTCATCATAGAAAGGACTGCCGTGCTGGTATACCATGATACCGTCATCTCTTAAAGCCCTGAAGCAGTTTCCGTAAAACTCTTTTGTAAAAAGTCCCGCGGTATGTCCTAACGGATCAATGGCATCATTTATTATAAGATCATATACTCCAAGCTTATCTCTCAAAAATCTTAAGCCGTCCCTGTTATAAACCTTAACTCTCGGGTCCTCAAGACCTCTGGCATTATCCGGGAAAAACTCCTTACACACAGAGATAAACACATCATCGGGCTCTACAACATCTATCTGTTTTATTTCATCATAATATGAAAGCTCTCTGGCTACTCCGCCGTCACCTCCACCGATGACAAGTACCTTTTCAACATTCGGATGAACAGCCATCGGGACATGAACTATCATCTCATCATAAGTGAACTCGTCCTTTTCAGAAAAAACGATGCTTCCGTCCGAGCTTATAAATCTGCCGAACTCCTCGGATTCAAATACATCCAGCCTCTGAAAATCAGTCTGTTCACCAAATAAATGCTTTTCAATTTTAACCGACAGTTTTACTTTATCGGTATGGAATTCAGAAAACCAGAGCTCCATTTATCTTACCTCATTTCTCAAGTACCTGCAGATACTCCATGTACGGATCCTGGGTACCCTGCATGGAGCAGCCCTTCTCCTTAGCGTACATGATGTATTCTATAATATCGTCAGTTATCAGCTCGCCGGGAGCCAGTATCGGTATTCCGGGGGGATAACACATAACAAATTCACTGCATATCCTGCCTGCAGTCTCCGCTATCGGAAGTGCAGTCTTATCTGAATAAAATGCCTTTTGAGGTGAAACGCAAACCTTCGGTGCAATATATTCTGCTGCCATAAGGGATGCCGGATCCTTGGAGTAGAGTCTCTTTATATCCGCCAGTGCTCCAACCAGACGCTCTATATCCTGTATCCTGTCACCTATGGAAATATATGCGAGGATATTTGCTATATCACCAAACTCTATCTGGATATCATACTCATCTCTCAAAAGGTCATAAACCTCAATACCGGCAAGTCCGATATCCCTCGTATATACGGAAAGCTTGGTTACATCAAAATCATAAATACTCTTTCCGTTTACTATCTCTGCTCCATATGCGTAATAACCGCCGATGGAATTGATCTCTGCACGTGCATACTCGGCCATTTCCTTAACCTTACTGAAGGACTCCGCTCCGCGAAGTGCCAGATTTCTTCTTGAAATATCAAGACTTGAAAGGAGCAGATACGAAGCACTTGTTGTCTGGGTAAGATTGATGATCTGAGCCACATATTCCCAGTTTACTGTCTTATTTACCAAAAGCAGCGAACTCTGTGTCAAGCTTCCGCCCGACTTATGCATCGATACCGAAGCCATATCTGCACCGGCTTCCATCGCAGAAACCGGCAGGCTCTTTTCAAAATAAAGATGTGTTCCGTGAGCCTCATCAACCAGACAGAGCATCTTATTGTCATGAGCCAGCTTAACTATTCCTCTTAAGTCAGAACATATGCCATAGTAAGTAGGATTATTTACAAAAACACAAACCGCATCGGGATTTTCCTTTATCGCCTTTTCAAGTTCCTCGAGTTCCATCCCTAAAGCTATACCCAGCTTTTTGTCTACCTCTGGATTAACATATACCGGTACCGCACCGCAGAGCACCAGAGCATTTATTACACTCTTATGCACATTTCTCGGAAGGATGATCTTGTCTCCCGCACGGCAGGCTGTCAGTACCATCGCCTGGACCGCAGATGTGGTTCCGCCTACCATAAAGAAGGAATGGTCAGCACCGAATGCCTCTGCTGCCAGCTCCTCAGCCTCCTTTATAACGGACATGGGATGGCAGAGATTATCCAGGGGCTTCATGGAGTTTACATCCAGGTTTACGCACTTCTCTCCTAAAAGCTCCTTAAGCTCGGGGTTTCCTCTTCCGCGCTTATGTCCCGGAACATCAAAGGGAACTATTCTCTGTTTTCTAAACTTCTCCAGTGCCTCATACACCGGAGCATGCTTTTGTGCTTCTATATTCATAACAGGTTGCAGGCCTTTCTAAATAGTTTTAGTTCAGCAAAAAAGGACAGATGATAACATCTGTCCTGAAATCCTATCTTACGATAAACTACCACAGCGCCAAAGGATAACCTAAAGCTGCACGTATTGACCTATTCAGAAGCGATGTTACCTAATGTGGCCTTTCGCCACCCGCGGCAGTCGCCCCGCCTGTCCGTATGGGCTTAACCAAAATGGTGGGCAATGTGCATGAATAGTTTGGTAATTCATGTGGAAAATAATATATCATAGTAGTAACAAAAATGCAAGGACTTTTTCTTATTCAATAACCCTTTTATACCAGCGGCCTTCGTTGTCCTTTACTGTCTTTATAAACCTGTCAGCTTCATCTGTTACTTCTTCAATTATATCGGTATCGATATTGTGTCCGCAGTTTGAGTAAACAACGAGCTTGCAATGAGGCAGGCACTCTGCGGTACGCATCATCAGCTCCATCTTGCTGATGGGATCCTCCGTGCCTCCGATAAGCAGAGTCGGTACCTGGATTTTCTTCAGTTCTTCACAGAGTCTTTCTTCGGTCTTAAGTCCCATCAAAGGCCTGCCGTAGTCTATGGCCTGTTCTCTTGGATCAGGTGTCTTACTGTTATCACGGATATGGTCTGCTCTTATCTTACGCCTCAAAACTCTTGCGGGATCGTTATCTATCTCGGGATCGAAGGGCGGAGGACATTTGATGATACCCTGCTCAAGCATCTGCCTGTATGACATGGTACCCTCTTTCAGGCTGTGGGGACCTGCCACTACAGCTATAAATGATTCAACCCTGTCCTGATGTCTCAGCATCAGATGCCAGCCCACGCCTGCACCATGGGATGCCCCCATATATATAAACTTCTTTATACCCAGAGCATCTGCCACTCTTACCACATCGTCAGCGAAAACATTGTACCAGTCTTCGCCATAATCCTCTTCCACATATGAAGACGGAGCAAAGCCTCTCAAAGTGATGCAGAAAACATGGTACCCCATCTCTGCCATTTTCTGCTGCATGCCCTTTGGATAAAATCCTACCTGTGCAGAAAGAATATAATTATCTCCCTGGCCGTATTCTTCATAAAATAATTTCAGGTTTTCTTCTATATTTATATACCCCATACTGTCTCTCTTTCCTATTAAATAATTGTTGACGTATGATCTTAAATATCAGAGTTATATATCAGTCCGGAAATTACCTCCGGTATGCACGATACCGTATCGCCTGCTATCATGCTTATCGAATTGGTCTTTTGCTGAGCGAACTCACCGGCTTTTCCATTAATAAAAGCTGCTATCGCAGTAGCAAGTGTATGATCAGGAATATTTTTATTATTTACGGAGCTGATCAACTCAGGCATAAAAGAACATACTGCCGATAAAATACCCGAGAGCACATCTCCGCTCCCTGCAGTAGCCATACCTGCACAGCCTGCATCAACAATATAAGTTCTTACTCCGTCCGTGACTATAGTTGACGGTCCCTTAAGCAGTAAAACCACACCGGCATCTAATGCATAGTCTTCGGCATGTTTTACGGGATTACTCAAAATCTCTTCCTTTGACAGCCCTGTCAGTCTTTCAAACTCTTTAATATGCGGAGTGAGCACCACCTTGCCCTGTGCCCTGCGCAACAGCTCCCTGTCCAGCTTTGACAGCACATTTAATCCGTCGGCATCAACTATCAAAGTACCGGTATATTCCTTTAACAGATATTCCAGGCATTTTGATATCTCTGGACTTATACCGATGCCCATGCCAAAGGCAACCGTTTTTACATTGGATATAAGGCTTTTTATCTCTTCTTCGACAAAAACCAGCTCGCCATCGTCGTCAGAGAGCGGTGATACCGTACTCTCAAGTATCAGCGGTAATAAATCATGATATAAGGAATTTGGCAGACCTATCTTCACCACTCCTGCTCCCGATCTCATAGCCGCATTGGCCATAGCAGCCAGTCTCAGGGCACCGCTGTATTTCCTGGAGCCTCCGATGATAGCCGTATATCCGTATGTTCCCTTGTTTGAAAAATTGGAACGCTCCGTAAAATATGGCTTTATATCCTCGGCTGTTATCAGATAATACGGTTTCTGTATCGGCCGGATCCCAATGTCACAGTTTATCTTTTGCTTCATGACATCCTTAGCCATATTTAAAAAATGTCCGGGTTTAAAGCTTCCTATGGAAACAGTGACATCTGATCTCACACATATACTTCCCGGTCCTACCATACCGGAGTCCCCGTTTAGTCCGCTGTTTATATCTACAGCAACTACATATGCACCGCTGTTGTTTATCTTTTCAACAGCTTCCCGGGCCTTGCCTTTTACCTCTCCTCTGAAACCCGTCCCAAAGATGCAGTCAACAACAGTCGCAAATCCGCTTAGATCGTCTGTATCCTCAAAATACCTGACTGAAACAGCATCGCCGTTTTCTTTTAAGCATCTGTCATAATAATATCTGCCGTCCTCAGAAAACCGGTCTTCCAGCAAAATAAGAGTACATTCCGTTCCGGCTTTAGCCAGCAGGTCAGCCAGTACATAGCCATCCCCGGCATTATTCCCGACACCGCACACTATCCCAACGGGCGCCTTCCATTCGACACTTTCATATATGGCTTTCCCCGCTCTGTACATGAGCTCTTTTCCGGAAATCCCGCCCGATATGGTTGCTGCGTCACTCCTTCTCATCGTTTCTACAGATAAAATATCTTTCACTTTTTCCGACTCCGATGTTATTTATAGTTTTCCAAGTGCATGCCTTGCCGCTATCATGCCAAATGTATAGCATCTGCCAAGGGACAGACCTGTCTGGTGGAAAGGATAATCCGCTCCTCCGTAGAACGGGCCTCCAAGATTGCCTACACAGTAAAGTCCCGGTATTATGTCCCCTTCACTGTTCAGTGCCTGACCGTTTTCGTTTACCACAACGCCTGAAACCTCTGCGGATACACGGATATGTTTTCTTGCTCCCCAGAAAGGTGCTTTCTCTATCTTATGCATGTATTTTGCAGGCTTTCCAAAATCTGTATCACAGCCCTTGTCACAGAGCTCATTATACCTGTCTATGGATGCCTTCATCTTATCATACGGTATATCAAGTTCTTTAGCCAGCTGCTCCAGGGTGTCACATTTATGCAGGTCTATCAGGTTTTTAAATACTCCCTGAGGATTTTCTACCGCTCCGGGTATAAATTTCTGCATCACTTGAGGCGGTACCTTTCCGCTCACGAATTCATCTACGGGCCAGTCCATATAGCTGTCGTCATATATTGTACAGTACCATCCCTTTGAGCCCTTTTCCTTATGCTCCTCATCCAGCATACTTCCCTTATATGAGGGCTGATATTTCAGGATGTTTCCCATATATACAAAGCCGGTATACTCATTCGTGAAACGCTCGCCGTTCATATTAAGATACAGAAAAGGTTCCTCCCACATGAGAGCCGAGTCAAAGTCGTGCATCATCTTGGTATGGCCGAGATTTTCCATCCTTGCACCCGCACTCATGGCAAGTACATGCCCGTCTCCGGTCTTTCCGAACTGTTTTTTATCAAACTCATCTATGTCCGGACACCAGTGTTTAACCATTGCAGAATTATTGGTATAATCACCGGTAGCAAGGATTACCGCTTTTGAAGCATTGAATCTTATATATTTCCCGTCTGCATTCTTTCCTATGACTCCGGCTACTCTACCGTTTTCCACAACAAGTTTTACCGCAGGTGTTGAGAAATAAGTCTCCAGATCAGGATTCTTTGCTTTTACGTTTTCCAGTATGTTTTTAAGTGCATTGCCTACATTAAGTGGCTTGGGTCCTACCCAGGGAGCCCAGAAATAACAATGATCGTCACCATACTCGTAGCTGTTTTCCCTGTCCTTCCAGGTACCTGTAAAATCACCGCTGGTGCTGATGAAAGCACAGAGTTTATCTCCGTCATTAAGGAGTTTAGCACTTTCGGTATTGCTGTCTACCTTACTTCCATCACCGTATTCAGTCTCTTTTGTAAAGCCTCCGCGGTTCCAGAACCACATCATGGCTTCTTCAGAATAATCTGCATATGCTCTGAGCTGTTTTACATCCGCTCTCCAGTCGCAGAGTCCGTTTGTATGATGTATCCACTTTGCTATACCCGCTTCGGTAGAACGTGACTTTATGATAGCCGATCCGCAGTTACCCTGGGATACGACACCGCATTCCTTCTGTAAAAGAGCTACCTTTGCTCCCAGCTCTGCTGCCCATCCTGCTGCAGGTACGCCTGATGCACCGGCTCCTACTACCACTATATCAAAATCCAGCACCTCATCGGGTGTTATATCCTTTAACTCACAGACTGAAGCTGCTACCTCACTCTCGCTTAATCCATTTGGGATCATGCTTAAATTGCTCATGATTGTCTATCCTTCCAATTTTTATTATTCACTATCTCAAAATGTGTCAAACAGAACCGTCCCTTTTGACACGTTTCATCTCTGCCGGACATACATGCGCTGTACCCGGTCCGTACTGGCAGCGCTGGCATTCAAAACACTGGGTATACGGAGTTCCGTTTAATACTGCATTTGGAAGCTGGGGATCTGCAAGTATCCCGCGAGCCAGATCCACAGTATCCGCCAGATCATTTTCAATAATATACTCTATCCGCTCCGGTGTAAGCAGCCCTCCGACACAGGAAACAGGAACTTTTCCCTTAAATATCGAATGGAAGTTTACGCCCAATGCACACAGGTCACTATAGGGCGCATCGTCCGGCTTCAGTTTTACCCCGAAACTGTCAATGCCGTGTGAAACCTGGAGATAATCGCACCCTGCCTCCACATATTCATTTGCCACATCGACAGCATGCTGAACATCGGGCTCCGCACCGGGAGTCCTGACTGAAATGATAAAGTCCTTTCCGCATTTTTCTCTTATACCCTGTATTATCTCTTTGCCGAATAAAGCCTTGTTTTCACCGTATCTATCGGTTCTGAGATTGGTTTTGGGTGATACAAACTGGTTTATGAGATATCCGTGACATCCATGCAGCTGTATACCGGCATATCCGGCTTCCTTAGCCCTGCAGGCAGCGGCAATAAAGCTTTCCTGCATCGCATGTATTTCATCTATGCTCATTTCCTTAGACAGTTTTCCATCCCTGGTCGGTATAGCGGATGGTCCTATCGGTGTACCAAATATAGGATTCCCGGTTACGCCTGTATGATTAAGCTGTATTAAAGCCACCACATCATTCATATGGCATGTTTCGTTTATTCTTTTATGCCCTTCTATCTGAGCATCCTCCCAAAGTCCGAGGTGATTTTTAGCAAACCTGCCCTCCGGAGTTACCGCAGTCGCCTCAACACAGATGAGCCCGATACCGCCTTCTTCCCTTTCCAGATAATGTACCAGATGCCTTAACGTAAGCTGGCCGTCCTCACCTGCATAATCAAATTTGACCGTAGGTGCCATAGTCAGTCTGTTCTTGACTCTTGTCCCATTTATAACTATCGGATCATTTACTTTTGCCATACTTCCCCCTTTGAAATCCTTCCGTAATTCACATAAATTTAGTATATGCTTAGATATGAACTTTGTCAACTTAAAACAAAGACACTTCTACGGATCCGTAAATCAATAGAAGTGTCTTTTATCAACTTTATGTTTATATTAAATCAGCGGTTTCCGTACATTTTCTCGTAGTAATTTCTGTACTCACCGGAGATGATGGTCTCCCACCATTCCTTATTATCTAAGTACCACTTAATGGTTTTCTTTATGCCGTCAGCAAACTTGGTCTCAGGTAACCAGCCGAGCTCATTGTGGATCTTGGTAGGATCGATGGCATATCTCATGTCATGTCCCTTACGATCGGTTACATAAGTAATGAGGCTTTCGGGTTTACCGAGTTCTTTACAGATGATCTTTACGATATCGATATTCTTCATCTCGTTGTGGCCGCCGATATTGTATACTTCACCCTCACGTCCCTTATGGATTACGAGGTCGATAGCACGGCAGTGATCCTCTACATACAGCCAGTCTCTGACATTTTCTCCCTTTCCGTATACGGGGAGGGGCTTATCATTTAAAGCATTAGCGATCATCAGAGGGATGAGCTTCTCCGGGAAATGATAAGGTCCGTAGTTATTTGAACATCTGCTGATGGATACGGGAAGTCCGTAGGTTCTGTGGTATGCGAGAACCAGAAGGTCAGCGCCTGCCTTTGATGAACTATAGGGGCTTGAAGTATGGATGGGTGTTTCCTCTGTAAAGAAGAGGTCAGGTCTGTCAAGAGGCAGGTCTCCGTATACTTCGTCGGTTGATACCTGATGATATCTCTTGATGCCGTATTTTCTGCAGGCATCCATAAGTACTGCGGTACCCAGGATATTTGTGTTAAGGAATACCTCAGGATTTTCTATAGAGCGGTCTACATGGCTCTCTGCTGCAAAGTTTACTACCATGTCAGGCTTTTCTTCCTCGAAGAGCTTGTAAACTGCTTCTCTGTTTGTGATATCTTCCTTTACGAATCTGAAATTCGGGTTATCCATAACGGATTTAAGTGTTGAAAGATTACCTGCATATGTCAGGCAGTCCAGACAGATGATGCGGTAGTCGGGATATTTTCCTAACATATGGAATATAAAGTTACTGCCGATAAATCCGGCTCCACCGGTTACGATAATGGTCATAATGTACCTCCTTCTAAAATGGTCAATTGACCTTGACACGAGTTGTGATCTGTATTACAATACGAAGTATAAAGTGTGCCCTAAGGGCACAGTCAAGCATTTTTTTTAAATTTTCAAAAATATTTTTCTTGTTAGTCAGAAAAGGTCGAAAAAACGATGGTAAAAGAAGGCTTATATACTTCGGGGGAGTTTGCAAAAAGAGCCCATGTTACAAAGAAAACATTACGTTATTATAATGATCATGGTTTTCTGACTCCTTCATACATGGGTGGAAACGGATACAAATTTTATACTGACAGAGATTTTGAGAAGATACAGAGGATCCTGTTTTTAAAATATCTCGGCTTTTCGTTAAATGATATTCAGGAGCCTGCGGTACCTGCCTTATCGCTTGATACAAAAGAGGAAGAACAGAACAGTACTTTGATCGCTTCTCTAAAACAGCAGTTAAATCTCATAGATGAAAAGATAAAGCAGATGGCTCTTGTCCGTGAAATACTGGAAAACACTCTTGAGGAGATAGAAAAAACAGGTGAAACGGACTGGTCACTGCTTATGCAGCAGGTGACAGAGACCGGTCTGAAAAAGAGTCTTATGCAGCAGTATGTAGATACTTCAAATATTTCCGCCAGGATCAGACTGCATGCACTTTATTCCCAGAATGAAGAGAAATGGTTTCCCTGGATATACAGAGTCAGCAATATAAGATCCGGTATGCATATTTTGGAGCTTGGATGTGGAAACGGTGATTTTTGGCTCCAGAATATGGATAAAATCCCCAAAAAGATAAAAATAATTCTTTCCGACAATTCCGAAGGTGTATTAAAAGAAGCAAGGGGACGCTTTGATCCGGAGGACAGGAGGTTTTCCTTTAAGCTGATAGATATGGACAATATGGATCTGCCGGAAAATTCTGCGGATATGATCATCGCGAATCACTGTCTGTTTTATGCAAATGATATGCAGGATACCTTAAACAGAATAAAAAAGGTACTGAAAAAAGACGGAGTTTTTATATGCAGTACCTATGGGTCCGATCATATGAAGGAAATCAGTGAGCTTGTCATGCAGTATGATGACAGGATTGTACTCGCAGCGAAGGATCTGTATAAAATATTCGGAAAGACAAACGGGGGCGAGATCCTAGGCAGCGAATTCAACAATATTGAATGGAAGGAATACGAGGACAGTCTCTATGTTACCGAGGCGGAGGATCTGATAAATTATATTATTTCCTGTCACGGAAACCAGAACCAGTATATCCTGGATGATTTTAAGGAGTTTAAAAGCTTTGTAAAGTCAGAGATGGGCAAGGGCTTTTATGTGACAAAGGAAGCCGGGATATTTATATGCCGTAAATAACAATACTTACCTCTTACTGTGGTTTTTCATACCTGTCAGTGAAATTGCTTGACAGGTATGTAATTTTTTTATATAGTGTAAATGTCGGACGGGGAGGACACCCATTATAAAAAACAGGAGTCTGATTCAGTAATAAGCCGGATAAAAAAAGCCGGTAAAAAATAATAGGGGGAGACACCCATGGAAAAAAACGTAACGATCATTGATGAAAATGGCGTAGTGATCGGCTACACTTACCCGAAAAGGGCTAAGGGGCTGGTCAAGAAAGGTCGGGCTGAGCCCGTCGATGAAAACTGTATAAGGATAACGGATACTCAGGTTCCGACCGTAGATGACAATAAATTTGCGGAGGTACATAAGATGAGTAAGGTTATAGGTTTTGAAGCAAGAAAATTTGGTATAGATCCTACATGTACAGGAAACAATATCGCAAACAGGATGTTTGTGACGGATGCTTTAGGTAACAATGTTGAGGTATACGAGATAGGTGACTGGGGTCACAACTGGACTCAGATTTCTTATGAAATGCCGGTGGAAAAGGATACGGATTTTGAATTCCTTTTTGCTATGACCGGTGATATTGACGAAGTCCGGGGAGATGCAAAGTGCAACTTTATCGTTATGCCGATACACGAGAAAGCTAAGGTAAAAGCTATCCCGGATCTGAGTGCATCGGATGAGGCAAAGGCAGGCGAAGTTATTGAATCTGCCGATGCAGATCCCGCAGAGGATCCAGGCAAGGATGACTGGAACAACAGATATCAGTACAGTCTTCTTCACAGGGAATACAGACCAACTATGGAAAAAGTCTGGAACGGTTCATCCATCAGATTTTACAGGATTCCTTTTAATACGGGAGATGCCGATAAGATCAAATTTGTTTTCGTAGCATTCCAGAAACCGTACAAGATTTTCCCTGTAAAGAATTTTGAGGAGTATTCAAATCTTCCGGATTATAATTCAGAAGGAAACAATGACTGGTTTGGAAGAAAGCACGGCAGGAGCTGGAACTGGGAACGCGGTAATAAAGGACCGGGAAACGGACCTTTTGGATGGTACAGCGGACCTAAAGGTTTTAATGAGGCAGATAAAAAGGCGACCGAAAACTTCCTCAACAATATCGGAATGATGGTCAGCAATGCCGTAAAGGAAGCCATGGAAGGCTTTGATAAATTCCAAAAGTGTAATTTCGGAGACTGGGAAAACAAAGCTAAGCGTTCCAATAAAAATCCATATTCCGAGAGTAATTTTACAAGAAAACCGGAAAAAAACTCCCGTAAAATGGATACTTATGTTTTAGCACAGTTACTGAGCAAGACGGAAGATAACGGAGATCTGGATCTGAACGGATACTGCATTGAAGACTGCGATGAAGCAGATCTTTCCGATATCGAAACAGCGGATAACATCAGTGTTTCGATAGATAACGCTTCTATAAGCGGTGATGCATTTTATGCTATCATGGAAAAGGTAGGAGATAATGCGGATGTATCCGGCAACAATACCATGATCGGAACTGCCAGGGATACCACTAAGGAAATAGGTGAATCCGGAAATACTTCCGATAATAACAGCTGGAGCTTTGTAAATGCTACCTTGAGTGAGGCTGCATTTGCTGTCCTGCTTTCCAAGATAGGTGACAACTGTGATGTTGACCTGTCAAATGCAGAGATAAATGATTCCAACGAGATCAAGAACTTTGATGATTTTTGCAACAGTTTTGATAATACAACCATCAAGGTGGATAATACCAGGATTTCAAAAAGACTTTATCATTTGCTTGTCAGATGCTGCGGAGACGATTGCGATATAGAAGGAAATGCTGTTATCTGGTAAGTAGGAAATATTAGACAATAACCTTATAAGAAAAAGGTGTCGGGAACTTCCCGGCACCTTTTGTGTTAGTTTTTCTTTATAAGTCTTACTATAAAAATCACCAGACAAGCACCGGCTACCGCACGGATAATAGTACCGACAACTCCGAAGAATGTGATTCCGATAAGTCCGAAAACATATCCTCCTACAATACCGCCTACCAAACCGAGGATAATGTTTAATAACAATCCGTTGCTGCTCTTCATGATTATACCTGCAAGCCATCCGGCTAAAGCTCCGAGAGCTAAACTAATGATAATATCAACTAAGCCCATTTTAAGTCTCCTTATTGAAAATATTTTGTTCCAATAAGTACAATATATACTAAATCAATTATTATTTCAATAAAAACTTACAATTTTTAAAAGTTGCCTAGTATACCGTTACATCATATTTCCTGACTCTTCTCATATTGGAGAGCAATACAGGGGCTATTATCGCCAGGTTACAGATCAGTGTTCCAATAATGCCGAGTAACGAAGGACGTATAAGATGCTGACCCTGATCCCAAAGGAGTTCATTAAGTATACTGACTATTACAAAGCAGGCTGTTCCACCCACCAGGAGTCCAAGTCCGTCCATGGCAAGCAGCTCTCCGAATATCTTTCCAAAAATCTTTCCCTTTGAAAATCCCACTGCTTTGTATATTGAAAACTCGTATTTTCTCTTGTCATACATTGCCGCAAAGGTAGCATTTACCGTTACGGCAAATACTACTGCCACTATCAGGATGATCGCCCAGAAGATGTATGTGAGAAAACTTATTGAATCATTTACATTTTCCTTAAGGGTTTCATTGGTGGTAACTATTATATGAGGATACTTTTCTTTTATCTCTTGCCTGAATTCATTCAGGGCACCTGAAAGACCGGCATCATGAGCGGTACCCTTTTCCGTAGGCAGGATCATGCCGCTGCTGCCATTTATTTCCGAAGACCAGCCATATATCTGAATTCCCTTTAACGGTAAAACCTTTTCTACCGTCATATCAACAGGAAAGTAAACATCCTCAAACTCTCCGTTGCCTTTTATGATATCGCCTTCCTTTACTCCCCAGTTATTAGCCAGCCACTCTGATATTATAAGCCCGCCATCACTGACTGTAGTCCCTTTGGGCAGTATATCCGTATATTCCACAAAGGTATTAAAATCCTCCCGGGATCGCATAAAAAAGCCTGTGATCGACATTTTGAAACCCATAATGCTTTTATAGCTTACTGAAGGTGTACTTACCGCAAGCGTATTTTTTGCGCATTCCGGCAAAAGTTTATCCAGCTCATCGATATATGCGCTTCTTTCATCAATGATGTCATTATTGTTTCCCTGCATATACCATATGGCATATTGGGAAGGTTCCTCGTAACCGTAAATACAGGTATCACCTATGTTATCTATATACATCCCGCCCATAAATACCACACAGGTACATGCCAGGATCAATATGATACTGATCACTCTTCCACGGTTCCTGCTAATATATGTTAATGGTGAAAAAGGTGTCATATTTTCTGCCTTATTCCTTTCTTTTTTGAATCCTGCTCCGGATGAGGAGTCAAGCCGTCTCCTGTAGCAAACCTTGTTTCACATCCGATATACTTCCATCCCAGATTTCCACTGTCATATCCGTATCCCTTAAGATACTGTGATCATGGGTGATGACTATCACAAGTCTTTCCTTTGCATACTCTCTTAATCTGTCCATTACGAGATATGCATTCTCATGGTCGAGGGAAGCTGTCGGCTCATCTGCAAAAAGAACCTTGGGATTATTCATCATGGCTCTGGCTATGGCCACTCTCTGACGCTGTCCTCCGGAAAGCTTTGCCGGTATTTTGTCCAACTCCTTTTCCTTTAAACCGATATTCAGTAATATTTCCTTAGCCTTCTCCACTGCTTCCTTTTTAGGGCAGTTGGCCGCCAATACGGCATTCTCTACTGCGGTAAGATAAGGTACCAGATAATGTCTCTGGAATATAAAACCGAATTCATCCCTTCTAAGAGTCTGTCTTTCGGCATCCTTTATACCTGTTATCGATCTTCCGTTGTACAGGATTTCTCCGCTGGTAAGATTTTTCAGGGTGGACATAGTATACATCATAGTTGATTTTCCGCTGCCGGAGGGACCGATGATCCCTACCAGACCTTTGTCCGGAAAACTGATGTTGATATTTCTCATAGCATATACTTTTTCTTCCTTATCCATATCATAGATCATTGTAGCATTTTTTAATTCAAACATTTTTAAGTCTCCTTTTTACTCTATCATATCCACGGTACAAACTCTTCTAATATTGATAAACAGCGGTATCTGGCAACAGCCGTAAATTGCTATTAATACAGTTATGATAACTGCTACCGCATTTTCTCTCCAGGGATTTACATGTATGCCGATGGGTTCACATAGTATTTTGTTGAATGCAAATCCGGATATTGCTGTTAACCCTGCTCCCACTACTATAGCCATAATAAAACAGAACAATAACTCTCTGAGCGCCATACCATAGATTTCCCATTCGGAAAATCCGATGGAGTTCATCAGGCACCACTCTTGGTGTCTATCCATGATATGAAGAGAAAGAACTACGAGCAGACATACTGCAAGCAGCACGCCCGTTATTATCTGTACCAGTCGTTCTACCGTATCCAGTGAACCTATATCATCATAGAGCCCGTCGTATTGGGACTGATAATCACTTACATAGTATAGCTTTATCCCGGCATCCTCTATTATTTTTCCGTAATCCTTTCCGTCATCCGGATGGAAAACCGCCAGGTTAACATCGTTTTCCGCAGGGAGAGCCAGACCTAAAGCCAGATAAATGTCACTTTCTACCTGTCCGACTATCTTGTAATTGGCTGACATATACTCCAGAGTTTCATTTCCTCTATTATTCCAAAGCTTCATATCTACCAGGATTTCTCCGGGTGCCTCCGGCATTCTGCCTTGTATGAGCTTGGCATTTTTGTAATCCAAGAGGGTTTGTATATCCTGATTGTTATCCATCAGAAAACAGGGAAGTGTGGTTTCTCCTATCACGCTTTTCATGCTGACCCGGCCAAACCTAAACATTACTGTTCCGGTTATACCCTCGATTTTTCTTATCTCCTCTTCTTTCTCCTGCATAGCCTCTAAGACTAGTTCGTTCCATTCCTCTATGGTTTCATAATCACCTATGATTATCTCCGGAGATGTGAGCAGCATGTCACGATATGGTTCGCTGCACGCCTGGTAGAACGGCTCCGATGTTGACCCGAGTACGTAACTTACCAGATAGCTTAGAACCACAAACATTGCCAGCGATACTACGAGAGCTGTCACTCTTTTTCGGTTTCCTTTGATGTAGCCAAAAGCTGAAAGCTTTGCTCTGCCCGTTTGTTTCATTTGTTTTCCTTTCCTTATTCTAATTCAAATTCAAACTCACCATTTTCACATTTTCCATCGGTTTCAAATATGACATAAACCGTGCCTTCTTTTAAGTCTTTTAAGGAAGAGTTTATTTCCTCTCCATCACTAAGTTTAAAAAGCTCTTTTTTTGTTCCGTCGTAATCTACATAAACAATCACATTTCCTTTTTCAAGCTTTCCGGAATAATTGAGCGTTCCGGTTTCATTTTTGCATTTCAGAGTATGCACCTGTGTCCCCTTAAATGTCCAAAAGTCCATATATGCATAAGAGGATGTATTGGTATGAACATATGCGGAAGCACTCCAGGATGATACATATTTCCCACAGCCGGTTAAACACAAACTTGCCAATACTGTTATCATTATCAATGTAACTTTTTCAATTTTTTTCATTCTTTGATTCCTCCGAAACCTAATCATGGTGATTAACCACGCTTTGCCTATATGCCTTATAGACAACTCCCATAAATTGTATGCCTTGTTCAGGACACTTTCATCATACATCCATATATAAAATAAAAACAGTGACTGCAGTCATATATTTCTATGACTGCAGTCACATCATGATCATTTTTATCTTGGCAGACTGTATTTTACGCAGAAGCCCTCGCTTCCATCCACATCAAAACTGCCTCCGTTAGTCTTTACGTAATCACTCATCTTGCGAAGTCCAAAACCGTTTCGCAGTTTAGCCTGTTTTTCTTCATATGAGATTTCTCCCCATCCTTGTCCGTTATCACTTACCTGGACACTGATATGGGAACTGTCAAGAGTTAACAGTATAACAAATACTTTGGCTCCCCCATGTTTTACTCCGTTAGTGAGCAGTTCCGATATACTGCTGCTGATGAAAGCTGCCCTGGCAATGTGCAGTTTATTGCCACTGTCTGTTTGAAGCTGAGTACTCTGTCTGCGCTCTTCATCTGCAATTATCAGATCCAGATTATGATGCACTTTTATCTCGGTATCCAATGTGAAATTATTGATCAGCTCTTTTAAAGAATTAACATAATCCGTTACCAGCACACAGTCATCCTCTGCATCCAGCGTCCTTACAACACTCCTTACAGAGCCTATCGCCTCATGGATGCGTTCATTTGCCTGATCGATTTTCTGATTTGCTTTTGTCGCATCGGTATCGATCAGCATCTGGGCTGCATCCAGAGTGACCGTTGCTGCTGAAAGAGTATGCCCGACAGCATTATGTATATCCCGGCTTATCCTCTCACGCTCTTCTAATCTCGCATTCTCCTCTGCCATATTCTTGCTCTCGGCAATCTCCATACGGAGCTCTCTCTCGTTCATGGCATCAAGTGCAGAAGACCGGAGTGCTTTTTCAAGATTTGAATTCATTTCAAAATATCTGAAAAGCCAATATACCGCAAAACTCCATATAATTGCAAAGACCAAAATACATACAAGGGCGATATATCCTCCCACCCCGAGTTTTTCGGGAGTCAGCCTTCTGGACCAGAATGCGAACCCGCCAACCAAAAATATGTTAACCAAAATATTTTTCTTATTGGAATACAGCAAAAAATCATTACATGAATATAGTGCCGTCGCAGTGAGCATCGGCAGACCGCACCAGATCTGATGGCATATGAACGAAAGTCCCATGGCAATGATTGCATACACGATCAGGCATCCCTGCTTATTCCTTCCTTCACTAAAAACTGAGGCACATAACATAATAAGAAGGATTACTCCGAATACAATCCCCGGGATGATGAACTCCGGATCAGACACCAAAACAAACACTATCACATAGATTACTGTCATGATAGCGCTCATAGCCCATATTATATTTTCTGCAATCCTGTTTTTCATATTATTCTTTCCGGAAATTTTTGGGATATTTTCTTTTTCATCCCAATGTTACCATAATTTTTCCCCTTAGGCAAACTATATTTTTTTACAAAGAGACACCCGGGTCTCTGAATTGATCATAAACCCGGGTGTCTGCAAATAGGAAGAACGTTATGTATGTAAAAGTTATTTTTGCAAATAACTATTTAACTATCTTACCATATCCATAAGCTCACAGAATTCCTGTCTGTATGCATCCTCTTTTACAGAGTTGAGTGATTTAAGTCTTTCTAAAACATTCTCCATGGTGCTTGTACCTGCGTATTCAGACTTTCTGATGATCATACCTGCCTGAGCTACACCTGCTGCCCAGGAAAGATTCTCGCTCATGTTTTCACTGTAATAAGTGCTGTCTACAGGATGGGTGATCAGGCTGCTGGTCTCTCCATCAGGCTGCTTATATCTGATATTTACAGTAAGGTATTCACTTGCTATACCCTCTGCATCAGCATCAGCCTTTGCTGTATACTTTGATTCTACTTCGGGGATTTCCTGTGCGCTGTCCTTTAAAGCTATCTCATAAAGGGCTGTAACGGTGTGGCCTGCACCTATCTCTCCGCCATCCTTTTTGTCATCATTAAAATCCTCTGCTGCCATAGTCCTGTTTTCGTATCCTATCAGACGATATCCCTTTATAACTGCAGGATTAAATTCTACCTGGATCTTGGTATCCTTTGCTACTGTAAAGAGAGTACCGCCCATCTCGTCAACCAGTACCTTCTTTGCCTCAGTCATAGAATCAATATAGCTGTAATTTCCGTTTCCGTTATCTGCCAATGCTTCCATACGGCTGTCGGAAATATTTCCCCAGCCAAAACCGAGCACTGAAAGGAATACGCCGCTCTTTGCCTTTTCCTTTACAAGTCTTGTAAGAGAGCCTTCATCTGTGATACCGATATTGAGGTCACCGTCAGTAGCCAGGATGATACGGTTATTTCCGCCTTCAATATAATATTTTTCAGCTATCTCATATGCTGTCTGAATACCTGCAGAACCGTTTGTTCCACCGCCTGCGAAAAGGTCTTCCACATATTCAGTGATCTCTTTTTTGTTTGCACCCGAAAGTCCCTCGAACACGATCCTGTCACCTGAAGCATATGTTACAAGTGAGATACGGTCATCCTGATTCAGCTCATTTGTAAGCATCTTGAAGGATTTCTGAACAAGACCTAATCTGTCCTCACCATTCATTGAACCGGATACATCTACCAAAAATACAAGGTTTGATGCTTTCCTCTGGCTCATATCGATATCCTTGGCCTTGATACCGACCATAAGTAAATTGGTATTTTCGTTCCAAGGACAAGGTGCCATCTCTGTAGTTACAGAAAAAGGATCATTATTTGTCGGTGCTGTGTAATCATAATCAAAATAATTAATGAGCTCCTCAATCCTTACTGCATCCTCGGGGATCCTCTGTCCGTTATTGATCATACGTCTAAGATTTGCATATGATGCAGTATCCACGTCTGCAGCAAATGTAGAGAAGGGGGATACGCTTACTGCCTTCCAGCCATTTTCATCGATGTGCTTATATTCTTCGGTATTCCAGTTGATCCCAGTTTTCTGATCATATCCGCCAAAGCTGTATGTATCTGCACTTTCCGTTACTGCCAGGTCAAAATATCTTGAGCTCTCATCCGCTACTGTATCGGGTGTCTTGTAATTGTATGACTGTACAGAATTTGTGTTTGCAGTCGGTGCATAATTTTCAGCACGATCATTATTCTTTGCACTTGAGCATCCTGCGAGTCCTAATGTTAATACTAATGATAAACCTATTGCTAATATTTTTTTCTTCATAAAATTTTTCCTCCGTTCAGTTTTTTCCTATATCGAATAGGAAATGTTCGTTGTTAATTATTCAAATATTGATTTATTTCGGATCCGTACGTTTTTTATCTTCTTGTTTGATGATTAGACGAAGGGATTATGAAAGAGGTTCCAAAAAAAATAAACGATGGAACATTTTTTGTCCCACCGTTTATTTTTGTTACCATTGGGGATTGCGTTAGTATTGCAATCCCCGAATGAATAAGCAGCTATTACTTGTTGAAATCTATGTCAATGTCACCTGTTGAAGTGTGAACATATACTGAATTATCTGTATTTCTTTCTCTTACAAGGTTGTCTTCATACTCATCTTTTCCAATCCTGATATCACCTGTTGAACTGTGGAGATCGAAACTGTAATCAGCCTCGTCACCCTTTAAGCCTAACTCAACTTCGCCTGTTGAAACCGAAATCTTTACTTTACCGATCTCCGAGTTATTAACTTTAACATCTGAAGTGCTGCCTTCAACTTCAAATCTGCCAAGTGTATCATCGATAAGTTCTACATCACCTGTTGAAGTATCAACATAAAGCTTTTCTGAAACAGAAGAGTTGATAAGTCTTGTCTCGCCGGTAGATGTGTTTGCACTGATTGATACTGACTTTATATTATCAACTGTGATATCACCGGTAGATGTTAAGATATCTACATAACCTAATGAACCACGGGTTATCTTGATGTCACCTGTGCTGGACTTCACTTCACCTTCGAAGTTCATGTCTGTGACGGTTATATCACCTGTTGAGGTCTTAACTTTGAAATCTGTAGCATCTGCATAAGGTGTTGTGATGGTGATATAAGGGTTATTATCATCAAAATCCATAAATGTGAAGTCAAAAAATGTAATTCCGTTATCTTCTGTAGTATTGATATCAAGAACTCCGTTGTTGTTTGATATCTCAGGAATGCTGTCTTCAGGAACGAAGTAAGTTACTGAATAACCGTCACCCTTCCGGATATTAATATCAATAGTGCTTGAATCCACGATTATTTTTTTGAATGCTTCTGAATCATTATAGTTGATTGTTTTTGTTACGTAATCATTGTCTGCTTTTGTTGTTACTTTAAAATTCTTAATCTTAAAACGCCATGAGCCGCCGTTTGCGGTGCCTACTGCTGCGAGTCCGAGACCGCTTATCATTAATACTGTTGCTATAATTAACCAGATCTTTGATCCTTTCATTTCTTTTTTCCTCCGTGTAAATATTTTACTGTTGTTGTTTTCCATCCTTGGATTACTGATTCATTTTCTTCATTGCATGTCGGCGGGCCATCTTTCTGATTATGCCGGAAATCATCTTTACCATAAGCTTTGCGAGAAGTGATGTAAGGAGCATGAACATGATGCCAAGTCCACAGATAAATAATCCTGAGCCCATTACGATAAGCTTCTGTGCGAAACCGGGTGAAACAAGTCCTATAACAGTTGTTGCCAAACCGGCTGCGATACATGCCACACCTGCTACTCCGAAAGCAAATACAACGGAGCCGATAACGATGATGAATGAAAGAAAGATTATTACTGCTGCTATCGCAAGAGGTATGGCTATAGGTGAAGCGAATATCCCGAGTATCGCCAGCCATACGATGGAACCGAAGCCCTTCGTGGTTTTCTTTTCCTGCTGTTCTTCGATCTTTCTCTCGGTAGTCTGAGCAATTATCTGTCTCGCTACCTCCTTAGGTGTACCGAGATGTACACACACATCACCTTCCGGCGGAAGATTTAAATCATCAATATACTCACTGTAATACTCCAGTGCATCGAGCCTGTCATCATCGGTTAAGTGTCTCAGCCGATATTCGAGCTCTTGCATAAATGCCTGCTTATTCATTTAAGCTTTTCCTCCTTGAATTATGTTTTGTTATTAGAGTTATTTTTATCATTGGTTGATGGGGTTGGTTAACAAATTCATACCGCCCAGCAATGCGTCGATTTTTTCTTTGTAGGATATCCATTCGGTTTTAAAGAAGTTTAACTGTTCTTTTCCGGGAGGTGTTATCCTGTAATATCTTCGGTTTCGTCCCTGATAGGGCACATCGTATGTTTCCAGCAGACCTGACTTTTGTAATCGTCTTAGCACCGGATAAAGTGTTGACTCGGAGATGTCGACCACATCCATGACCCTCTGTGTCAGTGTGTATCCGTAAACATCTTCCTTTTCAACAACTCCCAGTACACAAGCATCAAGTAGCGGAGCCGTTAACTGATAAGTCATTTTTTGTCCTTTCTGCAGGTAACCCTGCTATTTGTAATTAATGTAATTAATGTAATTCATATAATTGATTATTTTAGATATAGTATTTATAACTCATATAATATCTTGTCGACGTATAATACTATACGACGTATAATATTATTTGTCAAGCATTATTTTTAAAATTTTTAAAAAAATATTTAAAAACACCGGAAACCCTTGAAAATACGAGGTTCTTGGAGTATAATATTCATTAATTTCATTTGGCTGAGGCATGAAAATGACAAATTTATTAGAAAAAATATTCATAAAAGATAAAAAGGACCGGTCAGCATATGGAGTGTTAGCAGGTCTGGTCGGTATTATCTGCAATGTTTTTTTATTTGCGGGTAAGCTTATCATAGGTCTGATCATAAACTCTTCGGCGGTTATGACCGACAGCTTCAATAACCTGTCTGATGCGGCTTCGTCTGTTATTAGCCTTATAGGTGCAAAGCTTGCAGCAAAGCCGGCAGACAAGGAGCATCCATTTGGTCATGGCAGATATGAATATATTGTTGCTCTGATAGTTTCCTTCATTATATTAGAGGTTGGCATATCCTGTTTTAAAACCTCTTTAGAAAAAATATTTCATCCCGAGGATCTGAATATCTCGCTGATAGCCCTAATCATACTTATCGTTTCGGTCTTTGTAAAAATCTGGCTGTCCCTGTTTAACAGAAAGCTTGGTAAAAAGATTGATTCTAAAGTACTCCTTGCTACGGCAAGGGATGCCATGGGAGATGTTTTTGTTACATCAGCCACTATTGTTTCTTTATTGATATACAGATTCCTTGGCTGGAATGTGGACGGTTACATGGGTTGTCTGGTAGCTGTCATGGTATTCCTTGCAGGTATAAGTGTAACAAGGGATACCATCGAACCTCTTTTGGGCGAGGCTGTACCCGAAGACTTATATAAGGAAATATGTGAAAAGATATGCTCATATGAGGGTATAGAGGGAACACACGATCTGATAGTCCACAGCTATGGACCGACCAGGCGTATGGCATCGGTTCATGCAGAGATAAAAAATACTCTTTCGATAGAAACCGCACATGAGATAGTGGACAGGATAGAGCAGGACGTACTCCGGGATCTGAATATTTTCCTGGTCATACATATGGACCCTATAGATACGGATAACGAAGCAGTTCAGAACACCAGAAAAATAATCTCGGATGCCGTAAAAGAAAAAGATCCGTCAGCATCCATACATGATTTCCGTATGGTAAGCGGAACGGATCAGATAAATCTTATTTTTGATCTGGTACTTCCTTATTCATATAAGAAGGAAGAATGCAGGAAGTTTACCGATGATCTTGAAGGAAAGCTTAAAAAGATTGATCAGCGATATAACTGTGTGATCACCGTGGAGCATTCATATGTAAATTAATGAATTTTTATGGAGCTATATATTTCATATGCCAGGTTATTTCAGTGCCATACCTTAAGTTCTTGTAGATTTTATTGTCGGTAGCGGTCTTTAAAAATTTTATATACTCATCCGTATCCGCATTATCCGGCTCCAGGATCTTTAGTCTTGTATCTTCTGCAAGATAAATACTCGGTTTAGAATAATCTATACTGCTGTTATATAGGTAGCCTGTTTCAGAATAGGTAGTTGCATTCGGATAGAAAAATGCCGCATAATCATGGATATTGCTCTGAAGAACATTATCCGTATAGATTATCAGGTTAAATTCATCTGTGTTTTTCAATCCGTTTTCTTTTAGGGTTTCGTCTATATAGTCTATCGCATACTTCATGGGCTGGATAAAACCAAAGTATTTAAATGACCTGTGGGGCTGCATAAAATTAAACAAACCTGTCGCAAAAAAGAATATGATAAGTATAACCTGAATGGGCTGGCTGATAGTCAGCTCATGTTTTTTTAGGAAATTAACTATGGCTATAAAGATACAGATAACAAGTACCGGGATCACTACCATGTTTCTTTGCATAAGCCATGCTTTATCATATGCTGTATAGCCGGTCATATAATCCGAGAAAAATACCACACCTAAAACCCAGAGCGATACCAGTATATCTGCGATCTTTAATCTTAAAGTTACGGAAAGCAGCATATACAATATTACAGCTCCGGCAAAAAGCCCCAGGAAACGGACATTTGCATCTGTAAAGAACTCTTTCCATGTAGTTAATGCGGTTTTCACTAAAGAAGTATTTTCTCTGAATTCTGTGAGCCTGTCCGACCGTCCTGAGATATAGGTTGCAATAAAGAAGACCAGAATATTGGCGGCACATCCGAAACAGGCATATGAGATTGATTTAATATCTCCGGTTTGGTTTTTTATTATATCAGATTTATCGGTTTTAATCTTAATGGCATAAAGACAAAGGAATACCAATAATAAACCTAATGAAGCCAGTACCGGCGTATATGAATCCGCCATCAGACACCCGACATACGAAACCGCCATTATTGATAAAATGTCCGGCTCCATTGTAAGTTTCAGGAAAAGTCCTATCCCAAGCATTGTAAGCGCAACTGGAGTTATCGCCTGTTCAAAATTCATATAGTATTCTGTTATAAACGGAAATGCAAGAAATGCAAAACAGGGAAGAAGAGCATATTCTTCTTTTAAGGAATTCTTTTTAAGCCATGCTCTTAAATTAATAAACAGTACAGTTAACCCGATGAGGAACATGATTCCAAAACCGGCATGAGCTGTCCATATGCTGCGCCCGAAGATAAGAGCAGGGATAGCGGCAATTACATATTGTCGGTTAGGATATCCCAGAAATGCTATTCCGGTATAGTTTAAATCCGCAGAATCAAATGATTTTAATCCTGCTGCCAACTGCTGAGTTGCATCGGGATTTATATCTGAAAAAGAGATATTACCAATAAATATGAACAAGAATAATATAAGAAACGAAAATACACCTAATAAAACAAATTTCTTCTTTTTTATATCATTTACTATAGTAAGCCCAACATTGGATAAAAAATACCCTACCCAGAAAATACCGGTGAATAACCAAATGTAAGTCGCTAAAACAGAAAAAAAACCACCAACTCCGTAAGCCAGCAATTCCAGTGCAGAAATTACGGAGAAGTAGGTGATCAACAGCTTTAACGAATGATCATTTATTGAAATATCAAGCTGTTTTGTTTTATTAGGTTTTGTGGGATTCTTAGTTTTCTTATCCATATGCATAATTAATTTAATTCTATCGTAACAGGTTTAAACTTACGCACATCAAAAAGTCCGTTGTCTGTGATCTTTAGTTCCGGGATTACCGGAAGAGCCATAAAACACAGTGTCATAAACGGATCCGCATGATCATTGATATGCAGCCTCTCACGGGCTAGTATTTCCAGCTCCCTTAAAGCATCTGCAACTTCTTTTCCGGGTCGGTCTGTCATAAGTCCCGCTATCTCATGACGAAAACTGCCCAGTACCTCTCCTTTTGATACTACTACCATACCGCCGCCCATTTCGATCAGCTTGTTTATGGCAATCACCATATCATTGTCATCATCTCCGGCTACTATGAAATTATGTGAATCATGAGCAACACTGGTAGCGATCGCACCGCCGCTCAGCCCGAAGCCTTCCAACAGTCCCAGACCCACGGTACCCTTGCCGTGATGACGTTCTACTACAGCAATCTTAACTATATCCTGTTCATCTCTTATCCATCTGCCCTGTTGATCAGTCTTTACTTTGGCAGAACCGACCTCTGTAACTACAGAGTAAGGTATAAGCTTTATCGTCCTTGCGATATCGGAGCTCACCGTAAGTTCAAGTCTTGATATGGAAAAATCCTTCACATTCACTTTTCCGCTAACTTTTTTAGGTTCAATATGCTTATCCGCAGCCAGATATTTCCCATCTTCTGCTACCGTTTTTCCACCTATCCAAACCTTACGGATCCTGATATCCTCTAAGCTGTCAAATAATATAAGATCAGCTCTGTATCCCGGTGCCACCGCACCTCTGTCATTTAACCCAAAACAGATTGCAGCGTTTATCGTAGCCATACGTATTGCACTAAGAGGATCAAGACCATTTGCAACAGCGAGTCGCACATTATTATCTATGTGTCCTTCATTTACCAGACTGGCTGCCTGCCTGTCATCAGTACAGAACAGACAAAATCTTTCATTTTTCTCATTTATACCCGGCAGTAACCTTATCACATCGTGGCAGCTTGTCCCCTGCCTCAGCATAACATATATCCCCCTGCGGGTCCGGTCCTTAAGATCCTCAGGAGTAGTACATTCATGGTCATCACGGATACCTGCAGCTGCGTATGCATCCAGTCTTGCACCCCTTAGGTCCGGACTGTGGCCATCCACTATTTTTTTAGCATTACGGGCTACCATTAGCTTGTTTAATATCTCATCATCTGCAGAAATAACTCCCGGAAAATTCATCAGTTCACCCAGACCCAGGACACGTGGATTATCTATAAGTTCAGCGATTTCCTTAGATGTTAATACCGCCCCGGCATTTTCAAAAGGAGTTGCAGGAACGCAGGATGGGAACTGAAAAAACACCTGTAATGCTATATCTTCTGAACTTTCAAGCATATAGTCAAATCCGTCAAGCCCGCATACATTACATATCTCATGAGGATCTGCTATAACGGTAGTTGTCCCGTGAGGCACTACCAGACGCGAAAACTCTGCCGGAGAAACATGGCTTGATTCAATATGTACATGCCCATCTATAAATCCCGGAGCTATATAAGCACCTTTAACATCTATCTCTTCAGCTGCTTTCGGGAAATCTGCTTTACCATATCCTGCAATAACTCCCTCTGTGATCAGGATATCGGATTCAAACACTTCTTTATTGAATACATCGATGACCTTGCAGTTTTTTAAACACAGGTCAGCCGCTTCCCTTCCCATAGCAACATCTATCACATGTTTCAGACTCTTTTTATCCATAGCTTCACACACTCTGTTTATTTAATGACCGTAAGCTTGTACTCACCCTTTTCGTATCCGTACCCGTCACCGGCATCCTCGTAGAATTCATAACCCTTGGTCACATTTCCGAATCTCTTAAACTCTATCTCATCATTCTGCTCTTCGGTAGAAAGAGCTGCTGCCCTCATGGGGATGATACTTCCGTCCTTAACAAAGAAGGGAATGATATCAAGAGGAGCAGATACCGTTACCGTTTTTCCGCCTTCGTATTTTTCTCCGGTATAGAAATCAAACCAGTCACATCCGGCAGGAAGATATACGGACCTTTGTTTTTCTGCCGCAATCAAGGATTCACCATTTTCATCATAATACATTGCGTCAAGCACAGGACATACCATGATCGACTCACCAAACATAAACTGATCAGTGATGCCCCAGGTATTTTTATCATCAGCAAAATCGAATGCCAGCCACCTGATAAGGGAAGCATCCTTTAACCAAACCTTACCTGCTTCCGAATAAATATATGGCATGAGCCTGTATCTCAGTCTATTTGCCTTGAGCAGAGCATCATAAAACTCACCCTTGAAAGTCCAGAGCTCACGTCTAACGTCTGTACCATGTGCCCGGAACATCGGAAGAAATGCAGAATACTGATACCAACGGGTATATAATTCACAGTAGCCCTTATTATCTGCAGTATCATCATATTTTCCGTCCCAGTACCAGTTGATACCGTGTTTTACGAAAAATGCACCGATATCATTTGTCCAGAAAGGAATGCCTGATGCTGAGAAATGCAGACCGATGGCTACCTGATTTTTCAAAGTATCCCAGCTTGCATCTGTATCGCCGGACCACATAATGGTTCCGTACCTCTGCTGTCCTGTATATGCACTACGTGTAAGATTGCAGACACGCTTCTCCTTATACTGAGAGTCCTTATCTGCAGCCTCTTCCATAGCCTTTCTCTGGTTTTCATAGATACCCATGGCGTGGTAAAGAGGGAAGCTGTTGCAGTATTCATAAGTCATACGCAAGCCTGCTTCATCCAGGTATTCCTTATATAAAACTCCCTCTTCGGGTCTTACCAGATGGTTCCATTCCGGCGTAAAGGGCTCACTGCTGTCGCACCACCATGCATCAGTTCCGTATGAAAAATGAGTTCTCTTTAACTGATCAAAATAGAGCTCTCTTGCTTCCTTTTTAAATGCATCATAACAGGTATTTGCCGGAAGGAAAAGATTCTTTTCAGCAAACTCCTTATGATTTTCTGTATTCCCTGCCATGGTAGGCCAGATGGAAATCATAAAATGTACATGATCATCATGCATTTTTTCAATCATACCCTTAGGATCGGGGAAACGGGATTCATCGTAAGACTTCTGTCCCCACTGATTATCCGGCCAGCTGAGCCAGTCAAGTACCAGACAGTCCATACCGATGCCAAGCTCACGGGACTTCTTAACTGTTGCCAGGATCTCTTCTTGGGTTTCGTATCTTTCCTGGGACTGCACATAACCAAACGCCCACTTAGGCAGGAGTGCTGCCTTGCCTGTAAGGAAACGGTATCCTGAAATCACTTCATTCATATCCGCCTTATTGTCGGCAGTCACACCTGCTATGAAATAATAATCCAGCTCCTGATCGGCTTCGGTATAAATATATGTTCCGTTCTGATTATCGTTAAAAATTAAAGGGCTATAGGTGTCAACCAGAATACCGTATCCGTTTGTGGAAACAAACATCGGGACAGCTATCTTACGGTTACCCTGATGGATATAAAGAGTCTTGCCGCGTAAGGAAGCAAAGCCCTTCTCCTGCTGGCCGAGGCCAAAAAGTGCCTCATCCCCCAGTTCAAAATTAAATCGTATATGATAGCTCTTACCTGTAGAAACCTTAAACGGATCCTCCAACACTTCCTTTTTACCGTCCGCAGTTTCAATAATCCTGGTCTTCTGAGGCACACCTGCCAGACGCAGGCTTTCAAACTCCTCAAATTCCTTGGCATCTATATCTCTTTCTTTGAATAACAGTTTTTTATTAACACTATTCCCGCTCTTTGAATAATAAGATACCGCACCGGTCTCCTTATTAACACTTACTCTTAATCTATTAAGACATAATTCTATACTATTATCATTTTCTGTATAATCCCAATCTCCAAAGGACTCCTTCATCACAATACCGGGCTTTTCCTTATCAGAAAAACTGTCCTTTATTGTGTATATGACTCTCACAATACCCTCATTCTTAGGCTCTAAAGCCAATATCCCATGATCAGAATACAAAAATAAGATATTCCCTTTTCTCTCAACCTTCTTTATCTCTCTGCTTTTCGGTTTAAATGGTGTAAGCATAAACTCCTCCGTAAAAAAATAACTGTCAAAAGTATATAACCCCGACAGTTATCATTATATACATATTTACAATATAATCAATGGATTATAATGCATATTTTATAACGAAAGTTACGCCATTCCGAATACTGCTGTAACTATCATTTTTCCATCCCTGATCTCTGCAAAAATATCCCCATTCATCCTGTTCATCAGCTGCTTACATATATATAGTCCCAAGCCGCTGCCGTTATTTGATCCGGCATTTGATCCACGCCAGAAGCTGTCGAAAATATGAGGCAGTTCCGTATCCGGCAGTGTACATCCCGTATTTGACACAGAGAACAACAGACTGTTTTCTTCCCTTGAAAAGTCTATACCGATCTCTTTTTCATCCCCGTATTTTATGGCATTTTCTATTAGGTTCTGCACAACCTCAACCGCCCTGTCTGCATCACCTTTTAGCAAACAGTCAGAATAGCTTCCAACCTTAAAATCAATTTTTAAAAGTTCCATCTTTTCAGCGTATACTGACTTAATGTTTTTCATGATCTTTGAAAGATAAAACTCCTGATTATTTACCTCCAGCTCCAAAAAGTCTTCCTTAGAAGCCTTAATTATCTGATCAACATAATTTTTGATCTCGCCGCATTTCTCGTTGATCACACCTGCGATTTTGTCCTTTTTCGCTTTGTCATTATCATACAAACCACGTTCCAAAGCCTTGGAGTTTAACTCTATGATGCCAAGGGGAGTTTTGATATCGTGAGATAAAGATAGGATAAGGCTCTTATTATTCTTTTTCGATTCCAGATCCTGTTGTTTTCCTTTTTCCAGTTTTTCTCTTAAGAGATTCAACCCCCAGATAAAATTACCGAAATATTTATTCTTTTCCGCCTCTATAGGTGCTGTAATATTGCCCTTTGCGAGCTCTGTAGGCAGCTTTTCTATCTTGTCGAAAGGCTCTAGTATCCTTACTTTTACATACATTAGAAGCGCAATAACAAATATAAAAAGCACACCAAGGATTACATTAAGAATTACAACTGTTTTATCAATGCCTTTTTCAACAGTACTGTTATAATCGAACCTATACCAAGCCCCGTTTATTACCTTTATAAGATAATCATTTTCACTATCAATAAATTCTTCTATATTCTGCTCAGTCTGTGATGAGTTTTTGTCTGGTTGGACACTGATTTTTCTGACATCGATAATATATTTATACCCAGAGAGGTCTATTTCCTTACCTTGTTCGATATCATATGCGATCCTTCCCACTTCAACGCGATAAGGACGACCTTCGTCGCCCTCATTATTATTTATTAAGATCAGATTAGCTGCAATAGTAATTATCAACATACAGATAATTACAACTACTAAAAGTTTTCGGAATCCATTCATAGTATTGTCTTGTATTCCTCACCTGATTATATCATTATTGGTAATTCATTTCTCGTAACGGTACCCCACTCCCCATACCGTTATGATATGTTTCGGGTTTTTGGGATCTTCCTCGATTTTCTGCCTCAGCCACTTTATATGTACCGTCAAGGTCTGCTGTTCAGAATCACTGTCTATACCCCAGATCTTATTAAACAGGAAATCCTTGTTCATGGTCTTTCCTGTGTTTTCAACAAGAAGCGTCAAAAGTTCAAATTCTTTTTGCGTCAGTTCTATCTCCTGTGTGTCAAAAAGAACCGTCCCCTTTGACACACTCACTGTATGCTTGAGTTTATCTATCTTTAAAAATCCGTCCGATAAAATATCAGAGCTGTATCTTCTTGAAAAAATACCCTTTACCTTGGCTATCAGGATATCGATATCATATGGCTTTTCTATATAATCATCAGCACCAAGAAGTAAACCTTTCAGTTTATCATCCTTCATATTTTTGGCACTGACCATGATGATTGGAGCGTTTGAGGTTTCACGGATTTTTTTACAGATACCGTATCCGTCAAGATGCGGCAGCATGATATCAAGGATCACCAGCTTTGCACCTGAATCTACAAACATATCCATAGCATCCAGGCCATCTGTGCAGTGCTCGGTAGAATACCCCTCAGCCTTCAAAAAATCACAAAGGAGTGTTCCCATCTCTATATTGTCTTCCACTACTAAAATATCTGCCATATTTTTTCTCACATTAATATTAATAAATATCATTGCCTATAAAGGATTTGTATTGCATTTTTATAGGTATAATCATCTGAAACTAATATAATTATACTTTATTCTGGATTTTTATGCCACCTTTTTTTCCTGGGCCTTACTATTTTCAAGTTCCTTAATCTCCGGTAATCTCAGCAGTGTCAATGCTGTGATCGCCAATAAAATACCGGAGATAAGTATCATAATAGCGGCACCTCTGCCCACTCCTTTTCCAGTCAGTGAACCGAGACCGTCAGCTGCCACACCGGAAACCGTATATGCTACAACATATCCCAACTGTGAAAGGAATCCGATAAATCCCCATGCCCTGCCCTGCAACTCATCGGGGATGTTTGTTCTTGCCAGATAATCCATACAGTTATTGGCTATCGGCAACATGGCAAAAAACAGAAAACCGAATATGCAGATAGGGATAATATTTTCTATCAGGGACATCCCTATCATAAAAATACCTGCTAAGATAAACGAAATTTTAAGTACCTTGACATATCCTTTTTTTATTCCGAATATACCAAGTATCAAAGCTGCGGCGAGCATCCCGCAGGCACATACCGACTCTGCTATACCAAGTATTTCAGAATCGGCAAAGGATAAGATCATCGGCCTCTCTAATATTTGAAGTATACCCATAAACATGGTGATCGCAGATGAAACCATGATGAGTAAGAACACTCCCTTCCTCCCATGAACGGCCTGCCAGCCTTCCTTCATGCTGGCAAAAAATGGCTGTCTGTCAGTACTGCGGCTGGTCTTTACACCCTTTCTTACTATAGCCGTAGCAATTACGGTAACAAAGAATGTACATATATCAATAATAAGTAAAAGAGAAATATCACTTATTGTAAGTAAAAATCCTGCTATTACAGGTGAAACCAGATATCTTGCACTTCCTGCAAGTGAAACAAGTCCGTTTGCTTTAGAAAATTCTTCTTTGGTAAGGATATCCGTTATCGTAGACCGGTATGCCGGCTCCAACAGCGAAGAAAATATGGCACTTACTGTTACGCCTATACATATCTGTACAAAAGTAGCGCTGCCGCTCTTCATACATATCAGGATGAAAAGTATCCCGAGTCCCGAGAAACCATCTCCTATCATCATGAGGAGTCTTCTGTCAAAACGGTCCGCTAAGACTCCTGCCGGAACACTTAAGAGAAGTGTAGGAAGGAATCCGAGCAAAGTCACGAAAGACATCCCGGCTGCACTACCGGTCTCATAGAATATATATGTCCCTAGGCCAAAACTCGTAAGTCCACCGCCTATGGATGATATGAGTTCACCCATCCACAGGAGTAAAAACTTTTTATATCCCTTACTCATCTTATTTCTCCTTATATTGGAACACAAACTATGTCTCAAGCAGTCTGCCTACATGGTCTGTTTCAAAGAACATTTTCTTTTTACACAGAACGATTATTACTGTAACGATAACAACTACTATTGTTTCAACACATTTTGTTTCAGGAGTCATGGCTATCTTCTCCTGCATAAAGTTTACGAAAAGATGGAAGATCATACATGCCAGAATTGAACGGTCACTCACAAGGTATACCCATGTAATTATGAAACCAAGCGGGATACCGCTAACAAAGAAATTGATCACATAAAGAGGATTTACCATAAGTCCTGCCTGATAGGTTCCCTCTATAAAAATGAGGGGCAGATGCCAGAGTGACCAAAATACACCAAATATCAGAGATTCCCAGAACCAGTTCATATACTCACCGATGGAATCCTCACAATAACCCTTCCATCCTACTTCTTCAATAATTGATGCCAGGAGGATCGTAACAAATGCAGTACCTATCCCGACTCCTGTAAACGAAAAATCTTCAGTAAATGAAAACTGGTCAAGTGACTGTCCAAACAAGAGGGAAAGCAGAATTGAGCCTACTATTATAAGAGCAAAAACACCTATGCCCAAAAATACATTTAGCCATTTAACCTTGTAAAATCCAACAATCTTATTCTTAAGGTCCTGTTTTAATTCTTTTGATCCTGATCTTAAAACAAACACGGTGGATACCGCTCCGGGAGCAAGCAAGCCTATAAACATAAATGCTGCACCTATATCACCGGGAAGAAAAATTGCCGGTATCCAGAAAATCCATGTAAAGAAATAAGCACAGGCAAAAAACTTTACAGGCTTATAAATGTATTTCTTGTTTGTCTTATCTGTCGTTGCCATCATCCGATACCTCCCATGATCAGTTCTCTTACAAAGCTCATTGTTCCGGGCTGTGCTCCGAATATTTTTTCTGTCACATCAATGAAGGCCGTTACTTCGTTTTCTGTAAAATCAGCTTCATCAAATAACTTAGAGCATATTATAAGTATCATCTTCACACGTTCCTCGATCTGCTCACAGTTAAACACCCCCGCCAGGTTACCCTCTCTTACTACCTCCGAGAGGAGCGGTATAGCTTCTGTGACCAGCCTTTTATTTAATTTTTCATGAAGTACGATATTCTCATTTGACTCTACTACCTTTGCAATACTCTGTTCCTCCTGACCGGGACGAAGAGAATAAATAACTGCAGCCACCTTCTGTGGGATCGGCATGGGACTCGCTACGACTTCCTTTGCTTTTGCTACCTCCTCATTTATCATCATATCTATCACAGCCTCTAAGGTATCTTCCTTACTGGGGAAATAATAATAGTAAGTTCCCTTTGCGATACCGGCCTTAGCTATGATCTCATCAACACTTGTATTATCGTAGCCTTTTTCAATAAACATACGATAAGCTATTTTTAAAAGTTCCTGTTTTCTCTGTTCTCCTTTTTTCATGCTATATTCCTTTCTTGTCAGATTTTCGACTATTGGTCGGTTTTTTATTATAATATAGCACGATTCAAAAATTTGTCAAGAACTTTTTTCGACTTTTAGTCGGTTTTTACCATCCCTGCTCGATAAGCCAGCCGTTCAGTCCTCTCTCGCGGCTTCTTATATCACTGTTTTTTTCTAATTTTCCAAGCTTATATTCGCCCTTTATATTTCCGTCAACTATATACATAACTCTGCTGCACTTGGCTGCTACCTTTGCATCGTGCGTAACCAGCATAATGGTGGTACCTTCATTGTTGATCTTCCCAAGCTCTGTCATTACCTCTTCTGAGCTGGTACGGTTAAGAGCACCTGTCGGCTCATCTGCGAAAATTAGTTTAGGTTTATTTATCATGCTCCTGCAGATACATGCACGCTGGAGCTGACCACCGGATACCTCATTGATATCATTTTCCGCAATATCTATGATACCCAGTTTCTTCATCAGTCTCTTCCCATACTCGGTCTTTTCGGACTTTGAAAGCTTATTTGCCTTAGACTGGCGTGCGGGAAGGATGATGTTGTCGAGGATATTCAGATTCTTCAGCATATACATCTGCTGGAAAATAAATCCCATCTCATTAAGACGCACATCTGCCAGCTCCTTAGCCTTAAGCTTCGAAATATCCTTACCGCAGAAATTAACCTCGCCGGCAGTCATATTGTCCATACCCGACACGGTATAAAGCAGAGTTGACTTGCCCGAACCCGAAGGTCCCATGATTGCTATCATCTCGCCCTCTTCCACCTCAAAGTTTACATTCCTGAGTACATTATTCTGTCTCTTATTAACTACATATGTCTTGCATAAATCCTTAACTTCTAAAACCTTCTTGCTCATTTTTTATTATCCTCTTCTTTCTTTACTCTATACTGTTGATCTCGTTAGCACTGATATGTTTTACGGAAATTGCAGTCAGGAACACTCCGAACAATGTGGCTGCAATGATTATGCCGGGGTAGATCACATAGCTTTCCAGTACATTAGGATCAAAAATGATCTTCTTTGCACCCATACCTTTAAATATACCGCCCACAGATATCTGGCATACCGGATTGTTCAAAGCTATTGCTATCACGGTTGATATCAGCATTACTATGAAAACTCTCAGTGTCTGCCAGAATACTATTGATGAATCTCTGAATCCCAACGCCTTAAGACAAGCTATCTCTCCGCGTTCCTTTGTAAGGAAAGACTTTTCCATAAGTACCGCTACCAGGATATTGATCAGGATTACCACTAAAAGTACAAGCCATCTGGTATCATCAAGATATGCAGCAGAATGGATCGTCTTATCTGTAAATCCACTGGGTGTATATATTTCATAATCAGGAAGTAGTTCCTTCATCTTCTCTATACGCGCTGTCTTTTCCTTATCCGAAGGATTATCAGAAAACTTAATCTGTATTCCCCAGATACCGTTCATATATAAGTAATTCCTGTCATCATCCTGATGAAATCTTACTCCTTCGCCCCTGTTCGTCATGGTCTCAAAGGTACCGGAAACGATATAGTCTCTCGGACCGTCCGGATCGGTAACGGTTACAGTGTCACCTATCGCTGCATTCAGATTTTCCAACAGCATATAATGAAGCGCGATTTCTTTCGGGTTCTGAGGTGCACTGCCTTCTACATAGTTGTCATAATCATTTGTATCTGTATTCACTCCGAGAAATGCCATCGAATTTGCTTTTCGGTCACCCTTTTTCAGCGCATAATTAAACAGTACCTCGGCACCAACCTTTGCAGGCATTCCGTTTTCCTGAAGCAGGATCCTTATATTCTCCAGCTCATCCTGTAATAATTCCTTACCGTTTTCATTATGGTAATCTGTTATATTCTTTGTACTCGAAAGATACACATCAGCTTCGGTTACACCAAACCATCTGACAAGCTTTTCGCTCTTTAATGTGCTGATACAGTTAAGCACTATCATTACAAGCAGGATGCCAATACTGAACGTGATGATCATCACCATAAAGCGCTTTAATCCGCTTAAGATATCATTGAACGCCATAAACGGAGCCGGACGTGAACCGGATTTTGAAAGCTTTAAAAATCCCTTCTTTTTATATCTTTCACCGGTACTTCCATTTCTTATCGCGTCAACTGGAGTATACTTCTTAATCAGTCTGGTTGAACGGAATCCAAAGAACATTACTACCGCTATAACCACTATGGCGCTAACTACGGAAAGCATCATAGAACCCTCATCGGATATCACAATAGTTTCCTTGGTCTTTTCCATAAGAAGATTTGAAAAAGGGAAGGAGCATATAAATCCGATCACTGCTCCAAGCAGGGCAAGTGCCAGATATTTTACAATATATAGCATTCGGATCCCCGCACTCGGTATTCCTATCGCCTTCATGATACCTATTTCCCTGAATTCCTCGCTAATAGTGAAGGATATTGTAAACTTAAGTATAAACAATGCGATGATAATTAGACAGATACTTACTATCATGAGCATTCCCGCAACTACCATTTCCATAAGATAGGTTATCTTCATCGTACCCTTTGTATCCATAAATGCAATATTGGTACATTCGGAAAGCTCTTTTCTTAAGTCATCGGTATTATCCGTATAGAAATAATCAATACTTCCAAGATACTGATCTATGTTTTCTCCTTTAAGAAATTCTGAAAAATCCTCTTCGCTTATCAGAAATCTCGGAGTATCCATAAGGGAACCGCCAAAAAACGCATCCTTTAGCACTCCCAGTATTTTAAACTCCTTTTCGATACCGTCGATGGTAACCGTTAACGTATCCCCTATATTGGAATTAAGTGTTTCCAAAGCACTTTTTCTGAGGTAAACTCCACCCTTCGGAATTTCGGTAATTTCCAGATTTTTGTCGGAATAATAAAATTTATTTATCCTTCTGTCAAAAGAACTGATCATTACTATTTCAGCTACTTTTATTATTTCTCCGGATTTAACTTTAATTCCCTCTACGTTATAGAGTACCTCTTCCGATTTAATTTCATTTACATAGGGAAGCTCTCTCGCTATTTCTTCGGCAGATTTTTCTGCTCCCTGTGCTCTTTCCAATGCGATGAAATCACCAACTCCCGCATCTGCAAAATACTTATCGAGTGAATTAAAGGTACCCGATAAATTTGTCACACTCGAACACACAAATGTTACCGACATGATGACAAAGATGAATATAATGAAATTCATCGTCTTTTTTCTTTTTAAATCTCTTTTTAATATCTCAAAAAACATTGTCTTACTCCTTGTAATTTTATCCTATACCAGGCCGTGTTCTGGCCGGGAACCGGCAGGCTGGTCAGTTCGTCAGTTCCATTTTAATATCTAAATATTAAACAATCCTTAAATACTAAAAGAAATTTTTAACTTTTTTACATCTTTTTAAACAGACTTTTTCACAGTCGGAAAATGTTAAAAATAAAAAAGTTCACAAGACCACTTAAAGTTTTCTTGTGAACTTTTCATTTTCAAATCTTTTAACCTTTTAGGTAAGCAACAAGCTTTGCTCTGTCCCTGATATCAAACTTATCATATATTATGGAAACATAATTTTTTACAGTACCTTCGGAAATAAACAGCACCGAGGATATCTGAGAATTAGTGCACCCTTCAGCCAAAAGCCTTGCTATTTCTTTTTCACGTTCGGTTAGCCCGGCTTTTTCCATTAAGTTTTCTATAGAATCCGATCCTTTTATTTCCGTTTTTGCTGTATTTCCACCCTTCATGTTTCCATCCGGATCGGACTTGTTTTCCATATTCGTTCCAAGTGCATTCGAACTGAGCATACCTGTCAACTTCTGTAATACCTTGGCGTCCAAAACTCCTACACCCTTAACAGCCTGGTTTACAGCTTCTATGATCGCATCCTTTCCTGAGTCCTTAAGCAGATAACCCGCTGCACCATTTGATAATGCTTCAGAAATATTCTTTTCATCATAAAATGTCGTAAGCACTATCATCCTGATATCCGGATAAAGTTCCTTAACCTTCTTTATCAGTTCTATGCCTCCCATCCCGGGCATATTCAGGTCTATGAGCATAACATCCACAGGCTTTTCTTTCAAAAGTTCAAGAGCCTTTATCCCATTTTCAGCTGTACCGCTAACCACAAAACCACCCTTAATGGTAAGCACTATTTCAAGACTTTCCAATAATAATGGTTCATCATCAACAAGGAGTATCTTTATCATATGTTTCCTTTCTGCATAATCCTTTAAAGATCGCAGTTTCTTCTCGAATAAAAAAATGTATAACGGTATACCGGATACCATTATACATTATATGTAGAAAATCGATATTTTTCAATAGGTTATTCTCATTTCATTTCAAGAACGATAACCGGACGTACACAGAATTCATTATCATACTCATACTTGCTGACATGCACTCCGTTCATTCCAACGAATCCATGATCGCTGACATATGTAGCATCCTTATTTGTAAATCCGGGAGATCTGAGCCAATAGAAACATGCTAACTTGTTATTCCATGAGAAATTCTTTGCACCCTGTGCCTTAGCATATTCTGTAGCAGTGCATCTTCTGTTTTCGTCAGAATTTTCATTATTATAATCATAACCGTAATCGGTATCTACTATTTCATCGTTTGATAAAATAAATACATAGTCTTCCGTGGAATTTCCACCCTTACCTGTACAATTGCCATAGTTGTTATCTTTATTTTCCAAAGTCTTTTTAACAACAAGCTTTTTCTCCTCGTCACTAAATGCTGCATTATAAAAATCCGAATTCAGCCATGAACGAAGTGTGGAATCCTCCCAGGTAACATTTACACTATCCCAGTTAATACCACCCTTACCATCAGGGAAACGCTTTTTTAAATCTTCTTCATCATCGTAAGCTTTACAATCCAAAGCAAACTTGCTAGTGAGAACAATCTCTTTTTTATCCGTATTGACATTAAGAACAACCCAGTTAATGCTCTCGCTGCCGTTTCCCTCATTGTTATCCTGCTCATATTTACCAAATGCTACAACCTGACCTCTTTTTAAGTCTGCTGCTGTCCCGTTTGATATCATTTCAACTATATCCAGTCCTGTTTCAGTGTCAGTTATGACCTTGTCATTATTGCCTGACATCCCGCAACCCTGACAGGATACTGCGATAATAATACCAAGAATTATACCGAATATCTTTTTCATTTCTCAAAATCCCCTTCCTTTAAAACAAACACGGTGATTATAACATAAGTGATAAATTTTTTCAACATGTTTCATTCATAAAGAAAAAGAACGGAAAAACAAATCCGTTCTTTTCTACGTCCACGATGCGATTCGAACGCACGACCTACCGCTTAGGAGTAGTTCGCTCAAATCAAAAACTAAGAAAGGAAGCGGCTTTCCATATCACACTTTTTAAAACTCACTCACTTACTCACTCACTTCCTCTTCCGCCACGCACGGATCAGGTCATCGTCGAATCGCAAATAATAACTTATTCAACATAACTATTATACCTTTTTTTCGATGAAAATTCAAGAAATAATTTCTGAAATATACGATTTAGCTATGTAAATATGTATATCTTCACACCATATTACAGATGAGTAAGCAGCCAGCTCCTTTCCATTTTTTGAGAGACGTCTTTGGACATGTCCAAAAGACAACTATCTTAAGTGGGGGCATATTATGGCAATTTTAAAGAACAAAACTCAAAAGGATTTTACTCAAATAAGCAATAACATATTCAATGATCATACAATTTCCATGAAAGACAAAGGTGTCTACTGTACTTTATGCAGCCTTAAAGACGGCTGGGAATTTTCCGTAGAAGGTCTTGCGACTTTATGTTCTGATGGTAAGGACAGTATCCGTAATTCAATCAACAACTTGGAGAAACACGGCTACATAACCCGGACCAAAACACGAGATGAAAACGGGAAATTTGTTTCTATTATTGAAATACATATAGAAGCAGTTACCACAAATAATATACCGTCACGAGAAAACCGTGACGGAAAACCCGCCACGGCTAATCCGTCACGGGACGACCGCAGCGGCTCTACCGTCACAGATAATCCGGCGCAATATAATAATTTAAATAATAATAAAGACATTAATAATGCTAATTCTATCAATCTATCTATACCCCAAACAAGAGAAGGAGAGATTGAGAAATACAAATCACTCATTGCTCGCAACATAGACTTTGAAAATCTTTTGCAAGCAGCTAAAACTGTACCTGGAAATAGGGCTGGAATGCTGCACAACATCTATGACATCTTATGTGACATGGTATGCTATCCGCGCAAAACTGTCACCATACGTGAAGTGGAATATCCATGGGATCTTGTTAAAAGTCGTTATCTTAAACTGACCAAGGAAAACATTTCCTCCATCTTAGATCGTCTGGCGAATAGATATTATGCTATTACCAATAAGCCAGCGTTCTTGATATCTACACTGTTCACGGAAAGTCAAACCGGAGCTATACCTTCACAGGTCCAAACTGTCTCAAAAAATCAAGAGGGGTTAGAAAGCCAAGCGGCTCCCTCTACCAAATCCTATAATCATCCCAATACTAACCAAGCAACTAAGCCCAACAAAAACCAGTATATGCAACGATCATATACTGATGAGGAGATAAAAGCTATCGAAAAAAAGAAACTGGGGGTGACCTGAAATGAACAATATAACTGTTATAGCTTCAACAGAAACAGATAATAAGAAAATGATATACAGAAAACTCATCAGCAAGGCTGAAAAAAGGCTAAATTACCTTATCAATGAAGCTTTGAGTCAACACGTGAGAGACGCATCACATATCCTTTCTGTCATCGCTGACGAATTTTCAATTAAGACAGGAATTACTATAGCAGCTTGGATAAATGATGAAGATTTTCTTAGATATTCGTCCGATGATATGAATTTCTCTACGCATATCAGTATAATTAACACTCTTCGTGAAGAAAAAGTCACCGACAACAGCTGGTTTGGAGCTGACAAAAACATGTTCTATAAAACCTTTGGTGTAACACCATATGGTAGTTTTTCTATCTTGATTGAGTGCACTAAACATGATTCTAAAGAGAAAAAAGCTGCTATAGCTTCTTTGGCCATACGCGTTTTCAATAAACTGGATATTTGGTTTTGCCTCCGTGAAACCGAGAATCATTACAACAAGCTGGGCTTACCGGAACCATTATATTATTATGATGACATTATTCAATTTTATCCCTATCGAGGAGCTGCCTATCTAAGATGGTATAACGATAAGGCATATAACTCATATGAATTTACGTCTTTGGATGCAAACGAATACTACCAGTATTGGTTGGATTTATTTATCGACAAAAAAATCTTCAATGTAGCATATGATGCAGGATGTCTGGTGCTGTTGCTTAATGAATACCCTCACAGAGGATCATATAGTGATGTCCTTTGCGTTATACATTTGATTGAAGAATCATTAGGACAAGATGATAAGCTACTTTGGGCAGTCTACTTTGATGATAATACTCTTGTTACAACCAAAAATTTGGAAGACCTTAGAGCCAAAGTATTATCCTACATAAGCGGAGATATTTACTATCAAAGTTACGGAGAAGAATATGACATAGTTCCCGGCAAAGAGATAGAACATGGGGAAAAAATAGATACATACGATTATTGGGATGAACTCGACAACAAAATATACAAAGAATGCTGTGAACGAGCAAAGCAAAAACCGAAGGCAAAGAACCCTTTCGTTTCCTATTTCAGTGACTGATTTAGTGAAATTATGGATTTTTCACCAAATCGTCCTTGGAAAGATATGTGGAAATTCATTTTCCAGGGAATTATACCAAGCTTCACTTTCAAGAAGCCTTAAAATACAGTATCTTGAGGGAATCCGGTTTTCAAACAAAGAACACTCATTTCGGGAAGAATATAATGCCCTTTTTGTCCCGCTTTTGCTCAAAATTTCCAATTATTTTATATTAGCATACGGAGGTCTGGTCCATATGGCAGAAAACATTCTTGAAACTTACTTCAGTAATTGTTCCGATGAGGAATTTGATCGTGATATCAGATTATCCTCTATGGATATTCCTATGTCAGATAAACATGAAAATCTTGCAAATATCTATCAATCAATCTTTGGAACTAATTATTCTGTTTTCGGTAGAGGATCAGATCTATCTTGTAAAGATGTTCTCGGCGGAACCATCATGAAGTTCAGGTTAATGACAATAGAACAGTTCTCTGTTCTTTTTCCCGAATTTGGTTCCTACCGTTTATCGAGGTTGTGCCAAAAGGATGAAAGTAATAATAAGCCTTTCTTTTCTTCAGCACTGTATAACGGAAAAACATCATATTATTACCTAACAGATTATGGTCACAAGCATTACAGATCATTCTTTCCGGACAAATACCTTGACGAAACTAGAATTCCTATAACTCCCGGAAGCCTCCCTGCCCCAAGCCGGGCAGTACACGATATCCGTTTACGAGATGTCCCGTATGGTTTCATCGCCATAAAAACCTTTCGGCAATTTGACTGGTTTACTTCAATCCCTCTTCCAGACTACAAAACTCCAACTGAAGCTGTCAAGGATATCCAAAGCAAAAACTACCTCAATCAATCACGATCATGTAAGAAAGGCGGGCTCGTAGCCGATGGCATCATTCTGTTCAAAAAGGCCGGTAACTCCGTAATAGTTGAACAGGATGCTGGGACAGAAAACACTGCTGTCCTCAAAAAGAAGATATCTTCTTATGGGGATTACCTGAACAGCCTAGACGATCAACGTAACGTTACCGTCATCTTCAACATTTATGTTCCAAAAAGTAACAAAAGAAACGATAAAAACAAGGATAGTCATTTGACTACTTACAGAAAAATCGAACTTCTGATGGAATACAGTGAGATTTATGAGCTCAGCACTTTCTATGATAAACTAAATGACTGGATCAGTGCAGATAAACCCATGAAAAAAACCTACATCAGCATGAAACATCTTCTTGATGAATACAAACAGATAGACCAGAACTTATCAGGGAATATCCGGGCGCTGCGTAAGTATGTTGATCAAAGAATAAAGAACTACCAACTGGACTCGATAACTTCATCACAAAGCAGTGAATCCAGGAGAAACCTGATCAAGAAATTAGTTCTAGAAGCCCTTGATAGTACAGATCGATCTGACTACCTGTCAGCTGTAGTACGCAATGGAACCGGTCTTATTGTAACAAATAAAATTTTAAGGAATTCCTACTATCTTTTTCCCTATGAATCAGGGCTATTATCCAAGCTGCTAGAGCAGATAAAAAAGAGATATGGAAGCAACTGCTATATGTACCGTACCACACATTTTGAAATACAAAAATGTTATTTGGGCAGTTTCATCAAGGTCAAAGGAAGACAGGACGAATTCATTGTAGACTATATCGTGGCTGAAATATCCGATAATATAGGCAACTATTACAATGCAAAGCAGATATTAAAAACATATAGCCCGACAAATGCTCATCTCCTTCTATTAGTCTCCTCCGAACAGGATGCCATTGATTTTGCAAAAGAAACCGGTTGTATAAGCAAGTATTGCAGCAGAGAGAATATCCTGCATCATAATACCGATTACAATTTAACTATAAGGTTCCTGAAATATGATCCGTACAAAGGACCTGATCAAATGCTTCAGGCTTTTTTGCCCAATGGCAACAAAATTATCCAGGCAAACTCATTATAAAAGCAATAAGGCTATGTCCGGTCTGACATAGCCTTATTACATTCAATACCAAAGCTGTATATCGTATAGCCTATAAATTCTCTACAAAAGTAGCCAATGCGCTGCTGTTTGCGATTACGCATACCGCCCCAAAGACCATGAAAATACCGATGATCGTCCTAGGCTTTATATCATCCTTGCTGTATTTCTTGCCTATGGGCATCAGGGCCAGATCCCTGAGGAACCACATTCCTGCCAGCATTACTACCAGGGCCACCACCATAATTGCTCTTTTAACAGGCGATTCACCTGTGTTCAGTGGCATCGAACCCAGTTGAGTTTCCATGCTCATAACAAAGTTAGTTATGATTCTCATCAATCAATCCCTCCATCATATAATCTGCCCTAGTTGAATTTGTCCAGTTTCTGTGCTCTTTCCTGTTCTTTCTGAGCTTCTTTCTTTTCTTTAAGCTGTAGTTTGATATATTCGACCGAAATCACCACACCAACTATTGTCATGAAAGTAATTAGGATCCCAGGAAAAGTAACCATAGGCATTATCACATCATAGATAGCTCTCAGTGTCTCCATTTTTCTCCCCCATATGCAATCAACTTATACCGTCAGCCAGATATTACCATCATGGCCAATCTATATACCTCTCCTCTTCAAGCGGATAGTAATCAAACTCAGGTACAATGTAATAATCTTCAAGAGCTCTCTTTTCAAATTCACAGACACTCTCAAGATATTCTGATATTGCCCTGCAATCCTTATCACATCCGGAATAAGCCGACCGCCCATCGCTGAACTCTCCCTTGTTCCAATAAGGGTAAGGGCAGCACATGCAGTCAATAAGTTCCTCTTTCCCTATCTTTACAAGCTTCTCTGCTGCTTCCAGAAAATATGAGAAAGCTCTTCTAAAATCAGTATCATACCCAGGTTCTTCACCCTGATCATACATACTGCGCATCTTTCTCATCCTGTCACACGCTATTACGAATTTTTCAGATATGTAATTCTTGTCTCCGAAACTCTCTTCTCCTTCATACAGGAAGCCTGCCTGCCAGCAGTCCAATATCGCTAATTCCTTTCCCTCTATCCATTCCCACTTATCATCAGGTACTTCAGCAGACCGCTTCATTAATTCTTCCAACTTGTCATCCTCAAACAACAGCTCAGAAGATGTCTTCTTTCTCCATAACCTGCCAAGATCAAATGCCTCCCTAAGCAAACGCATATCAAATCTGGGTCTTTCCATCGGTGCGATCGAAACTATCTTATCCCTGTCCCTTTTCCCTTCGAAATATGCGTTCTCATATACCGCCATAAGATATACGTTAGAAGCAGCTCGTTTCTCTTCCCTTTTATATAGGAAGGAACTCATCACTTTTTTGTTATCCCACCGTAGCTCTAACCCATTGATCCCATATCCGAAACCCCATTCAAAAGCTTTCTGGATCCTGTCTTTAAAAGTATAATTTTCTTTTTCCTGCATAACACCTTCTCCTTCCATACTATATCAGTCATCTTTTTTCACGAGGAAGTACTCGAAAAGCCTGTCCCTCTCCCCATAGTCTTCTGACATGCACTCCCTATATGCATCTCCGCAATCCATATCACAGTTTACATATGTTTCAGAAGATTTAAAATTATCTCTGTCATTATCTAAGCGCTGGAACATACCCGGGCACGACAGGCAAGGTAAGTACATTTCTCTCCCGACGAACTTCAGTCTGTCCGCCCAATTCTTGTAATCCCTATAATATTCATACTCTTCAGAATCAGCCTCAGGCTCTATTCCGTTATCATACATGTATTTGAAGGATTCCATCTTGCTTAGATCCAGTTCATACTGCTCTTCAGTTTCTTCTTCTAAATCCTCTTCATTTTCATCCGGTTCGTCTATATGCTTTTCCGTCTCCGCTATACTATCAGTACCATCGCTCTGTCCAGGCATATAAGGCTTATCGGTATAAAGGCACTCCGCTTTTTGGGGAGACATACCGGTCTGCATATTACCCAGGAAGTTTCTCAAAAAGACTTCCTTTACTGCTTTAGCCCCTGCCTTAACATTCCCATTCCAATGATGCTCAATGATCCAATCAAAAGTATAGGATGCATAGCCCATAACAATATTATCAAACCGGCGGCTGTCAAAAAGTTTGTATGAATCCTGATCTATGAGAGAACCTAGTTTCTCATAATACTTTATCCTATCCTTAGCTTTATTAATCCAGCTTTCCTCAAGTTTATCGGAATTTTCCGACTCCAATATCCTTTTCAGGAAATCAGCCATTATACTGTACTTATTAATAGGAGAAAACTTGTGTACACTAACCGGATAAACATTAAATAGATCATAGTAAAAAGACATCTGTTCCAAAGATTCCTCATACCGCTTATAAGTCCTATGGCTGATTTCCATTTCTTCCAATATTTCTTTCTCAGAAAAGCCACCATTGAATAAACTCTCAAACAGCATCCTTTTGGCTATCATATCAGGCTCGTCAGATCTTCTTCCGGCATTTCTTTCATTGAATACCCTTTCACCCCTAAGGTCTCCATCACTAGTCTCTGGATTTCCCGAATTCTGATAATTAAAGTCACTATTATCCACCCTTTTCCACCTCCTCTGAACTCATAATACTACATTCCCTACCCATTGTCAAGGCAAAAATTAACTTTTGCCGATAAGGAGGGTGGAGATTTCAATAATAATCAGGGAAAAAACGGCAGTAATTTGTATTTACTGCCGTTTTTCCCATTGACAAACTATATTTACTATATTATAATCGAAATATGGATAAATCGGCAGTAATTTACATTTACTGCCATTTTACCCAGAAAGGAGGAATTATGACAACATTAACTGACATCGTCACAGATAATATTCCCTGTTCATCTCCTTTTTCCCGTGCTACCCTGCTATCTACTTTACAGGAACAGAATGCCAATACTACCGTAAGCATGGCCAACCATTTGATCGATACGCTTCTATCAAAAGGAGCCATTACCAGAGTCGGCTATAATTTATATGCTACCAGTACTCATAAAAAGAATTATAGCTTCCCCCATTCAGAAATCGTTAAAGAGATTGCTTCAGATATTATAGCTGCACACCCTTTCCTTGATTTCAGGATTTTTGAGCTGATACAGTTAAACGAGTTTGTCAACCACCAGATCGGTAACAATATTATATTCGTCTATGTTGAAAAAGATTTTGAAGAAGATGTCTTTAGCACCCTTCGTGACAAGCACTCCGGACATCTCTTTCTAAAGCCCGATTCCGAGGAACTGTTCCGCTATCTGTCAAATGACATGATTATAATAGGAAAGCTTCCGTCAGAAAGCCCCAAAGGACGACCTGATTTCTGGGACACCACGATAGAGAAAATGCTGGCTGACATCGCAGTGGACAAGGTTTTAAGGAAAATAGTATATTCCGGAGAGTATCCGGAAATATTCCGTGAGGCTGTAAACAAATATATCATCGACAAAAACATGTTACGACGATATCTGAGACGCCGCGGCGCAGAAAAGAAGTTCAGGCAGTTCATCAAAGAAAAAACCCAGATCAGCGAGGAGGACATCATATGATAACCAAGGAAAACTACAGCGAGGAACACATCCGTGCCATCCAAGCCAGCAGCAGAAGGGATCCCGGCCTTATCGAACGCTCCCTTTACGCTATGGGACTACTGGAAGCACTCAGGCTTTCCGGTTTGGACTTCATTTTCAAGGGAGGCAGCTGCCTTATGCTCCTGCTCCCCCATATTATGAGACTCTCAACAGATATTGACATTGTAGTTGCACCCGGAACGGATGTGTACAGCTATATAGATAAAGCATCAAAGATTTTCCCTTTCAAAGACAAGAAAGAAGAAACCAGAAAGGGTAAGAACAATATTGTCAAGAAGCACTTCAAATTCACTTATTATTCGCCCATAAGACAAAGTGATTTCTATATCCTTCTCGACATACTTTTCGAAGAAAACAACTATGATGCACTTACAGAGAAAAAGATTGAGAACGAGCTGCTACTTACAGAAGGTGACAGCCTTTCCGTATATACTCCATCCATAGACTGCATCCTCGGTGATAAGCTCACTGCCTTTGCTCCCTACACCACAGGCATCCCTTTAAGGCAGGACAAAGACATGGAAGTCATGAAACAGTTCTTTGATATAGGAACACTGATAAGCGAATACAAAAATTTTGATCACGTCCTAAAAACATACCGCAAAGTAGCATTGGCAGAAATAGGCTATCGCGGAGGGGACTTTTCCATCCAGGATGTTCTTAGGGATACCATATCCTCAAGCATTGTCATAGCAGCAAGGGGCAAAGTCGGCGAAGAAGACTACAGTTCCTTCAAAGATGGCATACATGCTGTTAGCACACATATCTTCGGAGAGAACTACAGTTGTGAGTTAGCGGCTTACAGAGCTGCAAATGTTATATATATGGCAGCCTGTCTACTGGGTGAAACCGAGTATACAAGGATAGACAGCTACGATGAATTCATCGGTGAGCAATTGAAGACTCCAGAGCTTAAGATATTAGCCAGGATGAGAAAAGCCCAGCCTTTACAATATGCTTATCTGGTTAAAGCTGACCGAATCCTTTCCGAACTATAAATTTTCCCTTTTACATCTGTGTGTCTGTATATTAAAACAACTTAAATGGTAAGTATTATTATAATTAAAGGTTATTGGAATCATGAATAAAAGAAAGAAAATAATTATTGTCCTGATCACTATTATTGTTTTGCTTGTGCTGTTTTTTCCGATACCTCGGGGTACATACTCAGATGGTGGCACTAGAGAATATAGTGCATTGACATATAAAATAATAAAGTGGCATAGGCTGATTGGAGAAACAAACAGTGATGGTAGTGTAGATACAGTATATTTTTATAATAAAACATCTGTTTTCTGGATTCCGGACAAATTTAAGAGTATAGATGAGCTATGGAAAATAGATTTTGAAAAAGGTGGATTTGAAAAAGTACTCCATTCAAAAAATGAGTAGTAATTTTATCCGGAAAATATCGTGCTATAGTACCAATCGTAGTTTTTAGTATATCGGGAGATGGAAAATATGAAACTGATTACTGACAGATATGAAGAAATTAAGGATAGAATAGAGTTTGAAGATAGCAAAGATGAACTTATAGTCGAGTGTTATAAGCATAAGATTTTTAGAGAAAAACCATCCAAAAGGTTTAAAGAGGAATTCAAAGAAGATTTTGATCACGAATATCCCGTCTATTTGAGTGATATTACAAGAAAGCTGGCGAATGGACTCAAGGCAAGGATAAAGTTCCGTAAGGACGAAGAGGCTTTTGAAGAAAAGGTCCTGTCAGCAGCGTGCAAAGCGTGGGTATGCTGATGTTGACGTATGGAATATGGATTCTTGGTTTATAAAAACTGTCTCCCCAATGCTTAAGCAACTTCGAAAGAAGCATCATGGATTCCCTTCATCTTTTTTGTCTGGTTTTAAACCGTCGCCTGAAGAAAGCGAAGCAGCAAACGCCAAGTGGGAGGGGATTTTGGACAGGATGATCTTTCTTTTGGATGAGATGAATGCAGATAAATGTTCCATGAAAAATCCATATGAAAAAATGTATGACGGGCTCAACAGAAAGTTTCGAAAGGAACTTGGCAGGTTTGGAGAGTTGGCAAAGTCTCCCGAGGAACTGGCTGAAGAGGAAGAAAAGGGTTCTTTTAAGATATACTCTCCATGGGACTTTCCGGATAAGTACCCTAAAGCAGAGGAGATAAAAAATAAATACTTTGAATTTGAGGAGAGAATCGCTGAATATAAAGAGAAGTGTAAAGATGAATTTTTCACGTTATTCTCCAAATATTTTTGGATGCTATGGGATTAATCAAAAATGAATCATCATTTTTAATTCAGATAGAGCGATATATCGGAAGTTAATAGTATAATATAAGTTTGCTGAACGGGAACTCTTCTGTAAAGATAACTTTAAAATCAATGCATTAGAATTGTACCAAATTTAATGCTATCTAATTTTGTACCAAATCTTATTGCATAATCCATGAATTCATAGTATAATAATTGTACCAAATTTAATGTTCGTTAGATTTATACAAAAAGGAGATCTGCTATGATATATGGATATGCCAGGATTAGTCGCAAGGAACAGTCAATTGAAAGACAGATTAGAAATATAAGGAAGGAATACCCTAATGCCCTTATCATCCAGGAAGCCTATACCGGTACCAAGATGGATCGTCCCGAATGGAGCAAACTATATAATAAGGTAAGACCAGGTGACATTATCGTTTTCGATTCCGTATCCAGAATGAGCAGGAACGCGGATGAGGGTGTTGCAACTTACTTTACTCTCTATGAAAAAGATATTCAGCTCATCTTCTTAAAGGAGCATTATATAGATACCAATGTCTATGCCGAAAACATGAGGGATAAAATAGAATTACAGGGTACCGACGAAGACGAAATTTTTAAGGGTCTTAACAATTATTTCCGTAAATTGGCCGAACGTCAGATTCGTATCGCCTTCGAGCAATCCGAAAAAGAGGTTCAGGATCTTCGCCAGCGAACCAAGGAAGGAATTGAGACCGCACGCCTTAACGGTAAGCAGATTGGCCAGAAAGCCGGAAACAAGCTAATAATAAAAAAAGAAGCTCCTGCCAAAGAAATCATTCTATCTCTCAGCAAGAGCTTTGGAGGCAACCTTTCTGATTCACAATGTATTCAATTAGCTGGTATCAGCAGGAACACTTTTTATAAATACAAAAAAGAACTAAAAACCAGAGCTTAATCAATAATATCGAGTTGTAGCTTATCAAAACTTTTTATTTCTCTTTAGGTGTTCCGATTATCGGTATCAGGTATATCTTCTGAATTATCAGCATATTCAGGGATATTTCTGTCCCCATATAATACTCGAAGTGAAAGACGATTCTTTCCTCTCCCATTATAAGCAAGGATCATGGCTTCGGCATATCCCATTGCTCCAGGACGCCTTTCTTTGGCTGTCCTCGACAAAATCTTAACTGGTATCTTTCCTACATGCTCCTTGAAGACATCCTCTTTGATCAAATCCCCATATGCATTTACAACCCTGGCTATTCCCAGCAATATATTCCCGGCAAGGGAATTCTTCTCACCCTCCCATGTTGCTGCCGCAAGTCTTAAAGTTGAATCAAGAATGTCCCTCCCGAATTTTACATAAATCTTCTCAAGGGTTGCCACTGCACATATCCCGTTAGGGTGAGGTTTTGCTGTTATCTCAAGACCATACGAGCGAACCACGGATTCTATCATCTTCTGCAGCTCATCTCCAGCTTCTATATGCGCATGAAATGTTTCATATGGTGACAAGGTTTTTATATGCTTCTGTTGTTCAGCAAAAATATGCGCTTCTTCAGAATACTTGAGATCATCATATATCATGCACCATACAGGAGTCTCCCTGCTACCTGAAGCTGAAGCTATGATTTCAATGGTGTGTTGCCCATCAAAGACATAATTGATTCCGTCACGTCTCGATACCTTCACGGGGTTAATCTGAAATACATCAAACTCATCAAGGGTGCTCCTGATATGGTCTTCAGACAAAGGACGCTGATAATCCTGATTAGATACCAAATTCTTAATAGGTATCAGCTCGTAAGATACATCTGGCACACACCTCTGCTGTTCAGGAGTAAGGAAATCGTAATCAATCATATAAACCACCTGCTTTCTTTAAGAAAGGAATCCATCATTGCTGCCCTGTTTTCTGTTACATTCGATGATGATACCATTTCTGTCTGCGTATTTTTATAAGCCACTGTATAATCATTAAAACTCTCAACCAGATGGTCTATCTGTGCCTTAAGCCTCCCAAGGTTCATCATCAACTGCCCCCTAGCTTTGTCCGTGATAAGGGAAAGATCTGTTTTCTTTTCGACACGAGTAATCATATTAATCCATGTCGGAATAGTGAACATCAGGCTCCTGATTTCCATATCTGGGTCAAAGGCAGGCATTTCCTTTATGCCAGTCTTGATTGTAACTTCATCCCTATCTTTATTTTTTTCTGTATTATATTCTTTATCCTTCGCTTCCTTGTGTTTTGTCTTATGCCTATACTTCAGCTTTTCCTTTAGAAATTCAGTAAGCGCCTTTCCTTCCTTAGATGAAATATCCATAACGGTGGTAAAGCTTAAGTGGATATCGTCCCTTAGTATTGCCTCAAACAAAGCAGGTTCCTTACCTTTAATCATATCCATAGCCTTTGCATAAGAATCTCCTGTCTCTACTGCAGAAGTAGATGTACATAATGCTTCTGCAACACGCGCCCTGGTATCCCATACCGAGTTTCTTCTTCCCTTTATACTCCCTTTTTTTTGATCAGGTTCCCTGCCCTGCTTCCGCAATTCCCTGTTAACAATTTTCTGGGCTGCATAGCATTTGCCCAGCAAATACCTATGATATGAGCTTGATTTGTCGAAAACACCGATTCGATGCCGACATACCCATGCCACTGCTCTCGCTTCAGACTCAAATTCTATCTCTTTCACTTCGAAGTTTATCCCCTCAAATGTACAGAATTTAAACCTCTTATGCCCATCCAATATGATTCCACGCCATGTGATTATTGGTTCAAGGCATCCTTCATTCAAAAGCCTGGACTCAAGATCAGCCTGATCTTCCTTAGACAATGGAAAGGCAAGCTTTTCAAACACATCCTCAATTTGCAGTTTTTCATTCATCTGGTGTATCCCCTTTCTATACCAAAGCAGGTCAGTAGTTCAATTCAATTAATATATGCAAGTTTTCTTTTCTATCTGTTTATTCAATATCGTTATCAAATTCGTCTCCGCTTGATACTTCAGCCTCTTCAAGATTAAAACATATGACATTCCCCGCTTCAGTAAGGATCCCCTTTACAAGATATGACCCACTTTCCTTTAGGATCCCGCTTACACGCCTGATCCCATCGATCATCGCTTTACTATGCACATAACAGGTTCCATTTTTTGTAAAATATAAGTGAACCTTGTTGGTTCCCATACTGTCAGTAGCCGCTATTAGCATCTGTTTTGTACGTACCTGGTATCCGAGCTGTATAAACTCAGGGTTTCCGAGTACGGAAAGTGTGTTCTTATGTATAGTGAACCTGAAACAGTTCGTATTAATCCTTACCGACAGCTCCGAAGAGTTTTCTTCTGGTAGCGATCTTATTTTGGTATCTACTTTTTCAGTTATTTCCCTATTCTTTTTCACTGTCCTCACCCTACAATCACATCCTTCCATCTGAAAAAACAAACTGTCCTCCGTCTTCTACTTCTATTCTTTCGTTCGGTGTTATAGGTCCCACGTCTCTTTCTTGATCCTTCTTCTCAAGAAGTTCCGTTTTTTCCACTTTAGCTTCCGTATTTTCTCCTGTTGTACCCTTTGTCCCTTTTATGGTAAATACCGTATAACCTTCAAATGTGTCCACCTGTAAGGTTCTGCGATTTTCTCCGAAAGTAGGGCCGAATTTTCCATTCCAGCCAGCCGGAAGGGCAGACCGCTTTCCAGGCTTTCCTTCTCCGTTAGATGCAGTTTTTTCAAAACACTGCGCCACAGTTAGGTCAAAAACAAGGATAGCTTCTCCCTTGGAATACATTCTTTTTCCAAGTATCTTATATCTGTTGTCCGGATTCCAGTTCATTATATCGCATAAGATAAGCACAAAAGGCTCTCCGGTCCTTTGTGACGCAAATCTTTTTCCATCTTTTGTCCTGGCCCATTTATATCCATAGATATCATCTTCACGACAAGGTTTCAGTACCAGTTTCTTCTCATCATGCTTTATCAGCATCGTCACATATTCTGTATCAGCTAAAAGCCTAACACTGGCTGCGTTTGCCGTTACTTTATTCACGTTTACGGTAAAAGCAGGTTCCTTTATCTGTGCAAAAAACTCTGCTCCGACAATCTCATAATCATCTATATCCATTTCCTCATCAGCACCTGACACCTGAAACTGCTTCTCAGCATCTTTTACGCTCATCTTTTTTCTCCCTATAATTGGATCCATTTTTCAGTTCATTCTTCAAACAAATCACCTAGCTGATCCTTTATAAATTTCCTAAGCTCCTCGTATGGGGTAACATTCAGTTTATCACCGGTCGCACACATCTGTCCCTCTATTCTGGTCTGCCACTGTTCCTTTGTCAGATGGGTGAGCTCCCAGCGACTTTTTTCAATATAATAATCTGTACCCAAGGCATTTCCCATGTTACCGGTAACAGCCTTGATGCATTTTCCTGATCCGTTCAGTATCTGCCCTTCAACTTCCGTACCAATCGCCGAGAAATACTTTTCCTTGCTTATATATGCACACGAGTCATACTGCGTATATACACATACAGAAGTTTTCCCATCCCGGTATATATGTCCGTATATCTTGAACCTGTTAAAATCAGCGCACTTAAAAACATCTGACAGCATCTTTGAAAAAGCTTTGCATCCGACTCCCCTGTTCACCTGCCTGTCCTTCTCTCCCCTAGCCCACTGGATTGCATAACGGTTTTCCATATCTGCCGGTCTTATAGCCAGCTGCTTTTTTACAGGATGAACCAGAAGTTCGACATAATTACCGCATTTCATTTCCATTATGCAGGACTGGCTGAATGTTATTGCTTTCTTCCCAAGCGTCACCGAAGGAACATTCTGGTCATCAAACAGCTTGAAATCCACTACCTGATACTTTCGGAAATCGAACTCACCTTCTTCTGCTGATATCTGCATGTCATCTTCAGGCTCGTCAGGGTCAATACTCCGGCATGCATTCAAGTAATCTTCTGTCGTAAAGCTTCCCCATTTGGGATGTACAATAACAAAGCCCTTAAGGAGCCCTTCCGGAATAACCTTCAGTTCTGGCAGGAGAGACGCTCCACCGTACTTAGCATTGTTCATGATCCTCTGTACGGCAGTAAAATCATCAAAAGTAACTATCCATTCGTGATCATCTCTATAATAGCTCTGTGGTTTCTCCCCGTTATTTTTGAAAGTCTTCTGTTCATCTGCATCGGGTGCGAACACCTTATATCTTTTCCTTGTAAGCACATCCCCGCAATATCGTTCATTTCTTAAGATCCTGGCCACACCGTTTGCAGTCCAGTTAATGTTGCCAAGGTAAGTCTTCTTAGAAAGCCTTATCAGAGTGTCTGCTATCTGTTTTGTGGAATACCCATACAAATACATGTAGAAAATCAGCTTTGGGATATCCGCCATCTCAGGGTTCACCCTAAGCTTTCCGTCGTTGTCTTTATAAAACCCCAGCAGTTCAGGTGTCAACGGAAGCCCATGGTCAAGTCGCATACGTAGCGATGTTTCCATGCTCCTGCTCCTAACCCTGGATTCCTGTTCTGCAACCATCGCCTGGGATGACAAAGCCATGGCACAGTCAGTGTTAAGGGTATATATTCCTTCCGATTCAAATAGTATACCCACTTTTTTCTCGCGTAGCTTCCTAATGGTCACAAGGCAGTCAACCACATTCCTCGCCAGGCGGCTGATATTTTTCACGATAATCAGGTCAAGTTTTCCACTTGTCGCATCATCCATCATCTCACGGAATCCTTTCCTATGGGATGTCGTAGTCCCGCTTTTTCCTTCATCTGAATAAATCTTGACCAATGTCCAGTTTGGGTTACGGGATACCATATCCTCATAATATTTCTGCTGAAGTTCGAATGATGATGTCTGGGCAGGGTTATCAGTGGAAACCCTAGCATAAATTCCTACTCTCTGAAACGAATCCCGGTCGACATAGTTGCTGTTCTCTTTCCCGGGATAATATGTATGACTGCCTGAAACATTCGCTGACTTTACCCTCTGCCTAACACGCTCTCTCTGCTGTTCCTTCGAGTATTCATGCATCTGCTGATCCTCCTTTTTCAACAAGCCCAACACCAGCATCGCTATCAGTCAGGCTGTTTTCAGGATTAGTTTTTTCTGACAGGCCTGTCCCCCCTCCTTCATAAAACATTGGCAAGTCCAGCTCATCCTCCGGCAAAGGTTCAATTCCTTTCGGGAGCATATTGAAATCAAACATGTCTTGCAGATAATATGATGCCAACGTAAATATATCCTCAGAAATAAAATACATTCCCACAGGATGCTTCTGTGCTGCAAGAATCCTTGCAACGACCGATAATTCATCAGCATCATTTGACACATTACTTACCTTCTGTGTGACTATAAGGTCAACTTTTCCGGACATACAATCTGCTAACAGCCTGCACCATTCCTTTGAACTTTCCATACGTGGTGCTGTCATTCCCCTGTCTACGTAAAAACCAACAAGAGTCCAATTCTTACAAAGAGCTATATCATCCTTGAACTGCTGGATATGCTTGTCCAGATAATCCTCATGTCTGGTCTGATTATAATACCGGATATACACTCCCACCTTGAAAGGATGATACGGCATGGGATATTCATGTTGCAAACTGTCCAGCCATAACATATGCCTTGCAAGCTGCTTTTTCCTCGGGTTTTCCTTTATATGTCGTCTCAGAATATTCTGCGTATCTATACGCGCGCTCTGCTCTTTATCCGGACTGACAGTGATTTCACTTCCGGTCTCCGCCATGACCGATCCCTCATCCAATATAACAACTGTTTTTTCCATAACACCCTTCCCTCGTAGCAATTTTTATAGCTGACTGCAATTATATTACTTTTCATGTAAAACACCACAGCCATCAAGACAATAAATTGTCCTCAAAGACGTTTTTTGAGATTATTTTTTATTTTTTTCTATATAACCAGCCATGAACAGGGCTTTTCCAAGAATTGATCTGACTTCTTCATCTGACAGATCCATTCCTTCTATTTCCAGTTCAAAATCGCATAATGCTTTCCGTATCCTTGTTTTCCCGCCATCCTTCTTTTGGGCAGTCTTTTCAAATTCCGCAAATTCTTTCAACAAAGAAATCCCCAGAGCCTCCTCCAGCTTGGTTATAGTATCTAGCTCTGGGCTTACCATATCCCTTTCTATGCGGCTTATTTGTGTCTTTGAGACTCCACTTCTCCATTCAAGGTCGTCCTGCACCCAGCCAAGTTCCTTCCGCCTTGCTTTTATAAGCTCTCCCGGAGTTCTTCTCGACCGCAAATATTTATCATCTTTTTCTTTAACCCCATCCATTTGCCATGCTCCTGACTTATTTTCTTTCAATGTATTCTATTACATGGCTATTCCCGAAATCAAAGCAAAGTAGGGGGATGTGTCCAAGATGGCATAAATCTCGTCCCTTTCCACTCAATACTTTCGTCCGAAAACATATCCCTTTCCTGCCTAATTTTTGGGCTTATACACCTCGCAATGGTACATTTATGGTTTCCATGTATATAAAATGTCTTAAGTAGCGCAATCAGTATAGCCTTAAGGCATTGCTCTTTATCGTACATGATACTTTTTGCCCATGTTTTCAATCTTTTTACGGTGGAATCACAAGGATAGTCCTCTGTCTCCAGAATCTCATTCTCTGTAAGCCTATCTGCTATGACTCTCTCGATCAGTGCCGCTTCATAATGCTTGTATGGTACCTGATCATCCGGAAGAAGCCGGTGTTTCTTTCCACATTTCCTATTTGTACATTTCCTGACTTCAATCCTGCGCCATCCTTTCAGGTTTCCGGCAAATCTTTTGATACGATATATCCAGCCATGTTTCTCAAGTCTGCTTTTACATGCAGGGCAAGTAGGTTCTTCATTGCTGATTATCCATAGCATATTTTCCCCCTTGTATTCCTCCTTCCAATCCGATAAGATCACCATAACTTGCCTTTTCCCTCCCTAATTAATCTTTAATACTTAATTACAGGCTCCTATCATTCTGCTTCTTCAAAACATCCCTTGGACATTTCCACCTGCACCATTATAATACCTTTTAAATTGTAATATTATCCATACGAAAAAAGCACCCCATTGGAGTGCTTTCTCAAAACAGTTTTTCAATCTATAAAGAAATTTTCTTACTGTATTAGTATTTTGTCACAACCTTAAAAGAACCTTCTGCTGTTTTCTCACCATTTACAACCTGCCACATCTTAACAGTCTTTTTCTTTTTCAGGGATTTTACCTTCAGGCGGTATACGCCATTTGCATCGGTCTTAACGCTGTAATCTGAATTATTATAAGTGGCATATACCATTGATCCTGGCTCTGCTTTTCCGACTATTACATTTGTTCCTGCCAAAAGGCTGATAGGTGTCTCTAATTTAGTTGTACTTCCTGTCAAATCCTCTGTATTAATATGATATACAAACCTGTTATGGCAGTCGCTATTATATTCCGTCTCTATCATAACAGTATAATCACCGGCTTCCGGAAGCAGGATGCTTGCTACGGAATCTGTATTGGTGCTATCATAATCACCCTTTAACCAGTTGTTATTGTAGCAGCTTGCCGCTGATTTTGTTCCATCCACGGCAGTCGCTTTGATCTTAGCTTTCTTATCAAGGGATGTGATATCCAAATATATCCTGCCGTTTTTCTGCTTTGTACCCTTAATGCTGCATTTTTCACTTCCTGGAACAAATCCAATATAAATACTTTTCAGCTCATATAACGAAAAGTAATATGTTCCTGCTTCAACCGGCATATTACTATATGCTGTTTTCTCTCCAAGTTTATTTTCAAGAACATTTGTAGTTTTTGAAGAGTCTCTGAATATATTAATATAAGAACTTCCATAGATTCCCGTTCCTCTCAAAAGAATATATCCAGGTTCATTAAATGTTACTGAAAAGTCTTGATTAAAATATTTATTGTTATTAGCAGGAATAAATAAAGGCGATGCCCCCATCTCTATCTTATCTTTGAAATCTTCATAAGAAGAAGCCAAAATCACTTTTTCAGCTTTCCCATAAGATAAAGAAACATAATTGTCAGCAGATTTCCCGGAAGATTTCGCGCTTACTACAACCGCATTAGATAAAGATACACCTATCAACAAAGCCACACAACAGATCAATGTTTTAATAAGTTTTTTCCCCATAATAGTTTTTCCTCCCTACAGTTCTTAAAAATTTAAACTACTATTTATTGTATATAATACAATATATGTTGTATCATAGCAAATTCATATTGTCAATCTTTTTCTATACAATATTAAAAGAATAAATCGGCACCGTAAAATGGCCAACACATCACATAGTCCTGTTTTCCAAAGAAAGAGGTTCGATATGAAAGAAATATACTTACAAAAATATAAAGTCATAGGGCTAAAGATTGCATACTACAGAAAACTAAAAGGTTTAACACAGGAGCAGCTTGCGGAGAAAATCGACAAAAACCTTGCATTCATCGGAGCAGTTGAAGCTCCAAATGTGAACCGGACTATTTCAATCGATACTTTATTCGATATTTCTGAAGCCCTTAACACCCCAGCCTATAAATTTTTTGAAGAAGATTAAGTATTCCCGCAAAAAAAGGACAGCCTCAGCGAATATTTCAAATCTGGTGGAGTTCCGCGGAAATAATACTATTGAAGAATTTACGAAAAGGGAGTTATCCGTGATGGATGACTCCCTTTGTCCGTTCGCATACTTGTACTTGTCCACAGCAATTTCAACTTGTATATTAGTTTCAAGAAGGATTGCCGATATGAAATCTACTAAATACGAAACTAAAATATTAAATGGCATTATACCTGTTTATAAGGTTGTGAGACCAGATGCTTTTCAAGAAATCTATGATAAGGCTTTGAAAGCTGATGATACTGATGTTATTCAGAAAGTATTGCCAAGGCTTGATTATCTGAAAAAGGTTAACAAGTCTGGCTATACTGAAAACCAATATAAAATCATTACTGGCGAAACAAAGGATGTTATATATGACAGATTCGTCAGGACTCTGTTGTTGAGGACATGTTCAGACGCATATTCTCCCGAACTTTCCAATATCGCGTCCGATACTCAGAAATCTCGACGATTCACCGTTAGCGAAAAGGTTCGTAGCTTCAGCCAGCGGGTTTGGCCTTTATTGATATTTTTGTCCTTCTTGCTTTCTGTAATCTCCATAGACAGCACTCTTCTTTATTTATAAAATTCCTCTATCCCTACGTTCTTGTCATCATTAGTTACCGCCCATTCCGGCTTCCAAATATACTTATCTGGAAAATAGATGTCATCCGTTGCGATATATCCTCCACCATCGGTTCTTCTGTAATCACTCTTTCTGACTTTCCCTCTGATCCGGAATGTATATGCCGGATATTTTGCATATCTTTCAATAAAGTATTCGTAATCCTGTGGATACACCTTATATTCGCCATTTACGGTTCCATGACTATCCATGCGTTGTACAATAAGAACCTTAATCCCTTTTTTCAATGACTTTTGTATAAGTTCATAGAGAGTGAATTTCTTCTGAAGAAGATTTTCTTGTGGCTTTACCATACACGGTTTTACTGTATATGTTTTTATTTTGTCCGCATAGTCCTTCATAGCTTGATAGAAGAGCTCTATATCAATAGGTTCAACAATCGGTTCTTTTAAGTGGGAATTATAAACCTCCTTGCCTCTGATCTTCCCAAACTCAGGTCTATAAGCCGGAGCAAATGACTGAAAGTATGATGGAATAATCTTCCCACGCACTACTTTTTCTTTCTTGTCCAGCACCTCGGGCAGAAACTCAAATCCGAACGAGCCATCAAGCGACAGGAAATGAATTTCTACATTCTCACGGCTGATAACATGCTCTCCAAACAGCTTCGTATATTCCGGAAGTTCCATGACTGTTTGCTCATTTCCGTCCCTGCCTGTACCTCTCGGGAAATATCCTGCAAACTCGCTGCCTCCATCCCATGCGAATACCCACACAATTTTATACCCCTTACCGTTCCAGTAAGCTGTCCTTTTCTTACAGGTATCTGTTTCCGTTCCGGTAAAATCCGATTTCTGAAGCTCAACAGCAATCTTTTTATCTTTAAGAAGTACATCCGCACGGTCTTCGCCGTGTGTGAGCTGTTTTTCCCTTTGTCCAGGAAAGCGCATCTGCCACCTATGGTGCCATGCACTTGTACCGCCTCCCACATTACGTCTTCCTTCTATCTGTTTTTGTTCACCAGTGTGGAAATGTTTAAAGAAGCCATTGCGCATTTCGCCGTTGACCAGAGTGATCTTCTCGGAACATTCTGGGCATCTTACCAAGAACTTTCCTTCTTTGCCCCATAACTCTTTTACCTCATCCCATGAGAGAATCTTTTGGGATCTGTCATCAAACGCTTCTGTCAGAGATACGCGCTCGTCTTTGTATTTACATCCACTATTTCCCATCGTTTTCCTCCAAGATATAATAAAAGCAGTCTTCCCATTTACATTCAAGAGCCATACATATAAGCCCGGAAAGATACGCCGTGGGTGAAAATTGCCCTGTTTCCAACGAACTTATGGTATTCTGAGTAGTGCCGGACATTTTGGCCAGTTCTGTCTGTGAGAGCCCTTTCTGTGTTCTCAGCTCTCTAATTTTGTTGCAAAAAACAACCTTCCTTGCCATTATGCTACCCCCGTAAGTACCGCGATATACAAGAGCAGAAGGAATGCTGCAAATAGAAGCGTGCATATTCCCTTAACGAGCATCTTCTTCGTTTTGTTACATTTCCACTCCAAAATATCGGTAAGTCCTGAGGTAAGGGCTATGAGGAATGGTTTTCCAAAATCAAATTTCTTAAACACAAACCATTCTATAATGGTCATGATTATCGCACACGCGATACCAACGGCTATTGCGATGTGCAGTGCCGAACGGGTGACTGCATTCTCATACTCACCCTTTACCGGTCCTTCCTGTACAGCATTCAATATATCATCGTTTTTCATACCCTTACCATCCTTTACCAAGTTTACTGATACAAGAATACCAAGTTTACTGATATTTGTCAAGCCTTTTCTGTTATACGTTTAGCAATCAAGATTAGTGAATACAAAAAAGCAGCCAACCAAATATGATTGACTGCTTTATAGTTTAGTGTTTCGGGAAAATTCTACTAGATTAAAAAGTAAATGGTTTTTGCAATATCAAGTCATTGTCACCTGTAATCATTTTCCTGAACGCTTCTTCCTTTATGACTTTTTCAGAATCGGGGATTGATTTATTTCGTTTTGTTTCAGCCAATAAACACATATCGCTCCAAACTTTATGGACAAAGCAAAACATATCCAGTACTTTTGTATGAAAATAATAATCTAACCACAGTTCGTTTTTAATAGAAGTTATTCTTTTCTCAATCATTACTTCATATTGTTGTTCAAGTGTTTCTATCGCACAGGATATTTCTGTAAATGCGGTTTTCGTTTCACGAGTGCTAAGTATGTTGCTGGTTTTAAAGGAAAATTCTTGAGTAAATGTCCTATCAGCATCATAGAAAAGGACCCCTCTCTCTTTGTCATGCCATTCTATTACCAATCCAGCTTCAAGTGCCCTTAATAAAATGAAGCAAAAATCTGATGCTTTTTCTATAGGTTTGTATTCGTTCAGAACAACAGGCTTCATTTTATCTATTGCCTGCTTTATTTTTCTTTCTTCTTCGGCAGAATGAATCTTGGCATTTAACTCATCCATTTCCTTTTGCAGTTCTTCCATCTTCTTAATATCACGATAATTTCCAAACTGTGCTTTTTGACCATAAGGATATTCTGCACACCACAAAGCAAAATCATTGTTTATCTCTTTTTCTTCATCAGTGGAAGCCTCTGCTAAAGTCTCCTCAAGCATCAATCTGGCATCGTACCATTGCTTAAGAAATGGCTCAATCTTATCCTCATATTCTTTATCATCATTCTCAAAACCAAGATAAATCTTGTCATCAACCATAACCGGCACTAGTCCATGTAGATAGCTTAGATCAAAAAATAGCTGGAACATCTGCTCAACCGGAGCAAGATCCAAATCGTAAAGAGCATACTTCGATATGCCCAATGCTTTTGAAACATCTTCAAGAGTCTCCTTGCTCGGTACTCTTTTCATTTTTTCGTATTGTACTATTCTTGCATCAGCACCTGAAGCCTTAAAGCCGCACAATACACCTAATTCCTTTTGTGATAAATTTCTAAGCTCTCTAAATTTATTAATTTTCGATCCTATAGAACCCTGAGGGACATTAGAATCCTCTTGACTAATTGTATTCTTGTGAAATGCCATGACAAACTACCATCCAATCTATAAACCCGTTAGTGTTTTCTATCCTTAACTGATTATAACATACTTCAATTTATAAGAAAATAGCTTAAAACAACTAAAATAGCAAAAAAACATAAAAAATATAAAAAAGTGCTTGAAAATTATAATAGTTAGTGCTAATATCATATTAGCGTTAGTGCTTATTGTAATTATTGCTTTTATGTGTTAAGTTATTCTCAAGCAAATTCCTATCGTCGTAAGTGTTTGCTGTCAAATCACTTGCCAGTTCATTTTTTCTCAGAAAGGAGGTGAACCACCTAAATGAATCTCGAAAGTAATCCAATTTATTATTCTATCGCAGAGGTCATGCAGATACTTAAGTACAAGAGTCCAGGCCCTATATATTCTAAAATCAAGTCCAAAAGACTAAGATCCTGCCGTGTTGACGGTAGGTACAGAATATCACGCAAAGATTTGGAAGCCTTTATGGACGCAAACGAGACAAAAGAAAAAGAATAACGTTACCCATCAACATCTATTCATTAATTTTCAGCAATATGGCTTATATCAAGGAAAGAGGTTTTTAAAAATCATTGAAGAAAGGAGGGTGATACAATGAGCAATCCATCCATTGATAACTTTATCACACTCCTAATAAATGACTCTTTACAATTGCCAAAATTCTTATTACAATTAAAACCTAGTGATATGGAAACTGCCGCAGCAAGTATAAAAAAAATGGAAAACTTGGCAGAAAAAATATTATATGTTAAGGCTCATCATACGCATAAAATAACGGAGATGCAGCCAAATGGCAATTGGAAAAGTGTCTGGTATAAGACATATATCTATGTGGATGGCAAAAGAAAGGCGGTGGAAGCTACTACAGAAGAAAAAGTATATGACAAACTCTACGAACTTCTTAAGAAAGACATAACCTTAGAACAAGCTTTTGAAATGTTGATGGAATATAAATTAAGCTGTTTACATAGGGACGACCATACCATCCAAACAGATAGGGGTAATTTTGCTCACGTTTCAAAAAAAATTCGTGAAACAAAAATAAACGAGTTAACGGATGAATCTATTCAGAGATTTATCGTTTCCGATTTTCTACCTGAATATCCTTCTAAAAATCTTTTTAAGAGAGTATTTGAATTAATTGATCAAGTATTTAAATACGGGATACGTAAAAAGATTTGCCGTGAAAACCCTATGATATATTTATCAAAAGAGGATTATTACCATTTTTGCAATATTACCATTAAATCTAACGAAGAAACTGTCTTTTCTGAGAAAGATGTTGATATAATTAGAGAAGATGCACAAGACAAGATGGATAACCCACGTGTTATAATGTCACTGATAGAACCAGAAATCAACACGCGTACGGGTGAATTGCCTGCAGTTCATAAAGAAGACGTTGACCTTGAGAATGGTTATATACACATACATCGTCAGCAAAAAAGACAAGGAAAAGAACTCGTAGAGGTGCAATATACAAAAAATGAAAGATTGCATCCCCAAAATGGACGAAAAATACCATTGACAGATGAAGCTAAGCGATTAATTAAACTGGCTTTGGAAATTCCAGGGGATTCAGAGTATTTATTTCATGACCCCTATAGCTCGGAATGGATAAAAAAAGATAGTTACGCTCAGAACTTACGTAGGCGCTGCAAAAAATTAGGATGCAAACCTAAATGTAATACTGCTTTTCGTAAGTATTATAATACCAACCTTTATCAGAAAGGAATTAAATCATCAATAGACAGAGCGTTACTTATGGGGCATGAACCTGAAACTAATTCGAGATTTTATTCTGTGACCAATGATAATCGTCTTGAAGAACTCAAAAATATTATAAATAAAAAGGAGCCTTAACAGACTCCTCGGACGTCCACGAAGCGATTCGAACGCTCGACCCCACGCTTAGGAGGCGTGTGCTCTATCCTGCTGAGCTACGTGGACTTCTCTATAACAAAGAATGAAATTCATTCTCAGTTAACAAGTATTTTTATAAACTACTCACTCAAACTCACTCAGTTGACATGAATGAGAATGCAGTAAATAAGCGGGTTTACAGGTTATACCTACCGCTTAGGAGGCGGTCGCTCTATCCTGCTGAGCTACGCGGACTTCTCTTTCGGAGTCTATCCCCAAAACATAGGTATCTTACCATACTTTTAAGTATTAGTCAAGTTTTGTTTTTAGCCTGCCAACCGCCCAGCCAAGGAACAGCCAGAACATCGGGTTCACTGTTATACAACTGTCATTGATAAGTCCGCAGACCATAAAACCAACCAATCCGGCAAAGAGGCCGATATCGAATAATTCTATTTTGGAACCGATACCGTTTTCTTTTGTTGTACCTGTTTTTCCATCGGATTTGCCGGTGCAAATAACTTTATACGTTTTTAAAAAACCAAATATATATGTGATAAACAATACTAAAACCGCTATCAACGCAGGTACACCTGCCGAGCAGGCTATCTGGATATACCAGTTGTGAGGACGGTCGATAACGTATTTACAGCTCCCATGAGTATTAAGCAGGCCGACTATCTCGTTTTGCCTGAATCTGAACGCAAATGTACCGTTTCCTCCGCCAACTAACAACGAATCCTTGATGATGGGTAAAGCCTGTGCCCATATATAACCGCGGCCTGTACCAAAGGAATATATCTTTTCAAGACCAGTGAGCCTGGGCTGAGGGATTTCCTCCAAAAGCGAGCTACCCTGTCCGAATATCCTTATGCCCTTATCGGTGATATAAAACTCAACCGTACCCTTATATCCGAAATCAAAAATAATCAACTCTCTATCAACAGATACTGAAATGGCTTTGTATCTTTCATCTTGCAGCTTAAAACCCTGCTTCTCTTCCCTTATGTTTGTGGCCTTTAATACAGTGGGATATCTTCCTTCGATAACATCTGTTCCATCACTAAATATCAGGCAGTCCGCAAAATCACTTGTATCATAATCCACATAACAGTCATGAAGTTTTCCTGTATCAACCTTTACCTTTAAAAGTGCATCGCCTGACCAGAGATTTAAGACACCGTCTTCCAAGGTAGCCTTACTCAATTTATATAATCCAGAAGTCTCTCCCTTATCATCATTAGCGTTAACCGATCCTGCATGTTCCACAGAGTTAGCAGTATCAGTACCTTCCGGCCTTACTCTGGAAGAATATGTCGGCAGCACCTTTGGCATAAGGATCATTATCCCGCCTATAGCTATTACAGCGAAGAAACCAACGATCAGATTCTTTTTCGTTCTACTGTTGTAGTCTGTATTTGATGCCTGTCCATCCTTTTTTATGCCGTTTCTTCTTATATATATATAAGAAAGAATCGCGGTTATCGGGAAAAAGACAATGAGTGCAGCCATCGCCACTTTAGAGTCAGACCACTTTACAGCCAGGATCAGTATTCCTTGTGAAACAATGCCTATCCAGCGTTTAACCGCCTTTCCTTCCAGAGATATCACAAAGGAAACCGGTAAAAGCAATGCGCAGAATCCTCCCAAAAATCCCGGATTATTAAATGTAAGACATATCTGACCGATAAAGTTTTCATTCTTTATACTTCTTGCTATACTCCGATTTTCCGATGAAGAAATAAGATCCTGCATAAAAGGTATCTCAAGTATCGGTTTATAATATATTTCTATCAGAGTCAGCACTGCAGTGATCACGCTCACTATCACTATACCGGTACCGAAAATATCTTTTGCTGACAGAGCTTTTTTCTGATCCGGTCTGGGTTTTAAGAAATACAGACCAAATACAAAAACCACTAAATAACAAAGTATGGCCAGCAGTCCTTCGTATTCCGAATTTGCTCCCCATAAGGCAGTTTCCTTATAGTCACTAAGTATAAATGACAATACAGAAAATGCAGCATAAACCCCAATGCAGATCAAAGGAAGCTTAAGATTTTTTATCCGTGTTTTATCAATCTTTTCAATACGGTCCGGAAATATCCTCTCTCCCAGAAAGTAAAGTATTATGCCGCCTGTAAATATAACAAGCGCAACCTCCTTTGAGAAAAGGAGAAGATCTATTATCAATCCGTTAGTGTTTGAAAAGAACTTTGCTTCTACATCAGGTATTTTCTTTATGACCAGTCTTGCGATAAAAGGATAGATACACCAAAAGGCAGTGCATATCATCAGAAAAACCTGCCGGTAACCTATCCTCTTTTCCTTAACCCGTTTATTTTTCATTTAGTCTACCAGTTCTCCCTGCATCCAGATAACACCCTTAAATCTCATGCCCGGTGAAGGAAATCCCATCAAATCCTCAGCATTTATGGCAACTTCCATCGGGATATCATTGCAGACTATCTTCAAGATCCAGATCAGCTCACCTGTTTCACTGTTTTTTATCTGCCTGGAAGATAAGATATTACCGAGGACGGTATAAAGATCCGACTCCGAACCGTAGGGGATAAAGCTCGTCTCTACTATCGAAAACAAATCTTCATGCTTAATCCTCTCTGCTAAGGATGCATTACTGTCCATATCACTCATGGAACGTATATCCAGCGCCTGCATATCCCCGTTTTTTGCTTCGTCCATC
>JAEEVK010000162.1 GCA_016287095.1 Lachnospiraceae bacterium
CGAATCTGTCAGTGGTGATTGAGCGGCGGACTTAGGGGGATGAACGGAAAGTAAGGATACGTGATAAGCAATATTTTTAAGATTCACGGCTCCTGAGATCGAGATGCTGATCATCTTTAATGAAGATAAGTACAAGGAATTTAAGAAATAGATACTATTATATGGGGGAGGAGATTATGTTTGAGGTAAAATTCGGTACACCGAAGCCGGTGACTTTCAGGGAATACTGTGAATATGGCAAAAATGTTATGGATATCGATCTTGAGGCTCGTTTTGCGGGTAAATGTGAAATATCGGACTATGATCACAGCCGATATGCAAATGACGAGGAAGTAAGCTTATACATAAAAAGTAATTGTTCTGAAATTCTGAAAAAATGTTTTAAAAACTGGCCGGAAGGGCAGTCAATCGTGCGGTTTCATTTCAAGGGTCTTGATGAATTTTTCAGTACCGAACTTAAAAACTGCGGTATAAAGGCAAAAACCGATATTTTTTCAAAAGTACTGACCGAAGATTCGGAAAAAATGCACAAAGAACTAATGAATGAACTTATCAAGCAGCCGACAGACTTTGGCTGGGATCATGTGTGTTTTGATACTGTTCCTTCAAAGCCCGAAGGCACATACATGGTTTCACCTGCGTCTATTGGCTATAAATACAAAGATGATCGTGTGTATTATAGGCCGGGTGAGCGTGTGGAGGTGGATTATTGGGCGGTTGGCAGCGATACAAGCTACCATGTGACAGTGAATGCGCCGGATCTTGAAGTAAAATACGGAAGTGTTATACATATTTCTTTTACTATGCCGGAACATGATGTGAATATCCTCATGGAAGCGCAGTCGGTTATGACACCTCATAATACAGGTTTTACAGGCCTTAACGGGTTCATGGGTATGTTCATGGATATGGCTAATACGACAGAAGCTCAAAAACCGGCTTCTGCAGATAATCCCGTCGTAAGTGATGGCTCAGAATGGACATGTCCTTTATGCGGATCCAAAAACAAGGGAAATTTCTGTTGCGAGTGTGGCGGCGCAAGACCTGCAAAAGACGTTTGAATTAACACAAAGACCGCATTTACCGTTAAAAATGTTGAAAAGAACAAAAATACTATATCTTGGAAAATATATCAGCGGTAAATATGGTATTTGATAGCAAAGATGCTGGATGCGGAGAAATTCGGTAAATAATAAAGAAAGGTGGAGGAGACATGGAGAATGCTTTTAGTGAAAACACGAAGAAGCTCGGTTTCGGAATGATGAGGCTTCCCGAACTGGCAACATCCGGTAAGTTTGGAAACATCGATATCGAGCTTACCAAGAAGATGGTGGATTACTTTATATCCGAAGGCTTTACTTACTTTGATACAGCGTGGATGTATTGCGGGTTCAAGAGTGAGGATGCTGCCGGGGAAGCCCTTGTAAGCAGACATGACAGAAATGAGTTTACCTTGGCCACCAAGCTCCACTCAGGATTCTTTAACAGTGAGGAAGAAAGAGAGAAAGTATTTACCACGCAGCTTGAGAAAACAAGAGTAGATTATTTTGACTACTACCTTCTTCATGACCTAGGAGAGGATCATTATAAGAAGTATCAGAAATTCGGCTGCTTCGAATGGCTGGCAGAAAAGAAGAAAGCAGGATGTGTCAGGCATATGGGTTTTTCATATCATGACAGAGCAGATCTTTTGGACAGGATACTTACAGAGCACCCTGAAGTGGAATTCGTTCAGCTACAGATCAATTATCTTGACTGGGAGAGCGAGGTAATACAGTCAAGAAAGTGTTATGAGATATGCGAAAAACACGGTAAGCCCGTGATCGTCATGGAGCCTGTCAAAGGTGGAACACTGTCTAACGTAGTGCCGGAGGTTGAAAAGCTGTTTAAGGATTATGCGCCTGATATGTCAATCGCATCATGGGCCATCAGATTTGCAGCAAGTCAGCCAAATGTAAAGATGGTTCTGTCCGGTATGGGAAACATGGATATGTTGAAGGATAATACCGGTTATATGAAGGATTTTACTCCGCTTAACGATGAAGAGATGGAGATAATCAGGAAGGCAACGGATGTGATCAACTCGAGCATAGCCATACCGTGTACAGGATGTGCATACTGTGTGGACGGATGTCCTAAAAACATTCCGATACCAAAGTATTTCTCTGTCTACAATGCTGAGATGCAGGAATATAAAGGGAAACCATTTACCCCTCAGGGTGAGTACTATGACCGACTTACTCAGGTATATGGTAAGCCTGGGGACTGCATTAGCTGTGGCAAGTGTGAAAGAATATGTCCTCAGCATCTGCCGATAAGGAACAACCTTAAACTGGTAGCTTCGCAATTTGAGTGATATTACAGATATGATTCCAGTATTATCGAACAAGGGCAGAGAGGAGTGAATAATAGTCTTACGTGCATTTTTTCCACAACTACACCGAAAGGCGTGGTTATGGAAAAAATGTAGACAAAGGCATTCGGTTGTGTTACAGTAGGGATATAAAATTTCCACAACTTGCTCGAACTGTTGCGTTATGGAAGAAAAGGCGGGAATATATGATAGGTAGAGAAGAGGAAATCAAATATCTAAGATCGCTAAAAAGCGAGGAAGAATCTCAGTTTATAGCGATTTATGGGAGAAGAAGGATTGGAAAGACATATCTGATTCGAGAAAGCTTTGGATATGAGTTTACATTTCAGCATACCGGAGTAGGCAATGATGAGAAAAAGAGTGCTGAAACGCAGAAACAAGAGCAGCTGGATAAGTTTAATGAATCATTATCAGCGGCCGGATATGATCATGGCAGAAGACTTAATTCCTGGGCAGAGGCCTTTAATGGGCTTAAAGAGGTAATAAAAAAGTCAAAAGAAAAGAAGAAGGTCATATTTATTGATGAACTGTCATGGATGGATACCAAAGACAGCGGTCTTGTAACTGAACTTGAGCATTTTTGGAATGGCTGGGTAACAGCAAGGAAGGAGAAAGATGTAATCTTGCTCATCTGTGCATCCGCTACTTATTGGATCATGGAAAAAATAGTGAATGACAAGGGAGGATTTCACAACAGACTGACGGGACAGATTCATCTGAAACCATTCACATTGAAAGAATGTGAGGAGTATCTTCGTACTAAAAAAATACTGTTAAACAGACATCAGATCATACAGTGTTACATGATCATGGGTGGGGTTCCATATTACTGGAGTTTACTGAAGAAAGGAAAGAGTCTTCCACAGAATATAGACGAACTCTTTTTTGCGGAGGATGCACCGCTTCGAAAAGAGTATACGAACCTGTACAGAGCTCTATTTAAAAAACCGGATCAGTATATAAAGATAATAGAAGCATTAAGTGCTGAGAACAAAGGAATCAGCAGAGCAGATATATGTAAGAAAACCGGAATTGCCAGTTCAGGCGAATTTTCTAAAAAATTAAGAGAGTTGGAGGACTGCGGATTTATACGGAGATATATACCTGATGGTTATAAGGAACGTAATGCAATTTTCCAATTGATAGACAACTATACACTTTTTTATCTGAGATTTTTAAAGAAAAACACATATGATGAGCATTATTGGCAAGTTCATAATAACAGTCCCAAAATAAACGCATGGAGTGGGGTGGCTTTTGAACGTGTGTGTCTTGAGCATATACCTCAGATTAAGGCTGCTTTGGGGATAGCCGGTGTGCATGCAAAAGTCAATGCATGGCAATGTGAAGCAGATAAGGGAAAAGGGTTACAAGGATCTCAAATAGACCTGTTGATTGTTAGAGACGATCAGATTACTAACGTGTGTGAAACCAAGTATTCAAAAGCAGACTATCATGTTAACGCGGAATTTGACAGAGATATGAAGCGTAAGATATCGGACTATCTTATTGATAGCAGAACTAAACATGCTATTCATGCTACTTTGATCACCAATTATGGTGTGGTAGAAAATGAGTATACGGGAGAATTGCAATCAATTATAACTGGTGAAGAGTTATTTAAATGATTTTCTCGGATAGAAGGTTAAATTGGATTAAATGTCTTTTGCTGTCAGGTGAACGATTATGATGAAGATGTTGAAGTATAGAGAAATGACGGAAGCAGACAATGAAGCTGTTGCCGCTCTTGTCAGGGATAACCTGAAGCAGTTTGGGCTTGATATCCCCGGTACTGTATATTTTGATGAGGGACTGGATCACCTGTATGATTATTACGGGGATGAAGGCCGCGGGTATTATGTGATCGAGTATGATAACGGGAAGGTTATTGGCGGGATCGGATTTGCAGGCTTTGAGCCGATGAAGGATACAGCGGAGCTTCAGAAGCTTTATCTTGCAGATTCTGCAAAGGGTTCAGGGCTCGGTTATGAGCTTGTCAGATTCATTGAGGATAAAATGCGGGAAGCGGGGTATAAGCAAGCCTACCTTGAAACACATGACAATCTTCAGGCGGCGATCCATATTTACGAGAAATGTGGGTACACGGAGATCGATAGACCGAAGGAAGTGGTTCATTCAACGATGAACAGATTTTTTATTAAGGCACTGTAGGGAGATATCTTTTAGCAAAATAGTGGCAAAATATGCAGGCACCTGTCGGAAACGGCAGGTGTTTTTGTTATGAAAAAAACATTTTATAATTGTTATGCAATGGCTTTTCTGTTTTAAAACCTTGTAACCAAGCCTGTTCTGTTGTATAATATTTTCCTATAAAATAAAGAGATTATGGGCTCTTTATGCATTATTTCAACCTGTATTTATCATTGAGGAAGCAGGGACTTCAATGATGGACAAAAACCTGCGGGAAGG